>NZ_WTKX01000001.1:0-331947 GCF_011378755.1 Pseudoalteromonas sp. Z1A2 | reverse complement strand
GGCATCGATGGTATTGAGTGATCTTGATGGATGGTATTAGGTGATCAGCTTAGATAGTATTAGGTGATCGCGATGCATGAGAATATGCAGCAGTAATGGCTGAAGCACCAACATTACTTAAAGGTTACCAAGTACTGCATGAGTTGTTTCAAAAAACATCATTCAACGCAGAAGAGCTAACAGTAGTATGGCAATCAATTAACGTAGAGCACGACTGTCATTACTGTGTTCCTGCTCACAGTGGCATTGCAGCGGCAATGAAGGTTGATCAAGGTATTGTTGACGCACTTGTTAACAAAACACCACTTGAAAACCCTAAGCTAGAAACTCTTCGTGAAACTACACTTGCAATGACACGTGAACGTGGCGTGATCAGCGATGAGCAAATCGAAAAATTCTTTGCCGCAGGTTACGCTAAGCAACAGCTACTTGAAATTATTGTAGGCTTGTCTCAAAAAGTAATGAGCAACTACACTAATCACCTTGCTGATACACCAGTAGACGCTGCATTTAAAAAATACGTAAAATAAATACGGTTTTATAAATGACAAAAGGCAGCCTAGGCTGCCTTTTTTGTACTTTTAAATCACAGCTATTTAAACTTAACCGTTTTTGTACTGCGTGTATAAATACGTTGTTCGGGCTTTGTCCACTCACCCTTTTTTAAATAAGAGGTCGATACAATAAATTTATCGTCTTTTAGTTCACTCATCGATTTAACCTTTGTAATACCATCTTGGCTACCAGTTACATCTTCATAAGCTACAAATTGAGTGGGGCTGAGGACTTTCATAGTCCCTTTTGTATAAAACCCTGCTGTTGTGAAATAGTAAAATACCAAAGACTCTTTTTTACTGTCGTAAAAAATCATCGACTCGCCGCCATACTCACCTTCATTAATAGAGTGCTTGGTATGTATCGCTTTACCGTTTAAAGCACGCTCCCAACGGCCAACATCTTGTATTTTTTTAGCACCTTCAGGTACTTTAAAGTCAGCCTGCCAAGTTCCTAAATAGGGCTTAAATACGGCAAGTTCTTTATCAAGGTTGGTGGATGTATCGGATGCATAGCTACTAAATGTTAATAAGCATAACACTAAGAATATCGCTTTAAAATATGTCATAATTTGGCTCTTGTTTTTGTAATACCAATGCCAAGTATAGGCGATAATTGATAAAGAAAATATTAATCACATTCTCATTACTTTATTTAGCCGCCATTTGGCAGGCTTACCTACTGCAATACTTACCTGTTTATATACCTATATATGTACCTGGTTATATAAGTGTATTAAGTGCTATCACTTTTTTAATGTACGCGTGGGATAAGCGACAAGCTAAGCGCTCTTCACATAAAAAAGTAAACCGCACGCCAGAGCGCACACTGCAACTACTTGCATTATTTGGAGGATGGCCGGGGGCATTACTTGCTCAACAATTACTTCGTCATAAATCGCAAAAGCGGCGTTTTATAGTGGTGTTGTGGTTATGTATTTTAATAAATGTAGGGGCTGTGGGGAGTTTATTATATTATTTGGGGTAGTTTAAAATTATGCCTTTAATACATGTGAAATGTTTAAAGGCATAATTAAAGTTTAGATACTGGACTAGTTAGCCGCTTCAGTTGCTGCTACTTCATCTAAATTTACTGTTAAAATTGTCTTTTTATCGACTACAACCCACTTGCGGTAAGTTAAGTAACCTGGCTTGCTTACTTCAACGTCGTACTTACCTTCTTTAAGTTCAATGGCATCTTGGTACACAGGCGCAATGTTCATAATGCGTACGCGTGCATCACTAGGGTTAGTGATTACAGTTAATGAAATAGGTGCTACAGCTTCGACAATTTCTTCTTGTACTTGAACTGCTTCTTCTTTTGCAAGTTGCTGCGTTTCATCTACAGACGATGTAGTTGAACAACCACTTAGTATTAGTAATGCCGCTAGTGCGCTTATCTTTTTCATAGGTACTCCATAAACTCATTTAAATAGTGATAATTACGAAAAATCTTGGAGGAGTTTATGCAAAATGATCGCTCAACCCGTCGTCCTTGACCTTCGTTTGTTAAAACAAAACGTTTGTTAGTTTAATATATTTTTAGTTATTTGGTGATGCTCTCGCAATAAATAGCTTTTTAAAGCATTACATTATCAAGAGACTGAGTAATAGCTTCGCTTCTTTCAACTAGTTGCTCTGCTGTACGGTACATCTTTCTTTTCATTAACGTATTTGCCATAGTGATATAACGTCTAGATAATTCTTGTTTTAAAGAAACGAGTAATGAAAAGTCTTTAGGTAATGTTGCAGACTCGGTATTGATTAATTCTTCAAAATCTAATAAATCTCTGTACTCTTCAATCGTCTCTAGTTTTTGTGTGTATCTATCAAATCTAGGACCGTAAAATACGACGGCATCTTCAGTAGGAAAATCAGCTGGTTCACCTAGGTTTACTTTCTTTTGGTAAAGCGTTAAAGCATCTATCGCCGACTCTCTTTTTAGAAGGTCTGCAAAGCCAAGTTCATTTTTTTGATTATTGGTGAAAATAGCTTTACCAACATTAAGTAAAGATTTTTGCGTGATAACATCATCTTCTTCAATCGCTTTATCTAAGGCAAGTTTATAGTTATCAAAATGCACTTCAGACGGGCGATAAACGTAGGTGCTATCGACTACACTTAAATCATTGATTAATTGTGGAATACTATTATTGTCTAGTTCACTATAGCGAGATTGCTCAAGTAACAAATCAATACGAGAAGTAATATCTGAGATTATTGATTGACGCTCTCTTAAAATGCTTTCGAGTTGTACCGATAGCTTTTCTGAATCTGGGTAATACTCCAAGGCTTTACTATAAACATTAATTGTTTCATCAAAGTCTTTAAACTTGTTAGCGCTTGTATTGATTTGATTCGCTCTGTAATCAAAACTTTGTAGAATATTAGCTTGATTAGATCTTAATAATCCCTGTTTTAATACCTCGTATTGAGGTGGAATTTCTGCAAGCTTGTTTAGAATCTCCGGCCCATCCCAAGACATCCATGTTTCTACTTGTTGGTTAATTGCTTTTGCATTATCTAATTTTGCTTCAAGCTGCTTTATATTATTTGTATTTGATAGATAGTACTGACCAGCCAAAAGGGCTAACACAACAGTACTGGCTGCAAGTGCTATTGCCGGTTTAAAGTTACTTTGAAGCTTATCTAAAACAGGCTTTAACGAATCAGTTCTTTTTGCTGCATCTAAAGAAATTGCTTTATTAAGTGTGCCCCATAACCATAAAGGGCAGTTACTAGGACGTTTTGCCGATGTATCTTTAGGGAGTGTGTCTGCTGCAACACGATTATATGGATGTTTGCTACTTAATAACTCTAGGGCAATACACGCATAAGAAAAAACGTCATCTTTAACGGATGCTGCAGCACCTTTTAATTGTTCAGGACTTGCATAGGTTGGCGTATAACCACCTACAGTGCCTAGGCTTGATTCACTATTAACTGCATAGGCATCTTCAATGGTTTTGTGTTTAGCAATACCAAAGTCAAGTACCTTGAGGCTACCATTTGAATCGAAGATTATATTCGATGGCTTTAAATCGTTATGAATGACGCCACGAGAATGGGCATAAATTAAAGCATCGGCAAGTTGATTAAGAATCACGCTCGCTTTTTTGAAAACCATTCCAGAGGGTTTGTTGCGTTTAATTATTTGCTCTAGCGTTTCGCCTTCTACTAATTCCATGGTTACGTAATGTAAACCGTTATCAGAACCTGCAGAATATACTTTTACAATATTTGGATGGGAGAGCTGTTGTGTTTTAGTTGTTTCATCCTTAAGAAGTGAAATAGCTTCTTCAGAATGAGAAAACTCTTCTAATAATACTTTAATCGCTACGAAAACTTCAGGACGACTCGCACTTTCTAAAAATAAATCTCTGGCTCGGTAAATGTAACACATGCCACCTTGGCCAATAAGTTCTTCAACTAAGTAGCGATCGGATACTTTTTTACCAATAAGGTTTAATTTATTTATTGCTTTTGACGTGCGAAGATTTGAGTCAAGCGAAGCTATCTGCGTTTTATCATTAGAACTGTTGACACCGCTCATTATAAATCCTTTTATTGTGTATATTAAAATAATCGCAAAGGTGAGTTTTTTATTTTTATCAATTCTCCCTTTGATAAGCGTTGTATTTTTACAAAAATTAGCCAACTTAGCAATGTTTCTAAAGCAGAACTTTCGTACAAAACTTTAAAAAATTAAGGGCTTTTATATTAATTATTGAAATATCGTTTATTTACTGTTTATTTTTATAAACAGTGTAAGCCTACAGGCATTGTTTTATAACACTTCTAGGGGCTTAAAATGAATAAAATGTAATGCTAATTATTAAATAGCAATTTTTTTAAATGGGAACATACAAAATATCTTTTGTAAGCTTTGAAAGGGCTTTTTTATAGAGGTTTTGTTTAATTTAATTTATTTAAATTTGAGCTTTTGTATGGTTGAGTATATTTTTATATATTAATTTCAATGTTGACAATAGTTTCTCTTCTACTTTATCCTAATGGGAATGTAGATTTATGGGACTAACTTATCAAATGGAACTGATACTAAACATCACTAGTTATCATAGACTCTCTCCAGAAATTGAAGCAACTAAAACAGTAAAAGACTCTCTAATATTTGGCCGTTCAGAAGCATGTGATTGGCATTTTCCTGATCCTGAAAAAATCATTTCTAGTAAGCACGGACGCATAGTTAAAGAGGGCGACTCTTTTTATGTTTACGATACATCTACAAATGGTACTTTTGTAAATTTTGGTGTGGCTCCATTAGGTCAAGGCAATAAACAACGCTTGTCAAATAGTGATACGATCACTGTGGGTGATTTTCAGATAGAGGTAAAATTAGCGACTAATGAAAAAACAGCTGACACCGATTATGGTAATTTAAGCGCTGCAGCTAGTATTAGCAAAGAGCCAGAAAGGTCTTATCAGCATCCTACGGAGCATTTTTCTGAGCCAGAACAGTACTTTAATGAATCAATAATGGATGAGTCTATGCCTGCAGTTTCTATGACTCAGGCCAGTGACCTTAATTCAGCTAACCAAATACCGGAAAACTGGGATGAGCTTGCTCACTTAATGAACCCAGAAGCTGTAACTCAACAAGCACCTGTTGTAAGTAAACCACAACAAAAACCAGCTGTTGAGCAGCAAACTTCAGTTAATACACCAGTACTAGATACGCCTGTAACTAAACCTCAAGCAGTAAAGCCTGCTCCTAAACCAGTAGTGCAAAAAAATCCAACATCGCTTAGTGAAGATACCGCTTTAACTGATGCTTTTTTAAACGGGCTGGGGGTTAAAGCTGAGTTACAAAATTCATTAAACTCACAAGAACTTTGGTTTGAAATGGGCCAAGGGTTAAATCTATTACTGACCGAGTTGATGGAGTCTCTTCGCCAAAGAGCGCTTGTAAAAAACCAATTACGTTTAAACCAAACGATGTTTCAAACTCAACAAAATAACCCAATTAAGTTTTCGGCAGATATTGATGACGTTATTCAGAATTTATTCATCAGAAATAGTGCAAGCTTCCTGTCGTCTCAAGAATCAATCAAAGAAAGCTTTGTTGATACGCGAAGACATGAACATGCTTTATTAGCAGGAGCTGACGGCGTATTAAAAGGGATGTTAGAGCAAGTTTCTCCCCAACATATAAATCAACAAATAAATGATAATTCTAACGTATTAAAAATCATCCCTGGTCAAACAGAGGCTAAGTGCTGGAAGCTATACAAAAATTTATATGATGAGTTATCTCATGATGTAAATAGTAAGGGAGCTATGGCGTTGTCAGATGATTTCTTAAAAGCATACAACGATAGAATTAAAGAATCGTTCTAGAAAGGAAAGTAGATAATGAACAAATTTAAGCTCTTTTTAATGAGTTTCAGTTTACTGTTTTTAGCCATGGGTTGTTCAACTGTTAATAAGTTTGTGCCTCCTTCTACGGATCTAAAAATTAATGTGTCTAAAAATGTAAATCCAGACACGTCAGATAGACCTTCACCGGTAGTAATGAAAATTTTTGAGCTTAGCTCGAGAACAATTTTTGATACTCAGGATTTCTTTAGCCTGTATGAAACACCTGAAAAACTATTAGGCCCGGACTTATTAAAAAAAGATGAATTAGAATTACAGCCAAACTCTGTTCAAAAATATAAAATGAGCTTAAACCGCAATACACGATATGTTGGTGTTGTTGTCGCGTACAGAAATATCGATCAAGCACGATGGAGAGCTGTAATCGAAGTTGACCCAACTGGCTATGACGATATAGATGTAAATGTTGAAGCAATTGCTACATACATGAGAGAGCAGTAAAAAAGGATTTGTACAATGAGTGATAACACTCGTGTTGCTTGGACCGAAGGAATGTTCTTAAGGCCGCAACACTTTCAGCAGTCAGATAAGCATTTTTCGCATTTAATTAAGCAAATTTGTAATGGGAATTTAGCAGATCCTTGGGGCATACTTGATATAAGTATCGATACTCAGCTATTAAGCTCAGGCCAATTTGCTATTGAGTCATTGTCAGCTATTACCCCTGATTTGCTACCTATCGATATGCCTCAATCTACCTCTTTGCCTGAGCCTTTAGTGGTGGGCAAAGATGTTTATGATGAAATAATTTATTTAGCGGTTCCTGCACTAAAAGCCAGTGGTATTAATATTTCATCTTTAGATGAGGATATTGTTACGCGTTATAAACTAAACGACTTATCTGTAAGTGATGACTCTTTAGGTGCACAAGCTCAAGAAATTATTCAAGTAGCTAAGGTATTTAGTAAGCTAGTATTGTCATCAGACGACCATGCAGGCTATATATTATTGCCACTTGCACGCATTGTTGAAGTTAGCAGTGAAGGTCAAATTAAGCTCGATCCAAAGTATATACCAGCATCGTTAAAAGTCGGTCAGTGTAAGCCATTACTTGGTTTAGTGAGAGAGATTGGCTCAATGATCAAGCAGCGCTCAGAGAGTATTGCTGTTAGATTGTGCCAAGGTTATGCGGGAAGTACCTCTGTAGCTGATTTTATTATGCTGCAAACATTAAACAAGTATGACGCTGTTTTTGAAAACTTATTATCAGTTAATAATCTTCATCCAAGCGTTCTTTATACTCGTCTAATAGAGCTTGCTGGTGAGTTATCTACTTTTAGTACCGTAAACAAAAGAGTGCCTAAATTACCTAAGTACGATCATAAAAACTTAGGCCCGGTATTTAGTGAAGTAATAAACTTTTTATACCAATCTTTAAGTCATGTAATTGAGCAAACTGCTACGGAAATAAAGTTAGAGCAAAGCAAGTTTGGTATTTCTTTTGGTGCGCTCAAAGACAAATCAGTACTTAGCTCAGGTCAATTTGTATTGGCTATTAAAGCCAGTGTTCCTCACGAGGAGCTTCGTAAGATATTACCTTCTCAAATTAAAATTGGTAGTGTTGAGACAATCCGAGATTTAGTAAATAATCAAATCCCAGGTATTACAATCAGTAACTTACCAACGGCACCGCGTCAAATTCCTTACCATGCAGGTTTTCATTATTTTGAATTAAATAAACATGGCGAGCATTGGGCAAAACTTCATTCAAGTGGTGGTATTGCTATTCACTTGTCAGGAAATTACCCCGAGTTACAACTAAGCCTGTGGGCAATAAGAACTTAACTTTTAAAAGGAAGAGTTTCAATGGACGAAACCATTATAAAACCACGTCCTGGTCGATTAGGGCGTGATGCCTCAAATAATCCTCAAGTAGATAATGATCCAGACAAAACAGTCATGTCTGTTGAGCCTGTTGCAAGTAGTATTCCTAGTAATGCAAAGGTTTCTATATTTAGAAACCCATTAATGGAAGCCGCAACAGACTGTTTCTCTTTGGTTATTTCAATTAGAAAATCAGTTGAGATGACTAACTTAGCTGCGTTAAAGCATCGATGTGTAGAGGCTATCAAACGTTTTGAAGTCGAACTACGTAATCAAAATTTATCAAAAGATGTAATCAAAAACTCTCGTTATTGTTTATGTGCAATTTTAGATGAATCAGTTTTAAACTCTAAATGGAGTTCTATGGAATGGGCTGACGAAAGCTTGCTTTCGACATTTCATAAAGAAACTTTTGGCGGTGAGTACTTTTATACTTTACTTGATAATGCATTGGCCCAGCCTGAGCAACACAAAGCCTTTTTAGAGCTGCAATACCACTGTTTAAATTTAGGTTTTAAAGGTAAGTACAGACTAGATACTGTGGGTGACAATAAAGTAGAAGAATACCGCTCACAAATGTATCACTTATTAAATCAATTAGATGGGCCAATCAATAATAAGCTTTCTCCTAACTGGAAACAAAGAGTAGCCGCTGGCGTAGAATTAAGAAATCAGGTGCCATTATGGGTTATTTTTTCTGTTTTAGGCTTACTTTTACTTACCGTTTATTTATTTATAAATATGAAGCTAAATGATGATGTTATGGCTGTTAGTGACAAGCTTGCAATCATTCATCCTGTAGCTGAAGACCAAGCAGTAGATAAAAAAGATCAGCAGTTACTTGTACTAGAGCAGCTATTACAAACTGAGATTCAAATGGGGATTGTGACGATAAAGAAAAATATCGATAGGATCAGAATCTCAATTAATAGTGAGAGCCTTTTTAATCAAGGTGACTCTAAATTGTTACCTTCATTTCAGCCTATTTTAGAAAAACTAGCGTTAAGCCTTGAAGGAACCAAAGGACGTATTTTAATAACCGGCCATACAGATGACACACCAATTAGAACTGATAAGTACCCTTCTAATTGGCACCTTTCTTTAGCGCGCGCAACGCAAGTTGCAAACTCTATGGCTAAAAGTACAAACCTCAGTGGGCGTTTATGGCCCGAAGGTAAGGGCGCAGCAGAGCCTATTGCCAGTAATTCAGATTCAGCTTCTCGGTCATTAAACCGACGAATTGAAATCGATTTATTATTTTAAGAGGCTGAAATGAGTTTTTCACAAAAAATAAAAAAAGTGACCTACGCACTTACATCTCGTACGGCAATGCTAATTATCGGCTTTTTAGCTTTATCATTATTAATTTGGTTTGGCGGCCCATTAATCGCGATAGCTGACTATGTACCACTACAAAGTATTGCAGCAAGACTGTTTACTATTATATTGGTTTTATTGGTTTTCTCTGTGTCTAAAATTTATCGTCTTGTGCAACAAAGCAAACGAGACGAAAAAATGGCTGATGAGTTAATTGATAGTAATAACGATACAAATAGCTCTGAAGTAAATGAAGAAATTACTACGCTTAAAACGCGAATGAACGAAGCTATCGATCATTTAAAAGACGTAAAGCTGTTCAAAGGTAAAAATATTTACCAGTTGCCATGGTACATAATGATAGGCCCACCAGGGGCTGGTAAAACTACCGTTATTCATAACTCAGGACTTGATTACCCGCTAAAAGACAAGCTAGGTGTTGACTTGGTTCATGGTGTTGGCGGTACTCGTAATTGTGATTGGTGGTTTACCAATAAAGCAGTTTTAATTGATACAGCTGGGCGCTACACAACGCAAAGCAGCCATGCAAAGCATGATTCACGTGCATGGGAAGGCTTTTTAGGATTACTTCGTAAGTACCGTCCACTTAGGCCTATTAATGGTGTAATGATCAGTATGGGTATTTCTGAGCTTATGAGCCAGACCAAAACTGAGAGAAACCTACATGCTCGCGCTATTAAACAGCGCTTACAAGAACTGCAAAGCCAATTAGGTATGACCTTTCCTGTTTACGTTATTTTTTCTAAAGTTGATTTAATTGAAGGTTTTAGAGAGTTTTTTGGCGAACTAACAGAAGAAGAGTGTGAGCAGGTTTGGGGCGTAACCTTTGAACTTGATTTAGATAAAGACACGCAAGTAGATGCTTTCAACAAAGAATTTCACTCATTAATTTCTAAATTAACTGAAATGTTAAATCGTAGATTAATTAATGAAAGAAACGAAGAAATTCGCGCTAAGATATTTGAATTCCCTAGGCAGCTTCGTGTTTTACAAGGTGTAGGAGATGCTTTTTTAAAAGAAATATTCACTCCTAATGCATACGAAGAACTACCAATGTTTCGTGGTGTTTACCTCACAAGTGCAACGCAAGAAGGTACGCCATCTAGTTTTTTAAACGAAGCAAACGCAGGCGAATCTGGATACATTAACCAATCTAAAAGCTTTTTTATAAAGAATGTATTAGAAGGTGTAATTTTTCCAGAGCAAAACTTAGCAAGTACTAACAAACATCATGACAAGCAAAATAAATGGCTTCGTGTTGGTAGCATAACGCTTGCATGCATAGCTTTACTTGGTTTTTCAACATCGTGGTACTTTAGTTTTGCTTGGAATAGTAACTTAATTTCAGAGACTGAAGATGCGATTGCAACGTACCAAGAACTTGATACAGCCTCATTTGACCGTAATAACTTACTAGTACTAAACGATAGATTAAAGGCTCTTAGAAACTTACCTGCAAGCAACCCTGAACTTGTTAATACACAAGAGTCTAAATCAATTGGGTTTGATAAACTAAATGAAATAAAAATGGCTTCTACACAAGCCTACGACCGTTCATTACAAACGTATTTAGAACCGTTTATTGCAAGTACCTTAATTAAAGAAATGGAAGCTCATCCTGAGCACTTAAGTTATTTATACGAAACACTTAAGTGTTACCTCATGTTGTTTCAGCCTGAATACTTTGAAAGTGAAGATATAACGGTTTGGTTTAACGCTTATTTAGAGCGTAACTTACCAGGCGATAAAAATATGCAAACCAGAGTAGAGCTGATGGAGCATGTAGCTACATTACTTGAAAACGGTGTTAGCCAAATTGAAATTGATAATCAAGCAGTACGTGTTGCGCGAGCTGAGCTAACTAAGCTACCAATTGCTGAGCGAGCATATCAACGATTACAAGCCGACTTCCTAGATAGCAGTATTCCGCCATTTAGGCTTACAGACATTATTAGTTTTGAAAGTGCGCAAAAATTTACTTTTAGAAATGACGGTGAGCTTACGCGAAGTATCCCTGGCTTATATACATTTAATGGTTTTCACGGCATTTTTAATGTTGAGAAAAGTAAAATGCTTGGCAATTTAATGGCAAGTAGCTGGGTGTATGGTGAAGAGGCAACGGGCACTTACGATATTTCTAAAGATGAGATTGAGAAGAAGCTAGAGCAGCGATACTTTCAAGATTATATTTATTATTGGCAATCATTTATTGATGATCTGAGCCTGAATCAATATAGCTCTCCGGCTGAGGGAGTTAATATTACTGATGTCTTAGCAGGCTCTGAAGCGCCTATTAAAAATATTATCACTGCAGTACAAAAAAATGTGCAGCTAACTAAATTACCAGTATCTGATAACCAAAAGGCTGCAGGTAAAGTTGCAGCAAATGCTGCTGAAATAGCTATGCAAACCAAAGCTAATCGTATCAAGCGATTTTTACCTGACGAAGCCCCTAAATTTGATATTAAATTACCGGGTCACCAAGTTGAAGAAGCCTTTGAAGATGTAATAAAAATTGATGCTCAACAATTAGATAATATTCAGAAAAATCTAAGAGAGTTAAACGTTTACTTAACCAAACTTGATAGAGGCGATCAATTAAAGTCGTCAATTAAAGACCAAATTAGCGGTAAAAGTAAGCCTAGCTTTATTCGTCAGCTTGAGTTTCAAAGTCGAGATTTACCTTACCCGTTTAATAGTTGGCTGTTAGATATAAGTAGAGATACTAGTAACATAACTAAAAATAGTGCCAACAGACATTTAAACGAGATGTGGAAAAGTAAGGTGCTACGCGAATATAACGCTGCAATTGTTGGCCGTTATCCGTTTTCTCCATACGCAGATAAAGAAGTGAATATGAAAGATTTTACTCGATTTTTCGGCCCAGGTGGAACAATTGATAGCTTTTTCACCAATTATATTGCGCCAAGTGTAGATATGAGCTCAACGCCATGGAAATTTGAAAAAGATATAGGTATTAGCCGAGATACATTAGCGATGTTTGAACTGGCAAATCAAATTCAAACAGTCTTTTTTGATGGCGGAAGTGCAACACCAAGAATTGAGTTTGGCTTAAAACCATTAGAATTAGACCGCACCATCTCTAGCTTTATGCTCGAAATTGACGGTCAGTCAATGACTTACAGGCATGGTCCACTTAGGGTAACAAATTTTGTATGGCCTGGAGCAAGTGGCCAGAGTAAAACACGAATTGTATTTACTCCTCCAAATGGTGGTCGTTCTATAAATACAACTTACCAAGGTGAATGGTCGCTATATCGCATGTTAGACGAGTTAAGTGCTAAAAGAGCAAAAACACGTGAAGACTTAGAGTTACATTTTTCACTCATGGGAAACAATGCGAAAGTCGAGTTATTGCCTAAATCAATCAGGCATCCATTTTGGAATAAAAGTGTAGAGAAGTTTTCATGTCCGACCCGATTATAAATATTGGTTATCTTGGCAAGGTACCTAGTTTAGGTGATTTTGTACAAGATAGCGTTTCGAAAGAATTTTCAGAGCATTGGGAGCAGTGGCTGCAAGCAGCCATTGCAGTGAGTAAAGAACAGCTAGGTGAAGTATGGCAAGATAATTACTTAATTGGACCAGTATGGCACTTTGCATTATCGCCAAACATTGTTGGTGACAAAGGTGTTATGGGGACTCTATTACCGAGTATGGACGCAGTAGGTAGGCACTATCCCTTCACAGTTGCTAGCACATTAGAATTTGCACCTATTGATGTTTTAAACTCAGGTGTGTTTTCTTTAGAGTATGAAGACACTGTATTAAAAGTGCTTGATAGTTCGGTTGATTTATTTTCTTGGCGTAAAGAGGTTGCTAAGTCTCTAAGCTCTATAGCAGGAGTTAAAAAGCAGGTTAGTTTTTTAAATTCTGTAGATAAAAATAAAAGTGCAGAAGCATTTGAGTTCTCAGGTGATGAGTTATCAAGTCAAGCCCTCCAAGATGCAATGCATGCTCTTTTGTTAAAAAAACACGGTGATTACAGCGTTTGGTGGACACATGGCTCTTATAATATAAAACCTATGGTACTCATAACGCCTGGCTTGCCTGCGGTAAATCAAGTTGCAGCAATGTTAGATGGAAGGTGGAAACACTGGGAATGGAACTTTACACAGGTAAAAAATAGTGATTAGCAAGTTTAGTACAAGTTATGCAATTACCCACCGAGGCGCTGTGAGGCAGCTTAACGAAGATGCGCATGTAGAGATAAATAACCATAACTTATGGGTTGTCGCAGATGGGATGGGAGGTCACGAAGCAGGTGAAGTTGCCAGTCAGCTTGTTGTAGATGTAATAAGAGCAAAAGTTGAAGAGCTACCACTTGAGAAGCTTGAAGTATCTCACATAGTTGAAGCCATTGAAGATGCGAATAGGCAATTAAACGAATATAGCGCCCAATATTTAGGTAGCAAAACCGCAGGAAGTACAGTTACTGCCTTATTTCTTAAAAATAATAAGTACTATGTTTTGTGGGTTGGTGATAGCAGAGCTTATATGCTTCGAGATGGTCAACTTAAACAGATATCGAGAGATCACAGCCAAGTAAACGATTTAATTGATGAAGGGATTATTTCAGTAGAAGAAGCCAAGACACATCCATTATCAAATGTAATCACAAGAGCTGTGGGTGTAACTGCGGATGTAAAAGTAGACGTTATTCAAAATGAAGTAAAAACGGGCGATATATTTTTACTTTGTTCAGATGGGCTCACCGGTGAGTTGTCTGATGAAGACATATGTTTATCACTAGAGCCTAGTAGCATTATTGATTCTGGTATGGCGCTTATGCATTCATCATTAGTTAGAGGTGCAAGAGATAATGTGACCTGTATTTTAATTAAGTACGATGAAGGATACGCTGGTCATAAATCAGAAACATTCAACATTCAAGATGAAGCTACTATCCCGCTTTTTTCTAAATAACGATTTTAATTTAAAAAATTTGGTTTGTATTTTATATTTGAGTTTTTACTTTAATTACATCTATTAATTAATAAGTATATTAAATTTTAATTGTTTATATAAAGGCAATAATTAAGGTTTAAACTCAATTGTAACTAGGCTTGTAATTTATTATAAAGAATGTAATATGAAATCCGCTCCGCTTTATTGGAGTTTTATGGATAATTATTAGGACGACGGAATGTTTTTATTTGAAGAGTATATTTCCCCTATTTCAGACACCGAGGTTGCAGGTATTGATCCTCGCTCAGATGTCTCGCCTACGTCGACTTATTACGCCTTAAAAGATTTAAGAAACCAGCTTCGCGCAGCAGAAAGAAATGCATTAGTGGATGAAGAAGGTATTTCCTCACTAGCAAGAGATTGGCTTCCTTTATTAGAGCAATGTAGCAAAGCAATAAAAACACAAAGCAAAGATATCGAATATTTAGCTTGGTTTATTGAAGCACTTTGTCGAATTCATGGCTTCAAAGGCTTAGCTTTTGGTTTTAAAGTTGCTCATAACTTGCTCGACAATTATTTTGATGAATTATACCCGTCACTCGATGACGATGATGAAGTGTCAGACAAAGTATCTGCATTGGTTGGCCTTAATGGTTCAGCAGGCGAAGGTACATTAATAATCCCGATAAAAAGTATCTATCTGACCGATAGCGCCAGTATGGAGTCATATTCTTTTTGGGAATATCAGCAAGGCTATGATATTTCTCGTTTAACAGATGAGAAAAGAGAGAAAAAGCTTAATTTAGGTGCTGTTGACTATGAGCTCATTGAAAGAAGTGCTGCAGAAACAAGTACTGAATTCTTTGTTACTTTAAAACAAGACATTGAAAACGCGATTGAGCAATTTGCTTTATTAAGCGAAGTATTGGATAGAGTAACTGGACAGCCACAGCCAACATCAAATATAAAACAAGCATTAGCAGTTAGTCTTGCTGCTGTTGAGCATGTTGCTGCAGATAAGCTTGAAGCTGCTGATAAGGCAAAAGCTGCATTAAACGAAGTGCAAGAAGTGGTTCAAAGTGAAGACGACGACGGTCAAAGTGTTACAGAGCAAGTTGTAAAAGTTAATCACGAAATTAACTCAAGAGAAAGTGCGATTAATAAACTCAAAGAAATCGCTACTTTTTTTAGAAAAACAGAGCCGCACTCACCTATGTCTTACACCATAGAACAAGTAATTCGATGGAGCGAATTGTCGCTGCCTGAATTATTAAATGAATTAATTACAGATAGTGATGCTAGGACTGGGTACTTTAAGTTGTCTGGCATTAAAATCAGCGAAACTGAAACATAAGTAAAAGGAGTTCTCTATGAGTATCCATGATAAATTAAAACGAGTTCGTAAGCCTCGCGTACACATCACTTATGATGTGGAAACTGAAGGCACTGCAGTAAAAAAAGAATTACCATTTGTTGTTGGTGTTATGGGCGACTTCTCTGGTGATAACACAGAAGCATTAAAACCACTTAAAGATAGACGATTTGTGCAAATAGATCGTGAAAACTTTAATGACGTTTTAAAGCGCATGAGCCCTTCACTAAAATTATTAGTTGATAATACGCTTAATGATGATGGTTCTGAATTTGAAGTAAAACTTAACTTTAAATCGATTGATGACTTTGAACCAGCAGCTGTTGTAAATCAGGTTGAGCCATTACGTAAATTAATGGAAACACGTAACAAGTTACGCGATTTAATGACTAAGATTGACCGCTCTGAAGAATTAGAAAACGTGCTTGAAGAAGTACTAAGCAACACAGCAAGCTTAGATACAATCGCAAAAGAGCTTAAAATAGAGGAGACTGAAAAATGAGTACAGAGCAACTAAGTACTGAATTAGAGTCTACCTCAGAAGCAACGTCTTCACTATTAGAGCAAGCTATTGGCGCAACTAAGCAAACCGATGCAAGCCGTGCAGAAGAGTTACTTAAAACACTGACAGAAGAAGCCTTAAAAGGGACTGTTCAGTGGAACAAAAACATGACAGTGACGTTTAATGAAGCAATTCAATTAATCGATCAAAAGATCTCAAAACAGCTAAGTGTAGTAATGCACAGCGAAGAGTTTCAAAAGTTAGAAGGCTCTTGGCGTGGATTGCACCATTTAGTAATGAATTCTGAGACAAGCTCTACACTTAAAATTCGTATGCTAAATATGAAGAAAAAAGAACTTCATAAAGATTTGAGCAAAGCTGTTGAGTTTGACCAAAGCCAAACATTCAAAAAAATCTATGAGTCTGAGTTTGGTACTCCAGGTGGCGAACCATACGGTACTATCGTTGGTGACTTTGAGTTTACTAATCACCCTGAAGATGTTGAAACATTAAGTCTAATGTCTAATGTTGCAGCCGCTGGTTTCTGTCCATTTATTTCAGCTTCATCGCCATCATTATTTGGTTTTGATAACTGGGAAGAGCTAACCAAACCACGTGATTTAGAAAAAGTATTTGAATCTCTAGAGTACACTAAGTGGCGTTCATTCAGAGACAGCGATGATTCGCGTTTTGTTTCATTAACTATGCCTCGTTTCTTATCTCGCCTACCTTATGGTGCGGCTTCTAAACCAGTTGAAGAATTTAACTATGAAGAGTTTGAAGTTGAACCAAAAGATGGCCGTTCAGTAAGTACTGATAACAGTGATTACTGTTGGAGTAATGCAGCCTACGCTATGGCAACAAATATGACCAAAGCATTTGCTCAATACGGTTTCTGTACTGCAATACGTGGTGCTGAAGGCGGCGGTAAAGTAGAAGGTCTTCCTACGCATATCTTCACAAGTGATGATGGCGATCCAGATCTTAAATGCCCAACTGAAATTGGCATTACAGATCGTCGTGAAGCTGAATTAAGCAAGTTAGGTTTCTTGCCTCTTTGTCATTACAAAAATACAGATTATGCAGTATTTTTTGGTGGACAAAGCTGCCAAAAGCCACAAATTTATTCAACTCCAGATGCCACAGCTAATGCGGCAATATCTGCACGTCTACCTTACCTTATGGCAACGTCTCGCTTTGCTCATTACCTAAAAGTAATGGCGCGTGATAAAATTGGTAGCTTTATGGAAGCTGAAGACGTTGAGTCTTGGTTAAACCGCTGGATCCTTTCGTATGTAAATGCGACTGAGGGTGGTGGTCAAGATATCAGAGCACGTTATCCTCTAGCAGATGCAAAAGTATCAGTTAAGGAAATTCCAGGTCAACCAGGTGCATATAATGCAGTTGCATGGTTACGACCTTGGCTACAAATGGAAGAGCTTACTTCTTCTTTACGCCTTGTAGCTAAAATTCCAGAGATCGGTTAATTAACTGATCTCGAGCGTTAAGGATAATGCAGTAGAATGAATCACGAAGAGTTTTCATTTATAAATCAAGACTTCGCTTTTGTACAAAAAGCGCAGTCTAGAATAAGTGATAATGAGGCTTTACTCGATAGGTTTTTAAACGAAAAAAACCTAGATAAAGCCTTGTTGTTATGGCTTGAAGGCTCTTCAGATTCACCTATATCTTGGACTAAAGAATCACTTGGTCCTTATTTACAGCGCGTAATTGTTGAACTCGATCAACTCATTTCAGAACAATTAAACCTCATAATTCATAATGATAGATTTCAAAAGTTAGAAGCCAGTTGGCGTAATCTTTGGTGGCTGATACTTCAAAGCGAACAATACGACAAAGAAAATAAAGTAAAAATAAAAGTATTGAACTGCGATTGGGCAACACTCTCTAAAGATGTAAACAAAGCTATTGATTTTGACCAAAGCCTATTTTTTCAACTACTTTATCAAAGTGAGTTTGATAGCGCAGGTGGCGAGCCATTTGGTGTAGTAGTGGGTGATTATGAAATTAGTAACATGTGCTCAGCAGGCACAATTTATAATGACATAGACACAATAAAAGAAATATCTAGAACCGCTGCCGCTGCTTTCTCTCCATTTATTTGCTCAGCTTCTCCTAACTTATTTGGTGCAGATAACTTTTCTGATTTAGGCTATTACGCAGACTTATTTGACCAGTTTGAACAACCCGAATACGCTAAATGGCAAAGCTTTCGAGCGATGGAAGAATCTCGTTTTATTGGGCTTACGCTTCCTCATATATTAGTTAGACCGCCATATAGCAATGATGGAAAACGTCATCAAGATTTTTACTTTAAAGAACAAATTAAAGACCCTGAAAGCGATATGCTTTGGGGCAATGCAGCATATCAATTTGTATCTACCTTAATAAGAGCATATTGCGATAGTGGCTGGTTTGGGCACATTCGCGGTATTGAGCCGGGTAAAATTTCAAAGGGTCTGGTTACAGGGCTTGCGAGAGACAGTTTTGCAAACGACACTTATCAAAAAGAAGCAAAGCCACCACTAAACTTATTAGTAACAAGCAAATTTGAAAAGCAATTTTCTGAACTTGGCTTTATTCCAGCATCATCAGTGACTAATACAGAACACATTGTTTTTTATAGTAATGCATCGGTTCAAAAAACCAAAAACTATGAATCAAGCGCCGCTAATATTAATGCGCGCTTATCTTCAATGCTGCAATATATTTTGTGTGTATCTCGTTTTGCTCACTATTTAAAGCTATTAGCTCGAGACCGTGTCGGCTCTTATAACACGGCACAAGCTTGTGAGCGAGACCTACAAGCGTGGATAAATAATTATACAACGGCTTCAGATTCCTCCTCCGAGCATATAAGAAGTAAGTACCCGTTAAGTAATGCCAGAATAAAAGTCAGTGAAAATAAAGCCAATCCAGGGCATTACTTTTCTGTTTTACAATTACAGCCACATTTTCAATTAGATCAGATGATCTCCAGTATTAAATTAATTACAGAGCTCAGTCCTCATCATAAAATAAAGGAATAGTCATGAAAAAAATACATAGCTTAATTCGCGAGGGGAAACTTACTGATGCATTATCTTGTTGTGCTACAGAGCTTCAAGATGAGCCATTAAACTTTGATATCAGAAGTATTTACGCCGAATTACTTTGCATAAATGGTGAACTTGAAAAAGCCGATAAACAGCTAGATTTCATGGTACAAAAAAATCCAGAATTTGCAGTAGGTGCAGTAAATTTAAGGCACTTAATTCGTGCTCAGCAATCTCGTGTAGATTTTTATCAAGGTAAAGGCATTCCTAAGTTATTTCATGATGCGAATGAGTTAGACACACTATTTTTGAAAATGCATGTTGCTCTGTTAGAAGACTCAACCGACGAAGCAGCTCAGTTAGCTCAAGAGATGGAGTCTTTAAGAGTTAGCACAGACGAGGCATCAACAAGAGATCTTGATGATTGCTTAAACCCGTACCTAGAGGTTTTAGGTACTAATGGTGAGTTTTATCTAGCAAACTTTAACGAAATTGAATCGTTAAAAATGGAGCCTGTAGAATCTTTATTAGAAAGTATTTGGTTACGTGTTGAAATTACAATTAAAGATGGTCCATCAGGTACAGCTCATTTACCACTTGTTTATATTAACTCTGAATCGGAGCTTGAAAAGCTAGGTCAAGTGTCTGATTGGGTTGAGTTAAAAGATGAATTTATTATTGGTAAGGGCATGAAAATGCTGTTTGTTGATGATGAGGCTATCACCATCCCAAATTTAAAAATAAGCTCACTTGAAACAGCATAATTTCAGCTTAAGCAACCATGATAGAGCATAAACAACAGCTTCAAGCATCCATCATAGATAGGCTCATTGACGATGAGCCCGACTTCCAGGATGCGCCATCACGTACCGAAGGCATCACTATTAGTGAGCTTAGAAAAAACGTGCGCAGAGATATTGAAGCTTTGCTAAATGCTCGAATTCAATGGCATACATGGCCAACTCAATACACCGAGCTGGCTACTTCATGTTTGTCTTATGGTTTACCTGACTTTTCGAGTATGTCTGTAAGCTCTCACGAAGGGCGCGCATTACTGTGTGAAACCGTCAGAAATACAATTTTAAAGTTTGAGCCACGGTTTCTTGAAGTAGAAGTGTTTACAGATGAAGAAGTGCCTTTAAACAGAGTGTTAAATTTAAGAATAAATGCGCTTTTATACGCCGACCCTGAGCCAGAGTTTATTAGTTTTGATTCAGAAGTAGAGCCCGTGAACTTGGGTATGAAGATTATTGAGGCATCATTATGAACGATGAGTTATTGAAGTATTACAATCGTGAATTAGCATTTGTGCGTCATTTAGGTAAAGACTTTGCTGAAAAATATCCAAAAGTTGCAGGGCGTTTAAAGTTAAGTGAAGATCATATTGAAGACCCTCATGTCTCAAGATTAATAGAATCTTTTGCATTTTTAACTGCCAATATAAGGCAAAAGCTCGACGATAGTTTCCCGGAGTTAACGGATGCTTTGCTAGGGCAAATGTTACCAGATTACCAAGCGCCAATCCCATCAATGTCAGTTGTTAAGCTCGAAGCTGAGAACTTATCTACGGCAGGGGTGGTTATACCAAAGGCAAGTGAAGTAGAAACTAACGTTGACTCAATGAAGCAATGTAAATTTCAAACGTGTTATGAAACCTACCTTTGGCCTGTTGAAATAACAAATGTGCAATTTGATAATAGCCCATTTGTAGCGCCTAAGCCTCGCTGGCAAGAAAAAGCAAAATCTATTTTCAAAATAGAATTAACAGGTGAGTATAAAGGGGTTTCGCTTGCAGAAACCGGCCTTGAAAAATTACGGATTTTTATCAATGGCCAATGGCATCATACACTTAAAGTTTACGAGCTACTGTTCAAACATAGTATTGGTATTGCTATAGACAATGGCGATGAAGGTATTAGATATCTGTCAAAAAACCAATTAAAAGCAGTGGGCTTTGATTCTAACGAGGCTGTGGTTCCTTATTCGCAGCGCTCATCTGCCGGATATCGTTTGCTCGTCGAAAATTTTACTTTTCCTGAGAAGTTTAGGTTTTTTGAGCTTGAAGGCATTCTTTCATCACTGCCTAAGCAATCTAATAAATGTAGTATTTATATTTACCTAGATACTGAATCTGCTGAGCTTGAAAAGCAAGTAGATAAAGATATGTTCTTATTAGGCTGTACACCAATAATAAACTTATTTGAACAAGAGCTTGAGCCAATACGACCTGAGATCAGTGAATATGAATATCAGTTAACACCGCGTTATATGGACTCGGAAATATCAGAAGTAATTGGTATATCGGAAGTTATTGCATTTGATCATAAAGGCAATAAACAAATTGTTTCGCCTTTTTATGGTCAAACACATCCTAAATATCATGGACATGATGATTTGTTTTGGCATATTCGTCGAGAAACTGCTTCTTGGGCTGGCGGTTATGTAGAGTCAGGAACCGAAACATTTTTATCGTTAGTTGATGCTACTTTTGAAAATAGTGCGATGGAATATGGTGACGGAAACTCTGTACTTACTGTGCGCGCAAATTGTAGTAATCGCAACCTACCAGCAAGCATGCCATTTGGTGATGACGAACTTGGTTTATTAATGCCTGAGCGCGGCGATGTAATTAAAAAAATAAGATGTTTAACGCCATTTACTCATGCAGTGAGACCTATATTAGCTGATGCAACCCGGTGGCAGTTAGTTAATCATTTAACGCTTGATACTTTTAGTGGTGAAGACGCATGTAATAAGCTTAAAGAAGTTTTGCGTTTATACGATTTTAGAGCATCACCACAAACTAAAGGCATGATAGATAATATTTATAGAGTGGTAATAGAGCCCTCAACTGCCCGTGTGATTCAAAAAGGTAAAGTAAGCTTTGCAACAGGCAGCGAAATTGAAATTACATTTGCTAACGATGATTTTTCTGGCAGCGGCATGTTCTTCTTTGCATCAATACTTGATCACTTTTTTGCTCAATTTGCAGCAATAAATAGCTACACGCGTTTAAGTTTAAGGCTTAAAGAGCAAGAACAAATTTATTATCAATGGCCTGCAAGAGTGGGTGACTGTCCGTTATTATGATAAAGCAAATAATCTCACAAGCTTCTCAAATTGACTTTTATAAAGCTGTTTTCATAATTGAAAATCAGCTAAAAAAGCGTGGCTTAGATTATCGACATGTCGGTTACGACAGTAATCCAAAGCAAGAGTTGATTAAGTTTACAGCTACCCAAAAGTTTGGTTATCCAGGTAATGCAATTACCAAATTAGAAGAAACTGGTTTTGAAGACGGTATGCATAAAGTAACTATGCAGGTTTCTTTTATGGGACTGACGGGTTGTTCAGGCGCTTTGCCCCAGTTTTATAGCGAACTTGTGATGCAGCGTTTGCGCTATAAAGATACAACCATGCGTGACTTTTACGACATGTTTAATCATCGTTTAGTCTCACTGTATTACCGCGCTTGGAAAAAATATAAGCCTTCGCTTAATCACGTTAATAAAGAAAAAAACAAAGACCCATACACACAAATACTTGGTTTATTAAGTGGTGGCTATAACGAGCACCAACTGCATTTTTCAGGTTTATATAGCCGTAAAATTAGAAATGCATTTGATTTAAAAAATGTACTTTCGTCATACCTAGGTTGTGATGTATCAATCAAACAAATGGTTGGCCAATGGCACGAGTTAAAAGAGCAAGAACAAACCCGTTTAGCAAGCCAGGCATTATATGAAGGCCAGCACGCCCGTTTAGGTGTTGATACCATGATTGGAAATAAAGTATGGGACGTATCTTCTAATATCGAAATCCACATAAAATCAGATGATCCAGATAAAGCAAAACAACTTTTGCCCAAAGGTCCGCTTTTCGAAATAGCGAATCAAATAACAAAAGACTATGTAGGAAATGCTATTAACTTTCGCTTAGTCATTGAGTCAAATTTTCAAAATTTAGGTGCCGCTAAACTTTCAAAAAATGAGTGTCAGTTAGGCGCTAATAGCTTCTTATCTGTACAAGATAACAAATTAAAATCTAACCCTACTAAGTTATCGTTTAAGGGATAATTAAAATTAAAAGGAAAAAAGTATGTCTTCGATGACACTGAATAAACTAGTTGAAAAACTGAGTCCTGATTGCAGAAAAAGCCTAGAAGGTGCTGTTGCTATATGTAATAGTCGCAGTCATTTCACGGTTGAACTTGAGCATTGGTTACTTGCAATGATTGAGCAGCAATTAGATGATGTTAGACTAATTTTTGGCTCGTTCGATATAGATATTGATAAAGTTCAACAGGATTTAAATCAATCATTAGAGTCGTTTAAAACGGGTAGTGAGTCATCTCCTAGTTTGTCAGTGCATGTTACGAGTCTTCTTAAGCAATCTTGGTTAAGTACCAGCATTGAGTTTACAGATAATCAAATTCGTAGTGCATACGTTATTTATACCCTTACTAAAGACGATACATTATCTAGCTTAGTAACACGTTGTAGTAAGTTATTTAATAAAATAGAGCCTGGTCAATTGCTTCATGCATGGCCTGAAATAGTTGCGCAATCTCAAGAGCGCAACCATTCAGTACAAAATGCGTCAACTCAAGCAAATGTTGGTTCTAAAACTCCAAGTTTAGATCAATTTACTGTTGATTTAACTGCCCAAGCACTCGCTGGAAAAATAGACCCTATTCTTGGTCGTGATTTCGAAATTCGTCAAATGGTTGATATTTTAACCAGACGCCGCCAAAACAACCCAATTTTAACTGGTGAAGCGGGCGTAGGTAAAACAGCTGTTGTTGAAGGGCTAGCATTAAGAATTGCTCAAAAAGACGTACCAGCCGTATTACAAAATGTAAAAATTCACAGCTTAGATTTAGCACTATTACAAGCTGGTGCAGGTATGAAAGGGGAATTTGAAAATCGCCTTAAATCGCTTATCAATGAAGTAAAAAATGCGGTAAATCCGGTTGTTTTGTTTATTGATGAAGCACATACCATGATTGGTAGCGGTGGTGCAGCGGGTCAAAATGATGCGGCAAATCTATTAAAGCCTGCTTTAGCGCGTGGTGAATTACGCACAATAGCTGCAACTACTTGGGCTGAATACAAAAAGTTTTTTGAGAAAGACGCCGCATTAACACGCCGATTCCAAGTTGTAAAAGTTGAAGAGCCAACCCCTGAAAAAGCGGTGGCAATGTTACGAGGCTTAGTGCCTGTAATGGAAAAACACCACAAAGTGTTTATATCTGAGCAAGCACTTGAAGGCGCAGTGCACTTATCACACCGATATATTACTGCAAGGCAGCTCCCAGACAAAGCCGTTGCATTACTAGATACAGCTTGTGCACGTGTTGCAATGAGCCAAGCATCTACTCCAAATACTATAGAGCAGCTTGTAAATCGCTTAAGCGAAATAGAAACACAAGTAAAAATGCTTAACAGAGAGCAAAAAACGGGTTTAGATCATTCACAGCAACTAGACACATTAAAAGCAGAGCTAATTACAATTGAAGAGCGATTAGCGCCGTTAAATGAGCAATTTAGTGCTGAAAAAGAAATTGTAGCTGAGCTTAATCAAGCTTTAGAGCTTATTAACTCTCAAGATGAAGAGTCATCACAAGAAATACTCGATAAGCTAAGACTTAGTAAAGAGAAGCTAGCCTCTTTTGAACATAATATGGTTCATTGGCAGGTTAATGAAGAGCTTATAGCGCAAGTTATTTCAGATTGGACAGGGATACCTGTTGGCAAAATGCATGAAGATGAAATACATGGCATTTTAAATTTAGCACAGCAAATGAAGCAACGAGTTGTAGGGCAAGACCACTCTCTTGATTTAATAGCTAAAGTTGTTCAAACATCTCGTGCTCAGCTAGCAGATGAAAGCCGTCCTAACGGTATATTTATGTTAGCAGGGCCAAGCGGTGTGGGTAAAACAGAAACTGCACTTTCGCTAGCCCAAGAAGTGTATGGTAGTGAAGAAAACGTCACGGTAATTAACATGTCAGAGTTTAAAGAAGAACATAAAGTTTCTTTATTACTTGGCTCTCCTCCAGGGTATGTAGGTTACGGTGAGGGAGGAATATTAACCGAGGCTGTAAGAAGAAAGCCATACAGTGTTGTACTTTTGGATGAGATGGAAAAAGCACACCCAGGCGTACAAGATATTTTTTATCAAGTGTTTGATAAAGGTACAATTAAAGACGGTGAAGGTCGCGATATCGACTTTAAAAACACAATCATTATTATGACCTCAAACGTGGGCACAGATACCACAATGAGCTTATTTGAAGACGAAGAAAGTAAACCAAGCATCAAAGGTTTATTAAAGGCATTACAAGATGATTTACTTGCTTCATTTAAACCGGCATTTTTAGGTCGTATTAATGTAATACCTTACATTCCATTAAGTGACGATATTCTTACTGAGATTGCCGCTATTCAAATAAATAAAATAATTAAACGTGTTAAAAAACACTACAATGCAGAGTTAATTTATAATGACGATGTAATTGAATATATTATTGCTAATTGCCAAAATGCAGGCTCAGGTGCACGTAATATTCACACTATACTTCAAAATAGAGTGCTGCCATTGTTGTCTGAGGTTTTACTTTCTAGCATGATTGACGACAAAGAAATTAATAGTATATCGCTATTAGTAAAAGATAATGAATTTGAACTAGAGCTGAATTAAAGGTTAATTAAAGTTAATTTGAAATAACTTGTTATTAAGGTTGTTTCTTTAGTTTGAGGGCATTATAATTTTGGTGCCTGATATCACTACATGGAATTTTTGAGACATTGTCTTCATCTAAGGAAAGGAATCAGAAGGCCTTTTCATTGCTGTATTAAAGATAATGGTTTCAAAGGAATTTTGGTATATACCAAAGTAAAGAATCCAGTATTAATGGATAACATTGTTTAATAAAAAGGAGCATTATCAAATGCAAGCAAATACATATTTAAAATACGGTTCAATCAAAGGCGAAACTACTGCTGAGTCTTTTAAAGATTTAATTACAGTTTTATCTCTTGATTGGAATGTAAGTCGCGAAATTAGCTCAGCTACTGGTACAGCGATGGACCGTGAGTCAAGCTCTACTCGCCTTGGTGACGTAACAATCACTAAACTTCAAGATAAAGCATCTCCGGATCTTTTCAAAGAAGCGACAATCGGTAAAGGTTTACCAGCTGTTTTCCATATCACTAAGCAAGGTGATAAGGTTGAAGAAATCATGAAAATCGAACTTACAGATGCAATGATTTCTAGCTACTCAGTTTCAGTACAAAACGATCGTCCAATCGAAACAATCACTATCAGCTACACAGAAATGATGATGACTGTTACTCCAACAGACGACAAAAATAACATTACTGCTCCTCTCGTATACGGTTACAGCGGTGTTAAAGGTCAACAAATGTAATATTTGTTACCTTATAATGGCTCTGGGCATTGCTCAGAGCTTTTTTTGATCTTTAGGACGGGAAAAGCAAGGAATGCAAAAAGCAACACAAGATAAAAACGTAATTCAAATTAGCACCCCTGTTGGTAAAGATGCCCTCTATTTAACTCGTTTTGTTGCCCAAGAGGCAATGTCTGATTTGTTTGTTATGTCTGCCAATATGTACACTATTGGTAAACAAATCGCGCACGAAGACTTAGTGGGTAAACCTGTATCTATTAAAGTAAAAAATGCAGATGGCGGTGGTGAGCGTTACTACCACGGCATTGTTAGTCATTTGGTTTCAAATGGCAGCCGTACGGCTGATGTTGACGAGCAAAAAAATTATATAGATTATCAAGCGACGATAGTTCCATTCGCAGCTTCAATGCGCAATCGTAAAAATAGCCGCATTTTTCAAAAGAAAACAATTAAAGAAATATTTGCTGATTTATTTGGCCAACACAATGTTGCCTTTAGCGATAAAACCAGTAAAACCTACCCTAAATATGAATATTGTGTTCAGTATCAAGAGTCTGATTTTGATTTTATTCAGCGCTTATTCCAACAAGAAGGTATTTTTTACTTTTTTGAACACTCAAACAGTAACCATACGCTTGTATTAGCTGATGATATTACGGCTTATGAAGTATGTAATGAAGGCAAAGTTGTATTTTCAACTGGCCATTTAAGCGAATCACACGTATCGCGCTGGCAAGGTGGCTTAAGCATTGCCCCTGGTAGTTTTAAACGTGTTGGTTACGATTTTAAACAGCCATCACGATACCCAGATGGCGAGCAAGCAAACGCTGAACTTCCTACTCAATCGGTCTCTGAAATTTTTGAATACACGGGCGAGCAAGAGTGCCACCCGCGCGCTGCTAATCTAGCGTCTGTGCAGCTAGAGTCACTGCAAAGAGACATGAAGCTTTCTAGTGGGCGCAGTGATTGCCGCTCATTTACTGTAGGTAAGTTATTTAGTTTTAAAAAGCACGAAGACCCTCGTCTTGAAGGTAAAACATTTGTTATTACCTCTATGATGACTTCAATTACAGTACCCAACCAATCAGGTTCGCAGCAGTCATCGGTAGAAGAAGTTTATTCAAATCACTTTGAATGTGTACCAAAAGAAATCCCTTACAGAGCACAAATAAATAAGAAAAAGCCTGTAATAAATGGGGTCCAAACGGCAATCGTAACTGGCGATAGCGCTGATGAAATTATGATTGACCAATATGGTCGTGTAAAAGTGCAATTTGATTGGGACAGAGAAGGCAAAAAAGATTCTAAAAGTTCGTGTTGGATCCGCGTTGCCCAAAACTGGGCTGGTAAAAAGTGGGGGGCTTTTTTCTTCCCTCGCGTTGGCCAAGAAGTACTTGTGGATTTTATAAATGGCGACCCAGATCAACCTATAATAAGTGGGGCCGTGTATAACGCAGACTTAATGCCTCCGTATGCATTACCGGCAGAAAAAACGCAAAGCGGCATAAAAACGCGTTCTACAAAAGAAGGCGGAGCAGATAATTTTAACGAGCTTAGGTTTGAAGATAAAAAAGGCAGTGAGCTGGTTTATCTTCAAGCAGAAAAAGACAAGCAGCTCTATGTTAAAAACGATCAAAACGATAAGACAGATCACGACCACAACATTGAAATTGGCAACGACAGAAAAACAGATATTGCTAACAACGACACCCTTAATGTTGCTAAAAATCGTATTGTCGAAATGGGTGAAAACGATACTTTAAAAGTAGGCAAAACATTAAATATAGAAGCGGGTGATGAAATAGTTATTAAAACAGGCTCTGCACAAATTAAAATGAGCAGTAATGGTAATATAACTATTGAAGGCACTAATATAAATATTAAAGGTAGTAATGTTAAAGTTGACGGCAGTGCTATAACTTTATCAGCCGGAATAATTAAATTAAATTAGTGCAAATATGGAAATAATAAACAGTTATTACACAGGGCTAAGAAACGGGATTAATAATAACGGATATGTTGTATATTGCCGTTATGGGTTGGCATATTTAATATGCTTACCAATTAATAGACCCGACGATCCATTGCTAAATCCAGCATTAAGTCACTTAAAAGCAATGAATGGTTATTACGCTAGCCAGTTTTTAAATAATTTACACCCAGCATTAAATAGTGAAGATATTGTGTCGGGATTATATCAATATGCTATGCAAAGCCCAGTTGCACTTTCAGATTACTCTCAAAGTGAATTAATAGAGTGTTTATCGCTTTTAGTGGCGCACAGTAAGTTATTAATAATCCCTTTATTTGATTAGTTTATTATAAAAATATAAACAGACAAGGAGTCTTTATGGGTAAGCCCGCAGCTACAATTGGTCACATGCATGTGTGCCCTAAAACAACCGGCACAGTGCCGCATGTAGGCGGCCCTGTAGTTATTGGCTCAACTAATGTGTTAATTGGTGGTATGCCCGCTGCGCGTAAAGGCGACATGATGGTGTGTATTGGCCCACCAGATAGTATTAAATCGGGTTCTGGCTCGGTTAAAATTAACGGTAAGCCTGCAGCTAGAATGGGTGATGACAGCTCCCATGGCGGTAAAATTGTTGTTGGCAACCCTACAGTATTAATAGGTGGCTAACCTTGCTATCTACATACCTAAGTAATCATAAAGCGCAACTGCTAGCAATTAGTGAAGCACAATATTGCCCTTTTACATGCGTAGGTTTTATTAAAACGCTTAAAACAAAGCTATTAGAAGCATGTTGGTTAACGGCGAAAAAAAATAACGTAACACAAAAATTTAGCCAGCCAGATCTAGTGCAATTAATCACTTTTTTACAAAGTGACCCCAATATTGATTCCGCTGCACAAGCATGCGTTGAGGTAATGGCTAATTTGCCTCAAAACATTAACTTAGCGTTTATTAACGCTTTAATGAACGAGCCTACCTTACATAGCCTAACTAAATTAATTATTTATAAAGTTTTGTTACAACAGCATAGCTTGAATTTAATCGCTTATATTGACTTAAAAACTTTGTGCTTTGCATTAACCACTGACAAAGAGTCACTTGAGCATTTACAGCCAGCGTTGGAGCAAAATTTATTAATAAGTAGCCAAGCCAAAAATACCGAAGTAATAAATACGTTTAAACACTTATGCAATGCTGGGCTTATTAATTCTCCGTTAATGTCGCTTTTTTTATTATCACTCAGTTGGGAACAGGTGAATGTAGTTGGCAACCATGCAAGCAACATTTTAACGGTTGACCAAACCATGCAGGTATTACTGCAAAGTAGCTTTGCAAAATTAATTCCATTAGCTAATACTTTTTTAAATAAAGTTGAAGAACCACATACCATTATTGCTTTAATAAGACGCTTGCTTGGCGATAAGCTTGATTTATTGGTGAGTTTTGAGACGCAATTACATGCGTGGCAAGGTGATGCGCTATCGTGCAGTGAATTTAAACGCCAGTTACAAACTAACTGGCCAAAGTACGAAAGTGAGCTTTCACCTTTGCGCTTAATAGCTGGAAAGGCATTAAATATTAAGTTAAATGCGATAGAAATGTCTGCTATGGATAGCTATAGCCAAGCTGTATTTAACTTATATAACTACTACCAACACGCTACTGCTAAAAAGTTAGCTGCGGAGGCCGTGTTGTGAGTGCTTTTAATATTAATATGGGGTGTTTTTTAGCGCCATTTTCACAAGACATAGATGAGCTTTTATACGGCGAAGAGTCTGCATCAAATGAGTTTAAAGAATGGCAATCGTGGAATGCATGCATTTACGATTGCATATTAAAAGCAAAAGAATTATTTGCAAAAGTTGAAGACTTACAAGCGCCTTTAGTTTGGTTGCTTCCTGCGCTTGAATACCAAGGCGAGCTTAAGCAACTTTTGGCAAATAGTTTAAAACAGTTATTTCCACAGCATGTAAGTCATATTTTGTTTTATGGTGCTACAGGCGCTAATGCAATGATTGAACTTGTGCAAAAAAATCAGTGGAAAAAGGTTAACGTACTTGCAGTAGATGCAACATACAAAGTAAATATAAACGGTGAATATACTTATCAAGGTGTTGGAGGTGCATTTGCAACTGTTACAGCGGTTAAAACTGGTTGGATGCAACAAAGCCACGAACTGGCTCCATCTGTAGATTTTATAAAACATAACCAATTAAGTGGGATTTTTTCTAACATTGCGCTTAATAGTAAAAAACAAATAGATTTTATATGTGCGCCAGGTAATGGCGTAAACCACGAAAGCGATGTGTGGTTAACAAATTTACAATTGCTCAGTAATTTAATTAGTGAGCATACACATTATGAATTACCTAATTACAAATTAGGTAAAATTGGTGCGCTTGAAGGACTCGTCAATTTATATCAATTGACCTCAAGCCCGGCTATTGTAAATCACTTTAAACACGCGTTAGTGATTTCTCAAGAACAATCAAAATACCAGGCCGCAGCATCATACTTATGGATAAGTGAGGAAGTACACAACTAATGCAAAGTAATACAGTTGTTTTACAAGGAACAAGTTACCCCATTTGCCTCGTTGCTGGTAAAGGCCAAACGCCCTCTGGCTATGCACCTGCAGTAGCAAACACGGCACAAAGTGCTAAACAGCAAATAGCTGAAATTGGTGGTGCGCTAACTGGCGATGCTGCCAAACGCCTCGACGTAATTAACTTATTAAATAGCGCTGGCGTTAGCTGCCCACGCAGCGCCTCTGCCCGCGAAACCGCAAGTGCACTTACCCAAGCTTTAATAGCTGGCGCTGTAACGTGTTATCACCAAAAAGCAAAGCCATCTATTCAAGTTAGTGATAACACCAATAGTGGAGCAGCTGGCAAAAAGTCGAGCAAAAAATCAAGCTCAACAGCATCAGGGAAAAGCGCATCGCAAGCACCCGCTAAAAACACTGGCGGTGCAAGTAATAACACCGCAAGCGAAGAGCCCATTACAAATCAAGAGTGCCGTTCAGATCCGGTATCAATGCTGTCGGGCGAAGAAATTCTCCCGCTCATCGACTTTACATTGGCAGGGAGTCGGCAATTAGTGTGGCGACGTTTGTATCGCTCATCTCATGCTGATGTGTGTACAACAATGGGTAATGGTTGGCGCCATGACTTTATGGCAAGCCTTACAGAGCATTACTTGCCACCGCCAAAAGTGGGCCCTAAGCAAAAAGGGACTTACTGGTTAGAGTACCAAGACGAGCACGGCGCTAAACATAAATTTGAAAAGGTAAAGCCTGGCCAATCGAGCTATCAGTTAAGTAGTAACCTTGCGCTACATTACCAAACAAATGGTAAGCAAGTACTTGTAACACCAGATGACCAACACCTTACGTTTAAACCAGGCGAAAGCGCGTGGCTGCTTGAAAAAATAATTAACGAAAAAGGCCAAAGCATCGCGTTTTATTACGATGCTAAAGAGCGCCTCCATCGTATAGAAGTAAACAAAGTACGTGGCTGTATAATTAGCTACAACGCGCAAGGTTTATTAAGCAAAATAGCAGCGTACTACACCGATAAAAACAACAAAAAGCAATTGCTATCACCATTGCTTGCTAGCTATGAGTACGACGAAAACAAAAACCTTGTTCAGTCTACTAATCAGCAAAACGAAACTGAGCGCTACGCGTATAACGCCGCTAATTTATTAACAAAGCGTACCCGAGCCAGCGGCTTTAGCCATCATTTTGAGTGGGATAGCTACTCACCTAGTGCTAAATGTATAAAGCAGTGGGGCGATAACAATACCTATACCTACCAGTTTGAATACAACCTTGAGCGCGGTGAAACAACTTGTATAGACTCTCGAGGCCACAAAGAGCACTTTGTACATAACGCACAAGGTAAATTGGTAAAACATACCGACCCTAACGGCAACGTTTGGCAATATACATACAATGCGCAAGGACAAAAGTTCAGTGAAATTAAGCCTGATAGCAGCACAACGCGCTATAGCTACACACCTTTCGGCCAGTTAGAAACATTAACGCAGCCAGATGGTAGCCAAACGCATTTTGCCTACAATCAACTTGGGCAACGTGTATTAACTACCCTACCTGATGGGCAAACCATTACGCGTAAATACAGTGTGGCTGGCTTATTACAAAGTGAAACCTTTGGTGATGGCCGCACCACATTATACAGCTACGATAAGCTCGGCCAGTTAACCCAGCATATTAATAAAAATGGTCAAATCACCAAATTCATTTGGAACGAGCAAGGCGAGCTTTTAGCAAAACACCATAACGATGAGTTAATACGTTACAGCTACGACAGCCTAGGTCGCGTAAATGCCACACTGAATAACGCAGGCTTACTCACTCAATATAAATACAATGAGCACGGCCAGCTTACACAAACCATTGCCTTTGATGAAAACGAGCCTGAAAATAAACAGCATCAATATTTTAGCTACGACGAAGCAGGGCGATTAATTAGCTCGCAAAACAGCAAAGGCGACACCACAGAGCAACATTTTGAAGGGCTAAGCCAACCACATTGTGTTATTCAGCCCGATGGCAGCGCACTGCATTTAACATACGACAAAGAGCGAAACTTAACAGCCATCGAGCGAAGCGACGGTCACGTATACCGCATAAGTTACGACGCGAACGAAAACCCAACACAAATAACCGGGTTTGATGGCACGCTCCAGCAGTATAAATACGATGCCTGTAACCGTTTAGCCTCAGTAACGCAAAGCAACAAACGCCATGTAAAAATAGAGCGCGACAGCCTTGGCCGTGTAACTGCGCAGCATGCAAGCCTTGCCAGTGACTCACATATCATTAATAACGCCAATTACTACAGCTACACAAAGCAAGGTAACATTGCGCGTGCACATAATGCGCAATCAACACTTAAACAACGCTTTGATAAAGGCGGGCGATTATTGTGTGCTGAGCAAGTTAATAACCAGCAACAAGCGCATACCCTAAAGTACAGCTACGACGAATACGGCAGAAGGCAAACCCTTACCCTGCCAGATTCAACCACGCTTAAATACAGCTACAACCAGTTTGGCCAGCTAAGCGGCATTAACTTACTGCAAACCAACAGCAAAGAGGTAGAACTTGCAAAGCCGCTTGTAACATTAGGCTACGACAGCCAAGGTAATATTAAAACCCAGCAGTTTGGTAACAGCACTACCCTTACTCAGCAGTTTGATGTATTTAACCGTTTAACGCAGCAACAGCTTACACACCCAGCGCAAGCATTATTTGATACCTGTACGTACAATTACGACAGCGTAAACCAGCTGATTGCCCGTAAAAACGAAGGCGTAAGCAGCCAAAATATCAATTTTGAATACAACAGCTTGGGGCAGTTAATACAACAAACACTGGCAAGAACGGGTGCTGATACAACCACACACTACCAGTGGGATAGCTTTGGTAACCCACAAAGCCAAACAGTAAAATCAAACACAAGCGATGCAGACACTAGAGATATAAGCACGTGTGATAAAGAAGCTAGCGATACAGCTAACAGCGACCAAGGTGCAAAACATAAGGCTGCAAATGCTGAGCATACAGTCAGCTCTTCTATTGATTTAACACGCGCCACGCATAGCGAATACAATGAGTTAGCGCTAAATAGTAGTGAAAGTAGTAGTGAAAGTAGTAGTGAAAGTAATAGTGAAAGTAGTAGCAACGTAGACTCAGTAGTAAATAATGAAGGCACTTACAACAGTACAATAAACAGTGCAACCGACGCCGACCGCCTAACACAATTTGGCGACAGCGACTTTTACTACGACGAGTTCGGTAACCAAATACGCGAAACCGGCAAAGGCATTAAAACCCGCCGTGAATACAACGCGTTTAACCAGTTAAGCTGTTTTAACAACAACGGCACGCTCACGCAATACGACTACGATCCACTCGGTCGTCGTATTGCCAAGCACACCGAGCACGGTAAAATTGACTACATTTGGGATAACGATCAGCTAATTGGCGAGTGCCAACACGGTGAATATACGTGGTATATCAACCTGCCAAATCAATTTCATCCTGTTGCGTTGATTAAAAAAGATGAGGTGTATTACTACCACCTAGACCAGCTTAATACGCCGCGGTTTGTAACCAACAGCAAAGCAGAAGTCGTATGGGAAAACCAAGCCGATGCGTATGGTTATGAAGAGCCAGAAGCCGAGCCTGACACTAATAAAGAAAACACCTTCACTCAGCCAATTCGCTTTCAAGGGCAATATTTAGATGAAGAGAGCGGCCTACATTACAACCGTTATCGCTATTACAGCCCCAAACAGCAACGCTTTATAAACCAAGACCCGATTGGTCTAGTGGGTGGCATAAACCATTATCAATATGCGCCAAATCCGGTTAATTGGGTAGATCCGTTTGGGTTGTTGTGTAAAGAAGGGCAGGCAAAGGTAAAAGCAGCGCTTGATGCAAAACCAGAGATATCAGCTGACCTTAGAAACCAAATAGAAAATATTTGTAAGCAAGAGCAATCAGGATGCACAGCTGACGAGATGGTTGAGCAGATTAATGCTTTTGATGCAGTTACAGGCGGACTTGATTTATTTGTTTCTGGATTACTAAACACAGTAGTTGATGTTGTAGCAGGTGGTGCAGGTATTGTTACTCTCGCGATGTCAGGAGGTGATGTAGATGCAGCGGTTCATACAATTGAAAGTGTACAGTCCAATCAAATAGGCCCATTTACTGATGCAGGACAAGCCGTTTCCGAGAAGTTAGCTCCGATTGTACAAGAGTATTATGAAGACAATATGGCAGCGCTTGGTGATGCGACGCTTGAGGCGACAGGTTCACCAGCACTTGCTACAATAGCCCACAAGTCAGTTGAAATTGCTGCTACGTTAGCTGGCGGTAAGACTGTTTTGAATGGGGCTAAAGGTCTGAAGGTTGAACTGAATACTCCAGAGGCTGGGGTATTGAACTCAAATCCTTTACCGATAAAAGTAACGCGTGATATTGAAGTTAGTAATAAATTACAAATGATCAATGGTAAGCCTCCAATAAATTCGGAGTTTGCGGGTGATGTTTTTAGTTTTGATATATCAAAGAATCCAATTATGAAAGATAGATTAGCAAAAGAAAACAATATTGATAGAATTAGTCGGGAAAAAGATTTAAAGATATTGGCGAGTAAGTACCCAAAAGGGGTGGTTTTTAGTGATTCAGGTTTCCCTGATTTTTCACCATATGGATACAAGATTAATAATGAATTGGTCACTGTAGAGTTACCGAAACTTAATCCAGACAGTTTGACTAAAAACGGTAATAAAAGGCATGGCTCTGCTATTGATATGAAAGATGCTAATAATTTAATGAAAAAGAGGGTGAAAGGCTGGAGAAAACCTGATAATTACACATGGCATCACGTAGAAAATTCAACAAAATTAATTCTAATTCCTACAGACCTTCATGGTGCAGTACGGCATAATGGTGGTCGGTCAACTTATAATTTTGAGGCTTAATCAAATGGAAATCCGAAACAGTTACCCAAAGCTATCGACTAAAAAAATTCTTGAGAAGTTTTCTCTATACGGATTAACACCGCCTAAAGAATACACAAACTTTTTAGAAAAGTATAATGGAGGATATCCGGAGGTTGAATGTGAGTATGTAGACAAGGAGGATGACGAATATACAATACCATTGGATTGTTTTTACGGTATAAGTGACACTGATACAAGCATTTCTATCTTTGCTAGAAGAGGTTTTCTGAGTGGAAGTTTACCAAATCAATTATTACCGATAGCAGGAGATGGAATTGGTAATGAAATTTGCTTGGGTGTTGAAGGGGAGTTTTTTGGAAAAGTTTATTTTTGGAACAAAGATGGTGAAGCACAATCACAAGAAGAAGTGAATTTTAGTAATGTCGAGTTAATTACTGATTCCTTTGATCTTTTTTTATTATCATTAACTCCTATCTGAAAAAAATAATCAAGACATCCACCCTAAAAATATGGATGTTGTAAAATAAACAAGACACCCATCCTAAATTTTGCTCTTTAAGTAGTGGCTACTGTTTAATTATTGTGAAAAATTAGCAGGGTGTTTTATGGCATTACCCAAGTAAGCGTCAAGTAAGTTTGGTGGATACAAAATATTACCCCCTGTATCTCGCGTTGTGTTCGGCGTGTATTTTTATGTGGCGAAGACCATTTTACTGGCAAGTCTTACGTGCATCGAAGAGGCTGTGTTGAAGAAAAGTTACTTCTGCTTGCCAAAGTGTTTTGTATTGGCGTGTGTGCTTATGCAGTAATTAGTAACTACGCCCATTTAGTGCTGTATGTAGATGATAAAAAAGCGAATCGATTAAACGACAAAGCGATTGTTTTTCGCTGGCATAAGCTGTGTAAAGGCACCGGACTTACGCAAAAGGTCATACAAGGTGAAGAGCTAAGTAAAGCTGAATCTATTTTTAAATTGAACGGTCAAACAGTATCGCGAGCAACTGAGAGGTATTATCTGTTTTATGCATTTATTTAATAAAAACAAGAGAATAGAAAAAAGGTGACTTTACAGGTTTCTTTTGAAGCCAATTCAAATAGCAAGCACTATTAGATGAAGCAGCACTTTGCTGCGTGTATGGCGCGCATTCAACATGATATGGCTAATGAGGTATCGGTTGAAAGTCATTTACTTTCACGTTTTTGATTAATGGTACTTATTTTAAATAATTAGAGATATAGGTAAGGAGGCCCTAACCACTATGTTTGGTTTAATAAAAAAATATGACGTACATATGTGCTCTGAAGTTAAAGGGATTATTACTTTAAACGGCAATCCCGTTGAAGGTGTTTTAATTAATCGCAGCCTTAAATTTGCACATAAAATTGAAAAAGAAGATCAGGTCATTACAGCTTCCGATGGCACCTTTAATATGCCAGAAGTTGTTGTTGAGTCAAAAATACCCGGTGATATGTTCTCCCATGAAGTTACTTATCAACTTATTACTGCAATTCATGGCGGTGAAGAATATGAGCTTTGGAGCTCAAAGCTCAATGGCATAAAAGAGCGAAGTGAATATAAATACAAGTTAAGTAGCTTAAATGCTGACTTAGAATCTACAGAAGTAAACTTTACTTTTCCTAATTATGATAATCCAAATTTGGAATTTGATGCTTCTAGTATATGTAGATGGGAACATGATTTTGAAATATATGAGATAGAAGATAGCGAAGATTATTTTAAAGATTTTAGATAAAAGGGAATTTATATGAATATTTTATCACCTAGTGTTGCATCACAATTAGCTGAATTTGCATACGATAGTATTGGCGTTGTGTCTGATCGCTCCTCAAATATAGAGCCAGGTAGAGTCATAAGTAAACATTTTGTTTTTGATGCAAAAAAGTCTGCTTTTACTGGTGTATCAGGTACTGTAGCTGAGCATGTTTTAAATCATTCAACAGGTTTTGGCTTTTTTGGTATTGGCTCAAAAGAAGGGGATCACAAAGGGGAAGTTGTTCTTACTTTTCGTGGCACTGCTGGTATTGCTGATACCCTAACAGATCTGCACTGTGGTTTAACTGTTGGACCAAATTATAAAGCTGTTCATGCGGGATTTAATCGAACTTTTGAGTCTATTAAACCACAATTAGCAGCAATATTGAGTAAGGTTGGCGGTCGACCAGTTCACTGCGTTGGTCATAGTCTTGGTGGTGCGTTAGCTACTTTGGCTGCGTGCTGGATAAAAGCAAGATTTAAAGTGCCCGTTAAGTTATATACTTTTGGATCTCCTAGAGTAGGCCATGGGCCTTTTGCGATGCAAAGTGAGACGAGTTTAGATGGAATTTATAGGGCTGTTCATCGCAGCGATCCTGTACCTATGGTACCTGTTTGGCCGTTTGTACATGGAGGGAGCGAATATAGGCTAAGTACGTGTGTTTCACTAACGGGTGCAGCTCATAAAATGGCAGGCGATTCACCTGGATATATTAATACTGCTTCTCGTTACCCTGATTATAAGAGTATGCAAAAGGGGTCTTTATCTAATCTAACCATGACACGCCTAAAATATAGTAATAGCCATCATGCATCATTTAATGCTCATTGGGCAGAGAAGATAACTAGTGCCTTACTAACACTACTAAGAGAAAGTGGTAAAATAACAAGCATTCTAGCACAAGGTGTAGTAGCAGGAACGCTAACTATCTATGATGCATTAGCTCGCAGCCTGGTTGAAATATCCAAAATGTCCGCAAAGTACGCTGATGATTGCCAAGGTTTACTAGGACACATATTAAACTTTGTCGGTAAGCCTGGAGTGATAGCTGCTGACTTTACATACGCTCAAGCGAAAAAAATATTATATTGGATGCTAGAAAAGCTAAGTAGAGTTGTAATTGCTGCGGTTAAGGTTTCACCACATTTGGGTATTGGTTAGTAATTAAATTAAGGCTCAGGTAACTACTGAGCCATTTTTATAAAGCGGGCCACAATTAGTAAATGTAAAATATCTAGTTTAAAAGCCCTTCGAAGTTATTAAACATAAGGAAATACAGTGAATAAAATAAACACGGATGTAAATTATAAAACAATGGCCGGTAATGCGCGCTTAGTGATGCTCGGTGAATCAAGCCATAGCACTGCTGGTTATAAGTATGAAGCAATAAAGGCAATCAAACAGCTAAAAGCTGCTGGTTTTACACATTTTGCAATCGAAATGCTACCAAGAGCTATGCAAGAGAAAATAGACTTTTATCAGCGCACAGGTAAAGGCTTTGAAGTTATACAGCAGTATTTTAATAAGTATTGGACCCATGGCTATTTAACACCTCATGCGTATGGTGAACTTGTTAAGGCTGCGCGCGATATTGGAATGAAAATAGTCGCGCTCGACGTGTTAGTTGAAACAATGGATATAATGGATAGTGTATGCTCTTCACAGAAGGGTATAGGAGGCGATTGCTTTGATACTCATACTTATAGAAACGCACTTTGGGCAGTTAATTTAGCTACTATATTAAACCGTTCAAGTCAGAATAGAGTTGTTGCTTTTATGCATCGTTTTCATGCTGTACTAAATGCAGCAGACCAGCCTGGTGTTGATGTATTTCTTAAAGATCACAATATTTTCAATGTACGCTTTATCGACTTTATTGGAGGGTTAAGTTGCATAAGTGATAGACGTTGCTCAGGTGACTCGAATCAGGATAACCCCCTAAAAGAGCTTTATTTTTATCGAGAAGGCTACCCGTACGAATCATCTGTTAAATCTTTTCAAGTGCACATACCTGAAAAGCGTGTGAATAGTGATGGTTCACTACAATGGTAAAAATAATATCAATAATTATCTTTACTTGGTGTTTTGTATTTTCTTCGGTTTTGAGAGCATCACTTTTTCCTAATATAGATATTAACTCCCCAAACCTAACTGTAGAGAAGGCCGCTAAGCAATGCCAAAAAAGCTTAATGCATGCACCTGAACAATTAGAAGCATGGTGTGAAAAAGCATATAGTCTTGGTGATTGGGAGGCTTTATATTACATAGGCGTACACACCGGAGATGGTACTCGTTATTTAGAGGAAATTAACTCTCGTATTGCAAATAACGAGTATAGTGCTTTAAAAAAACTTGCTTGGATTTACCGAAGTGGCCACTTTGTAAAAAAGGATTTAAGAGAATCTGCACGATTATATGAATTGTATTTACTGCATGATAATGAAATAAACTTTCAAACTGTTTCGGCACATTTTGAACTATCCACTATTTACCAAAGACTTGGTATGTGGAATAAAGTGATTACCCATACTGATTACGTTATAAATTATGCAAACAGAGCTGATTGGGAGCATCGCGCTAAATATATACAAAAGCAAGCCAAAGCCTCGTTAGCTGAAAATTAAACTTTAAATGTATTTACCTAGAAATATAAAGGAGCTATGAACGCCTAAGCTAAGGCGCTATAGAAATGATATGGAACAACAAAGCCAACAAACACTAACTAACCTTGTTTACGATATATATGAAGACCCAGCTTTAATAGAAGAGCATCAAGTGCTTATAAACCCTTTGTTGAGCGATTTAGTTGCTAGTGCGCCAGCTGGGTTTGAGGGTATGGCGACAATGATTAATACTCATATTTCTAATGGGTTTAAATTCAAAAATCCTAAAATACAAAAATTCGAACTTGAGTCGGGGCTTTTAAAACTTAAAACATATTTTCAAAAAATAAACCTATAACCCCCATCATAATTACACACTCAATTTTTAATATTAATGCAGCACTTGTGCTGCATTAATTTTTTCTCATCAAGGATGATCTATGAGCCTTATTACCACGAGTATTTTAATGCTGTTTTTACAGCCTTTATTTGTATATTTAGCTCTTTTTAAAGAGTCAGATCGGAGTACTCCAAGCCGTTCATTAGATAACGAAGATGCTATGTATCTTTTTATAGCACCAGGGTTAGCTGTATTTTATTCTGATAACTTTTGGCAGGCGTTACTTTATTTAGGAAGTGTATGCCTACTAGGTTTAATGCTTGCCATTATTGTAAAAAGCAAAGCTAAAAAGCGATTAACAAGAGATGACGCTATCGGGTTTACTATTGCCAGTTTTTTATTTTTTGGGATTATAAAATTAATTATTGGTGGGTTAGGATATTTTTTTAGCGAAAATGCCGCGAATGCTTCAGCGCCTGTCATAGGTGAACAAACTTATTCATCAACTACAGGTGAGCTTTTAAACTGGGGGTATTTATATTATCAGTTTTGGCCAACGCTATACTTTTTACTCTTTATGTTAGCAACATTAGTTATAAAAATGATTGAGAGCCGGTTTAATAAACATTCATTTTCAGGCTCGCTCTTAATATTGGGCGCAGTTTTGGCAGGTGTATCACCGTTATTTGGGCATGCTTTTATTTTAGGCGTTATCGCTAACTTTTTTATATTTTTTGTTGTGTGCACGGCATGTATAGAAATTGATAAAAGGAGCGATCCTTCCGCTGGTGCTATTAGTTTTATATATGGTTTTTTGCTTGTGGGCGGTATCGCGTTTAGTAGTATTGGTAAATTAATATATACGCTATTTTATAATTAAATTAGGATTGTTTTTTGATTAAAAAACATGCAGTATAATTGTACCTAATTAGTATGTTCCCCTACTTTTTTTTAATATAAATATGGTTGGTGTAATTAATTGGCCATAAACATTTAGTAGCTTATAGCTAGGTCTTGGGAGAGTGTTTGCTTTGTTTTTATCGCGTTTAAAAATTTTTGTGTTGGTAATAGTCTCTATTACTGTTGTTTTTTTTACTACATCACAGGCTTGTGCGGATATGTTTGGCTTTTTTAATAAACAAGAATTTTATTTATCGGCTCCAGTAAAGGGGCAGTTATTAGATAATGAGCAGCCAGTTGCAAACACTAAAGTAATGCGCTCACTCACCTATGGCGATGAATACGTTGACGAAACCACAACAGACGAACACGGTTATTTTACTTTTACAGAAAAAACAATAAAAACAGGTAAGCCCTCTAATATGTTTGATAACGACTCGTTGGTTCAGCATATTTATTTAGAAAACGGCACGCCAGAAGGAATTGTTTTATGGTACACGCTTGTTTCAATTCATGAAAAAAGTGACACACTTAAAGAGCTTCTTGCACACTTGAAGTGCGATATTTCTAAAGAGCCGCAAACATACGATATTCCAATTAAAGAAGATACCAGCCACGCTTTTGCGATTTACACATCATGTAAACTTTAACTATTAATTTAAAGGGAACTTATATGAATACTTTGACGCCAACCCAAGCGGTACAGTTAGCTAACCTTGCTTATAAAGCAAAAAGCATTAAAACCACTAACTTACTTCATCGTTCACTTCATGCATCTTTGCGCGACAATTTTAACTTTTCAGTTAACCCTGGCGCAGTACAAGGGGTAACGGGCGGTTTTTTCTCCCATTTATTTAATTTAAGTACGGGTTTTGCTTTAGTAGGGCATGGGCTTGGCGATTATCAGGGTGATTCGGTTATAACAATTCGAGGTACTAACTCGCTAAGAGATGGATTAACCGATGGGCACTTTGGTGTGAGTGGTGGGTCAAATGGCAGTATGGTGCATGCTGGTTTTAATAAGACCTTTTATAGTATGAAGCCTGCGCTGCAAGAGTTTATAGCAGCGAATATTCAAGATAAAGTGACTGGTTGCGTTCATTTAGTTGGCCATAGCTTGGGTGGTGCGTTAGCGACGCTTTCTGCCGATTGGATTAGAGCTGAATATTCAATACCTGTAAAGCTATATACGTTTGGCTCACCGCGCGTTGGGCTTGAAAACTTCTCTCGGGCTGCGACATCGAGAATTGATAAAATTTATCGCTGTACTCATGGTGCAGACCCAGTTGCTAAGGTACCTTTGTGGCCGTTCTCGCATGCACCTTATAGCGGTCAAGAAATACGCTTAGATAATGGGCAAGGTTTAAAAGGTGCTGCCCATACCCTCAATGGTACGCCTGGCTATATAAACACAGCCAATAGTAATAATTGGAACAACTTAACCATTCAAGCTAATCATTTTTTGAGTACCCCTGTGCGTCTAAAATTTGAAGATAGAAATCAAGCCTCTTTTACTTCTCACTGGGCTGATAAGCTAGGGGCTGCGTTAGTCACACTTTTAAAAGATGCGGGCTATTACAGTGCAGTAGCAGCTCAAGCTGCTATTGGTACTGGGCTCACTTTTTACGATATGTTGGCGCGTACTTTAGATAAAATAGCTAAAGCGTCAGCCTCGTTTGCAACACAAACCTTAGGTTTACTAGGGCATATGTTAGTGTTTGCAGGCAAAGTAATTAGTAAAGCGGTGGAGCTTACATATAGCTTTATAAAATCTGTATTCGACTCAACCCTAGGCGCTCTATACCGAGCGGCGAGAGAGGGGCTAAGCGGCTTAGATTAACTTTAATCTAGCCCTCAATCTCGCTCTAACAAAATAGCACCACTTTGGTTTTCGCCTAAGTGGTCGTTTTTGTTATAAATAGGGCATTTACTCATAGATAAGCACCCACAGCCAATACATCCATCAACGCGATCGCGCAAACGCTGCATATATGCTATTCGCTCGTCCAGCTGTGCTTGCCATTGCTTTGAAAGGGCTGCCCAGTCTTTTTGCGTAGGTGTGCGCTGATCAGGTAATGTTGCCAGTGTTTGTTTAATTTCATCAAGGGTTATTCCCATTGCTTGTGCGGCTTTTATTACCGCTATACGGCGCAGTACATCTTTTTTATAGCGGCGTTGATTGCCGCCATTTCGCCAGCTACGTATTAGTCCTTTGGTTTCATAAAAATGCAGGGTTGATACTTTTACGCCGCTACGCTTTGCTACATAACCCACGGTTAAGTTGGCCTCTGTTAGTTTTTTTTGATCTATTGGCATTATTTTTAATTTCCGTTTGACCTCAATATAACTTGAGGTTTTAAGCTTCTTTCAACATTAAAAAAGGAGCTAACTAAATGCAACAAAAACTTGTGCGTAGCACTGTTATTATTTATTCAAGCGCACGCAAAAATGGTAATACACAGGCGCACGTTAATGGATTTGCAGAGCAAAATAATGTGCGTGTAATATGCTTAGATGATTATAAAATTGCGCCGTATTGCTATAACAAAAACTATAAAAATGATGATTTTTACGCTGTGTTTGAAGCACTTTTAAAATATGATCATTGGGTGTTTGCGTCTCCTGTTTATTGGTACAGCACCACGGTACAAATGAAATTATTTATCGATAGAATAACCGATTATATGGACGATGAAGTATTAAAACCTAAGCTTCGTAGTTTACGTAGTAAGCATTTTTCAGTGCTTTCTAATGCGTCATCAAGTGAAGCCCCCGCCTGTTTTGTAGAGCAGTTTAAAAATACGTTTAGTTATTTAGGTATGCAGTTTATTAACCACAGCCATAAAAGTACCCAAAAGGTTGCTTAAATTGCAGCCTTTTTTGGTTGTCTCTGGTATTTTAGTAATAATCTTAAAAAACACAGGACTGTTTTATGAAATATTTACTATTGTTAGTGCTGCTTTTTAGCCCTTTAATATATGCAACAGAGCAACCAATTAAGGGATATGGTAATTATTACAATGTACCCGAGCATGATGAAATTAATGACGCTACGGTATTTAAAATAGCATTTGATGTTGCTGATGGCGCTGAAAAAGGCGCGCAAAATAATTCAATAAATTCGCTAGCGCGTTTTATTAACATGCATGTGGCGCATGGCGTAAAGCCTGAAAACATACAACTTGCATTAGTTGTGCACGGCAGCGCAAGTGTTGATGTGTTAGCTAATAGCGAATATAAAAAACGCTTTAACGCTGACAATAAAAACCAAGCGTTAATTGAGCAGCTACTAGCAAACAACACTAAAGTGTATGTTTGCGGGCAATCTGCTACTCACTTTAAAGTAACGCCAGCGCTTTTAATTGAGGGTGTAAAAATGTCGCTTTCAGCTATGACCGCTCACGCACAACTTCAACAGCAAGGCTATACGCTCAACCCATTTTAATGACTCAAATAATAAAAAATATTCTCTGCTTTGGGGATTCAAATACATGGGGCTTAAACCCTGTAACGGGTAAACGTTTTGATGAAAATACCCGTTGGACATCACTTTTAAATAAAAACTTAGGGTGTGGTTTTAACGTAATAGAGGCAGGGCAACCTAATCGCACGTTAGTGCATAATCCCCCGTTTGACGGTGTGCTTAATGGTGTTAGCTATTTAAAGCCTTATTTGGATAAGCATGATCTCGACTTTATTATTATAGCTCTTGGTACAAACGATCTTAAAAAACGTTTTAATTTAACACCTACTTTAATAGCAGATGGCTTGAATGATTTAATTAACTCAATACACATTTATTATCAGCAAGGTAGTACTTTAAAATCTCCTAAGATTATTATTGCTAGCCCACCTAAAATAAGAATTACCGAGCAGTATTCACGTATTTATGAAGAGGCTGATACAAAAGTAACAAAGCTCTCTAGTGCATTTAAAAGCGTTGCAGCTAATAATAAGTGCGCTTTTATTGATTTTAACTCGTTCATTAACATAACAGATGGTGATGGGATTCATTTTGATGATATCCAACATTTGGCAATAGGCTTTAAAATAGCGCAATTGGTTCAAAACTCACTCAATAATTGTTAAATCTATCTGTGTGAATTTAATGCGACTTATGCAATCATCTTATAAAGTAGTGATATAAATTAACAACTTCGAGATGCTATGAAAAAGTACCAACAAAAATCTATTATAGCCGTTCTAACCGGAGTGTTAGTTTTTATAACTGGCTGTATAATTTTACTCAATTTTGCAGCGCAGCAATTAACAGCACAAACAAAGTCAGATGCTGAGTATATTCTCACTCATGTAGAAGGTGCAATTGCAGAGCGGCGTCGAATACTTACCCCATTAAATAAGCTTGCGTTTAAACAGTGTGACAACACAACTCTTCTTGAGATGCGCCGAGCTTTATTTGACGCAAAATATGTAATTGATATAGGTTTTTTTAAAGATAATCAGCTAGTTTGTACTACGGGTGCAGGCTTATTAAGTAAACCAATTAACGACAAACAGCCTGACTTTATTCGAGATGATGAACAGGTGAGGGTTCGTTTTGAGCCAGAGCTTTATCTATTATTATTTAGTGAGCGCCCTATGGAGGTAATTATAGTCAGACAAGGGGACTATAATTTAATTATGCAGAGTACTCCCTTTACCAACATTGGCATTACTGTGCCAGATTGGGAAGTTGTTTATAAAACACCAAATACTTTGCATCATTTAGCAGGTAAAGAGGATCTCTACCTTCAAGTAAAAAACAATGTTTTCTTTCCTTACGAAACTAATTTAGTTTGCAGTTCTGCAAGTAGCCAATATTGTGTGGTAGTGCACTTACCTTGGAGTCTGTTTTTTTCTAATAACCACTTATTACTAATAATTTCGTTAATTTTAACCTGTTTAGCGGGAATATCGAGTGCGTTAATAGTTGATGCAAGAATTGCTGCACGTCGCTCTATTAATCAGCGTATTCGTAAAGGACTCAAAAAGGGATCATTTTATTGGACTTACCAGCCTATTATTTGTTTGCAAAGTGGCAAGCTGATTGGTTGCGAGGTACTTGCACGTTTTGAAGATAAGTACGGTGTTTTATTTCCAGATGAGTTTATTCCGGTTATTAGAAAAAACAATTTAACCTGGACTTTTACTGAGGCCATGATTGCCACTACAATCAAAGAGCTAACCTCTATAGAGGTATTGCCTGAAGGCTTCAAAGTGTCGCTTAATATATTTCCGTGTGATGTAGAGCTGGGTAACGTGTCGTTGCTGCCACAAATTACAGAGCTTACCAATTCACGCTTTATTATTTGTTTAGAGATAACGGAAGACGAATACCTTGATACAAGCATCGCGCATGCTCATTTTAGAACCTTGGTTGAATCGGGATTTAACTTATCATTAGATGACTTTGGTACGGGTTATTCGAATTTAAGAAATTTACAAAATTTGAGCTTTCATCAACTTAAAATTGATCGTACGTTTGTTCAAGATATAACAACTGAGGGCTTAAAAGCCTCTATGATCCCAAATATTATGGAACTTGTGCATAAGTTTAATTATACCTGTGTAGCAGAAGGAATTGAAACCACTGAGCAAGAAGCCATTTTAAAAACAGCGGGTGTGCATTACGGACAAGGCTGGAAGTACGGTAAGCCCATGACTGCGTCTAAATTTAAAAATTATATAACTAATCAGCATTTTTAGATCTCAGCTGCCATACTAAACGTATCGGTATGAAATTTATAAATATTAGGTTTATTATGATCAAATTAACATTAAGTGCTTTTGCACTTTTATTACTTAGCGCATGTACAACACAGTACCCAAACCAGCAATTAACAGGTAAGCAGTTCCCAAGCATTAGTGGTGAAAGCTTAGAGCAAACTATGGTGACTATACCTAGTGATTTTAAAGCAGATAAAACACTACTGCTCATTGGGTACAAGCAAGACAGCCAGTTTGATATAGACCGTTGGTTAATTGGTTTAGATATGGCGGGCGTAACGCTCCCTACATACGAACTACCAACCATTGCCGGCATGGCACCACGTATGTTTAGCGCATTTATAGACAGCGGTATGCGCAAAGGCATCCCTAAAGAATTATGGGGTGGGGTAATCACTATTTATAAAGATGGCGAGACAGTTCAAAAGTTTACAGGTAATCAAAGCCCAAATAACTCTCGTGTGGTACTTATAAATAGCAGCGGCGAAATTTTATATTTTTATGATCGAGGTTTTTCGGTTGATGCGCTGAATAAATTAAAAGAGACGATAGAATAATTACCCCTAAAGCTTAGTTTACGATAATGTATATTTAAGGTTTTAATAATTACTAAGCTACTAATCCGATCTGTTATTTATCTTACAAAAAATTGTTAAAACAAAAGTAATGCAGGTTATGTATTGATTTAATAGGTTTTTATCTGTTTTAGGATGAGAAACGATAACTTTATTTTAATACCAAAATCTCATTGTAAGTTGTATTTGATTTAGGTAATGTAGTGTAAATGTTTCAAGGACGAAATTTATGCCCCATAAAAACTCAGTATTCGTAAAAACTACATTTCAATCATCTTTTCATTCACACAACTACACAGCTATTTTAAGAACACTACAGGCCTTGTTTGGTGATATTAAAATGGACGATGTTATTCCTAAAGCTGAGCAGCGTGCAAATTATGATTTGTTTTTAATAGATGGTGCTAAAAGCAAATGGCAAGATCTCATTCCCGCAGACCTTATTTGTTTAGCTAAACACCATAGTGTTGTTATCTTTAATGTTGATAAAGAAGATGTGTGCGAGCAAAACTTATTGCTTAACCATTTTAATGGTGTTTTTTATAAATCTGATGCGCCAGAAGATATTTTTAAAGGGTTAGTTCGTGTTGATACTGGCGAGCTTTGGTTTACGCGTAAAGTGATTTCAAAAGCTTTTAACGACATTTTAGCCGTGGCATCATCATTTAATAACCTACATGACGACATTGAATTAAAGCAGGACGATTACGATCATTTAACAAAGCGAGAAAAGTCCGTTATTCATTTAATTGCACAAGGTGCGAGTAACAATACAATTGCTGATAAGCTCAACATTAGCGACCACACTGTAAAAACACATTTGTACAGTGCGTTTAAAAAAACTAACTCACGTAACAGGGTGGAGCTTGCGAATTGGGCTCAGCGCTACGTTTCTGTTTTATTACCAATGGCTAAATAAATAGCATATATAATCTCAATTTCTCCCATAAAAAAGGCTACTGTTAGTAGCCTTTTTTATTTGTTATGACGGCCTGTGTAATTAGCTCACTTTTTTAGCCCATAAGCCTTTATCAATGCCTTTTGTTATAAGGTCTGTCAGTGCTTTTTCTATTGCCTGAGTTACACAAATACTCATAGGTTCGTTGTCACTAAAGCCGGCTTCAGCTTCAGCTAGACGTTTGTAGCTTACGTATCTAAAAAAGCCTGCACGCATCTCTTGGCTTAATACTTTTTTGCTGGTGGCCACACTAAGCAACACTTGGCCTGTACGAACATCCACAGCGCGTAGATAAATTGAAATAGCATCTTCACGGTAAAGCTCAGATGCGCCTATACCAAAGTATTCCATACCTAACCCACCCGTTTTTACATTGGTGTCATAGCTTATAATACCGCCCTCTAAAATGATTTTAGCTGTGGTAAGTGGAGGTAACTCAGTCTGGTTAGGGTTATCAGTTTGGCCTGCACGAATAATTTTTCGCTCAGTTAAAATGTTTTGTAAACCTTCACGCTCAACAGGTGTAAACCAATCAGATTCATGCAGTGCTTGTACGAGTATTGAATTAGCACCTTGAGTAACGGCAGTCGAAAACGAACTAACGTTAGTTTGTGGTTTGTATTGACCTGTTTGGTCTCTAAATGAGTAGACCGATACCGGAATGCTGCCAACAGGTTTTGGTAAGTTTTTTAAGTCTGCAAATAATTCAGTTGGCTCTAGGCTAATTGCTTTTTGCTGTGATGGTGGAATAAGCTTACCTAAACTTGTACAGCCGCTCAAACCCAGTAATGTTATTGTTATTAGTAGTTTATACATTATCCAAACCTCGGTACTTCAATGATCACAACAGAGTCATCTAATATGTTTGTTATTTTTACTGTAATAGAATCGGTTGTGCTGGTTATAACTTCAATTTGATAATCACCACTCATAAAAATTGAGTCCTGATTAAAAATACTATCTTCAATATCCTCACCAAAAGCCATATCGGTAATTTCTCTTACCATGCGGTTTAAGTAAGTGCGCTCTAAAGAGTCTTGAAATTGTTCAGCGTAACCTTTTTCGATTACCGGAGCCTTGTGCTTATTTTGAGCCTGTGCTTTGCTCAGCAGCATATTTGCATTGAGTGGATTACCACCAAAGCTTGGATTTATTGGGGTGTAAATTATTTCAGTCGCGGAAGCTGAAAAGCTTAATATTGTTATTATTATAAGGGCTATTTTTTTCATTTTACCATCCATCTTTAGCCATATCTGGTGTTGATGCAGCCATGTTTGAGCGAGCCATTGCATCTATTACTGTATAAACAGCTTGCTCAACACGTTCATCGAGGGGTTCTAATCTGCGACCTAAATAAGTCGCGTAAACAAGTTGGTTATTCATTATTAAAGAAAGTTGTGTACCCGCTTTTGGTATTACGGTTTCTTTTATTTCAATATTAAAACCAGCTGTTGAAGGGAGATCTCGCCAGTAGTTTGAAAATTCATAATAAAATTGATGACCAAAGCGGCTAATACTTCTATCAAGTAATAAGCCATCTATTTCTAGTTCATCCGCAGCATGAGTTGCCCCAGAAAAACATAGGAAAAGTGTGAGTAGGTAACGATTAAAGTTAATATTTTTTTTCATAATTTAAAAAGGGGAGAGGATCGCTCTCCCCACCTCAACAATTACATTTGAGTAATTGTTGCTGCGTTTCCATCACCAATTTGGGTAACAGATACAGTGCTGTCAAAGCCAATTACTGAGCCTTCAACAATATTGTCGTTACCAATTTGAGTAACACTAAACGATACGTTTTCACCACCAACTAAAAATGCTGATTGTTCAACGCCAGTAACCCAGTTACCTTCACCTGTTTGTGAAATATCAATGCTGTGGTTATTGCCTTCAACCATCATATCAATAAGGTTTAACGTGCCACTTTGTGCAATATCAATTTGGTTATTATTACTATCTAAAATGCCAGCAAGGGTAACAATTGCTTCATTTTGAGAGCCGTCTTGAGCAATATCGATGTCATTATCGTTAGATGTAAGCGTTACATCTGGGTATGAAGATTGAACAAGTACGGCATTTTCATCGCCAGCTTGTACTAAATCAACATCATTGCCAGAGCCGTTAAAGTTAGCTAAGTGAATCGAGTTTAAATCACCTATTTGGGCTGATGTAAATTCATTGTCTGAACCAATTACACCCATGTAGGCTTCGTTTAAATCACCGTTTTGCATTGAAGTTAGTTCGTTGTTGTCACCAATTAAATCGGCTGTCATTAAGTTTTCAGCGCCAACTTGTGTTGCTGAAACCTCATTATTAGAACCTTCAAATAAGTTTGATTCAATTGTGTTAAGTGAACCTTCTTGATCTAAATCTATTTGGTTGTCGTCCCCAATTACAGTTGCAAACGTTACCGCATTAGTTAAGCCATCTTGCTCAATTTCAATTTCATTTGCATCACCAGAAATTGCACTAAATGCTACAGCGTTACGATCACCTACTTGTTCAACTTCAAGCTCGTTGTCATTGCCTTGTAAACTACTTACTTTAAAGGTACTCCAATAACCGTCTTGAACTAAATCAAGAGTATTTTCGTCGCCTGTAAGCATCGTAATTTCTGCTTCATGCCATTCACCGGTTTGCAGTGAGGTAATTTCATTTGCGTTACCTTGCATATCCATGTTGTAGAACCAGTGACCACCAGTGCCTTGTTCAACATCAATGATATTATCATCACCAGTTACAATATTAATCGCTTCATTATTTACAAAAAAGCCTTGGCCAAATTGTGAAACAAATAACATATTATTATTACCAGTCACTTCAGAGATAAAACCATTAGCAACGCCATCTTGGCTGTATACTTGTAAGTTGTTGTCACCTGTGGTGATTACTTCAGCATAATTACCAAATTGGCTCTGCACAACTTCAGTTTCGTTATTATTACCGGTTGTTGTTACAAGCATGGTGTTGCTATCACCATCTTGTGTAAGTAGTGCAGTATTTTCATTAAAAGTTTGGATAAGAGTCATTGAGTTTTCAACACTTGCTACAGAAACGTTGGTAGCAAGTTCTGAGCTTGATGCTGATTTGTTGTTAGTATCTGCATAAGAAGCAAAGCTAGTACCCATTGCAATTGCAACTGCGCAGCTTAAAAGTGATTTGTTCAACTTCATTATTTTCTCCTTGAAATATTAAAACCAAACACCTTAAATTTTATAGGTTTTATAAGGTATTTGCTGTGTCAGCATGCCGTGCCGATATAATGTTTTGTGATCCGCTTGAAAAGCTCTTAAAGTAAAATTTTTCGATGTAGTTAATAATTATCACTAAACGCTTTGTCATTATTTTTAACTTACGTTTAATAACTGTTAATTATTAAGTACCCAATTACTGTATTCCTCAAATGTATTTTCTGAAATCATCATTTTTTACCAATTTTTTAATTTTTATTTTTCAGTGGGTTATGGTGCGGTTGTTGAGGTTTTTTATTAATTCAATCTAAAAGCAGTAAAAATATCCGACCCTTTATTAGGTAAATGGCTTTGCGTGAATTTCATTAAAAGGTCTGTCTTTAGTGTTTTTTTTATACTTTAACTGGTCAAAATTGTTGGTTTTAACAACGTTTTTATTTTTTAACTTGTTAAATGATTAGTTTGGTTGTTTCCTTAGGGTATGCCATGTGATCCCTTGTACTCGAAATAGTGAAAGAACGTGCTTAGAGCATCTAAGCTAACCCAAAAAAAACTATGGATAGAACAATGAAAACAAAATTATCTATTATTACTCTTGCCTTACTTCCGTGCTTAGCAGCTGCAAAAGTTCCTGATGTGGGTGTAAAGCAATCTGTAACTGCTAGCAGTGATTCTATAATTGTTAAATATAAAAGTAATGCAACGAAAGAAATGCGTAAGCAGGCTCGTTCATTAGTTAAAGCTAAAATTACTGATCTAAATAAAGATGAACTTGATGACAGCTATACGTCTTTACTTTCAGGTCGCTTAGCTAAGTTTAAAGTGTCGGGAATGAGCACTAAAGACGCAATTGCGCTTTTAAAGTCTCATCAAGCTATTGAATATGTAGAGCCTGATTACCAAGTAAGCATTGCACGTACGCCAGATGATCCTCGTTTTGATGAGCTTTGGGGCTTAAATAATGATGGCCAAACGGGTGGTACAGCAGACGCTGATATTGATGCAGTAGAAGCATGGGATATTTCGACAGGTAGCCGCGATGTAGTGGTAGGTGTAATCGATACGGGTATTGATTACAGCCACAGTGATTTAGCTAGCAATATGTGGGTAAATAGCAGCGAAATACCAGGAGATGGTATTGATAATGATGGTAACGGTTTTATAGATGACGTGCATGGTATAAATGCCATTACTGACAGTGGCGACCCTATGGATGACGAAGGCCATGGTACACACGTTTCAGGTACTATTGGCGCAAGTGGTGGCAATGGTATTGGTGTTGTAGGTGTTAACCATGAAGTATCACTTGTTGGTTGTAAGTTTTTAGATGCTGCGGGTAATGGCTCAACATCAGACGCTATTAAGTGTATTGATTACATGGTTAGCCTTAAAAACTCAGGCGTTAACTTACGCGTATTAAATAATAGCTGGGGTGGTGGCGGTTACAGCCAAGCACTAGCAGATGCAATTGCATCAAGCGAAGCGGCGGATTTACTCTTTGTAGCCGCAGCTGGTAACGATACTATTGATAACGATGTTAACCCGCATTACCCATCTAACTACGAAAACGCAAGTGTATTATCGGTTGCAAGTACGGATCAAACCGATGGTATTTCATGGTTTTCACATTATGGTTTAACAAGCGTTGATATGGGCGCGCCGGGTAGTGCTATTTTATCAACTACACCAGGTGAGAGCTATGCATCTTACTCAGGCACATCTATGGCAACGCCACATGTAGCAGGTGCTGCAGCGTTAGTATTGTCAATTAATCCTGAGCTTAGCACTCAAGAGCTGAAAGATTTACTAATGAACTCTGGCGATGCAAATGCTGCGCTACAAGGTGTAACGGTTGCAGGTACTCGTCTTAATGTTAACCAAGCGCTTATTGATGCAGACCCTACACCTGGCTTTAAAATATCAGCCGATCCACTTACGCAACAAATTGAAGCAGGCCAAGCTACTAACTACACATTTACAATTGGTTCAATTGCCGAATGGGATGAAGAAGTAACGCTTGAGTTATCAACAACATTAGGCGGCGCTTATTTATCATCGCTTACAGCGCGCCCAGGCGATGAAGTAATGCTAAATGTTGAAACCGATACTAACACTCAGTGGGGCGAATACGAGCTTACTGTAACAGCTACAGCTGGTGATATTGTTAAAGAGCAGTCAGTTAAATTAATGGTTCAACCTGTTGGCTTAAACGACTTTACTTACAGCAGTAACACAAGTGTTGATATTCCTGATAACTCGCCAGTAGGTGCAGTGTCAGTAATTAATGTTCCTGATGACTTAACAGTATTTGGTACTACTGCTGATGTAGATATTTCGCATACTTACTCAGGCGACTTAGTGGTTAAGTTAGTATCTGCTCAAGGCACACAAGTAACGCTACAAAGCAATGTGGGTGGTTCAAACGACGACATAGTTAGAAGCTTTACTTCTGAATCATTTAACGGCGAAGTTGCTACAGGCGATTGGACACTACAAGTAGAAGATACTGCTGCAGCCGATACCGGCACAATTAATGGCTGGTCATTAACGCTAAGCGCTATTGGCGAAGTTAGCCCACAACCACCACGTGCTAGTTTTGACGTTGAGACACAAGGCTTAACAGTTAACTTTATTGATTCAAGCACTGATTCAAATAACGATATTACACAGTGGAGCTGGAGCTTTGGCGATGGTGCAACATCATCTGATCAAAACCCTATGCATGTGTATGCAGCATCAGGTAATTACGATGTAGAACTAACGGTAACAGACAGTGAAGGCAATACAAGTACATCAACTCAAACGGTTGTTGTAAGTGATGTAGAGCTAGAAATCACCTTAAAACGTGCTAATAAGTCTCGCCTTGATACTATGCGTGTAGAGCTTAGTTGGGAAAGTGTTGGCGCTGAATCACTAAGTGTTTACCGTAATGGTGAGCTTGTAGATACTACTGCTGACCGAGGTCGTTACCGCGACTACGTACGTGGTGCTACATTACCATCGTACGATTACCAATTATGTGTAACTGAAAATGTATGTTCTAACATCATTACGGTTTCATTTAACTAACTACTCCTAAAGTGACTTTAAGCCCAGCATTGCTGGGCTTTTTTTATGTTTTAAAAAAATATAAACTATGCTTTTTTATACGGATGGGTTTTAAGCCAGTGCTCGGCTATTTGCTCACGTGTGGCAAACCAAACCTGATCATGCGAGCGAGCATATTCTAAAAACCGTGCTAATGCTTTTATTCTTCCTGGTCTGCCAATTAGGCGGCAATGCAAACCTATCGACATCATCTTTGGGGCGTTTTCACCTTGTGGGTCGCCTTCCTCGTATAGTGTATCGAATGCATCTTTTAAGTAATTATAAAACTGATCCCCGGCATTAAAACCCTGCACGGCAGCAAAGCGCATGTCGTTTACATCAAGCGTGTAGGGCACTATTAACTGTGGCTTACCTTCTTTAATACTATAAAAAGGTAAATCGTCACTGTAATCGTCGGCGTCATATAAAAATGTGCCATTCTCAACAACAAGGCCTGCGGTATTTGGGCTAGTTCGGCCGGTATACCAGCCTTTGGGCTTTTTACCTGTAAGCGTTTTAATGACATCAATGGCTTGTTGCATATGCTCGCGCTCAGTTTGTTTATCAATGTTTTGATAATTAATCCAGCGCAGGCCATGGCTTGCAATTTCGTGGCCCGCTTTAACAAAGGCTTTAGCTACATCGGGGTGGCGCTCAAGGGCCATCGCCACTGCAAAAATGGTGACCGGTATATCGTATTTTTTAAAGAGTTTAAGTAAACGCCATACACCTGCTCGCGAGCCATATTCGTAAATAGATTCCATGCTTATATGGCGGTCTTCTACATGCGGGGCACTGACTATTTCAGATAAAAATGTTTCGGCTGCTGCATCACCATGCAATACACAGTTTTCGCCGCCTTCTTCGTAATTTAATACCACTTGTACAGCTATACGGGCTTTATTGGGCCAATTTGCATGTGGTACATCAGGGCCATAACCAATTAAATCGCGCGGGTAGTTTTTAAATTGCTCGCTCATGTTATTGCTCCTTTTTAAGTGCGCTGAGCCAAGAGCCTAGCGTTTCGCGCTCTGCGTCAGTCATTTTGGTCATATTGGCCAGTGGCATGTCTTTGGTTATAACCGCGCGGGTATGAATAAGCGTGCTGGCCTTTTTTACATCATTAATAGAGTCGAGCTTAAAGCCAAGTGGCGCTGCTTGAAAAAGCTCAGAGGTGGGTGTTTCGCTGTGACACCCAGTACAGTGTTTGCTAATTATATCCCACGCTTGTGCGTCGGTAATACTTGTTTGTAAAGGCGCGCTTTCGCCTGCATTTGTTGGTGTACTGGGCCAAGGGGCTATGGCGAGCATAAGAGCAAAAAAGGCGGCAATACCGCTTACAAGTACTGAGGGTTTATTAATACCTTGATGTTTTAAGTTAAAATAATGGCGTATCCACATACCAATACCAAACAGCGCAATTAAAATAAGCCAGCCAAAGTTGTGGCTATACGTGTAAGGAAAGTGGTTGCTCAGCATTATAAATACCACGGGTAACGTGGCGTAGTTATTATGAATAGAACACAGCTTTGCCTTTAAACCTGGCGCTGAATCAGGGATTCTACCGGCTTCTACTTCACTTACCATATAGCGTTGCCCTGGCATAATAATGTGATACACATTACCCACCATACACGTGCCAATAAGTGCACCTACATGAATATACACAGCGCGGTCGCTAAATAATTGATCAACCCCAAAAGTCCACAGAGCTAATAAACCAATAACTACAGCAATAAACACTTTGCCGTTTTCGACCAGTGAGGTTTTACACAATAAACGATAAACACCATAACCTAAGCCAATAAAACCAAGGGATGCGCCAATAGCTGCAAATTTACTTAGCTCACTTTTACTGTTATCAATTAAATACACATCGGCGCCAACATAATAAAGTAAGCTAAATAGTAATATACCGGTGATCCACGTTGTGTAGGCTTCCCACTTAAACCAGTGCAAAGTATGCGGCATTTGTTCAGGGCCATTTTGATACTTAGCCACTTCGTAAAAGCCACCACCATGCACGGCCCATAAATCGCCTTTTATGCCTTTATCTATTTTCCACTGCGGTGGTGTTTGTAGGTTGTTATCAAGCCATGCAAAATAAAATGAAGCGCCAATCCATGCTATACCAGCAATAACATGAAAATAACGCAGTACTAAATGAGCAAGCTCAAATAAATAGTTTTCCATAACGGTTAAGCCTCTTCTAATACCGGTGAGCGGGTGTCTGAAAATTGATTGTTATCATCGCGCTTGTACACACTTTTACCCATAATGTAGGTTTGCTCAACGCAGCGGTCGTCGCCTAACATCATCATTGCAAATAATTTTTCATGCAGGGTTTTGGCATGCTGTATTCTAAATTTTAAAAATGGGGTTGCTGAACAATCCATTACAATAAAATCGGCTTCACAACCGGCTTCAAAATTACCAATTGTCCCTTCTAAATCGAGCGTTCTAGCACCGCCGAGTGTTGCTAAATACAACCCTTTAAATGCTGAAAACTTTTGACCTTGTAATTGCTGAATTTTGTACGCTTCGTTACCTGTTTGTAGCATAGAAAAGCTTGTTCCCGCGCCTACATCGGTACCCATGCCTACGTTTATGCCGTGCTCTTCACAGGCTTTTAAATTTAAAAGTCCTGATCCTAAAAATAGGTTTGAGGTAGGGCAGTGCGATATTGCCGCATTGTTATCTGCAAGGCAGCATAGCTCGCGCTCAGATAAATGAATACTATGGGCAAATACTGAGCGTTTACGTACCATTTTTGCTTGCTCGTACACGCCTAAGTAATCTTCGGCTTCTGGAAATAGTCCTTTTACCCATTCGCACTCGTCTTTGTTTTCAGATAAGTGTGTATGCAGGTAGGTGTCTGGGTATTCTTCAAGCAACTGAGTACATTTTTGAAGTTGCTCAGGGGTTGATGTGGGGGCAAAACGCGGTGTAACTGCGTAGCTTAACCTATCAATATTGTGCCATTTTTCGATGAGGGCTTTAGATTCGTCATAACTTGTTTGCGCGCAATCAGATAAGTCGTCAGGGCAGTTACGGTCCATCATTACTTTACCGGCAATCATGCGTAAATTGCGTTTTTGTGATTCTTTAAAAAACGCATCAACCGATTGCGGATGCACAGTGCCAAATACAAGGGCAGTGGTTGTGCCATTGCGCAGCAGCTCGTCTAAAAAGCGGTTAGATATCTCTTTTGAATAATGCTCACAGGTAAACTTTTTTTCGGTTGGGAAGGCGTATTCGGTGAGCCAACTTAAAAGCTGCTCGCCATACGCGCCTACCATTTCGGTTTGCGGCAAATGTATGTGTGTGTCAATCATACCAGGCATAACGAGTTTGCCATCGTGGCGGATAACACGCGCTGATTTATCAATTGTAGGTAATATGTCTTGCTCATAGCCAAGTTTAACTACTTTGCCGTGCTTGATAACTAATGCGCCTTTTTCAAAAAAACGATGGGCGTTTTCGCCAGCAATGGCAGGGTCGTCAACAAAGTCGAGTATATCGGCACAAACTACTGTTAAGTCATTATTGTTTTGTGTGCTCATAGTTAGCTACCTCTGTATGTAGAGTAGCCAAACGGGCTAAGCAACAATGGGATATGATGATGTTTAGTATCTTGTAATCTAAACGTTATTTGCGCCTCTGGGTAAAACGCAGGGGTAGGTTGGTTTTGGTAATAACTATCTAAATCAAATACTAGCTTATAAGTTGCAAATTCTAATTCTGTATTTAGCCAGTCGGTAATACGCCCATCGGAATCTGTTTTGCCTTGGGTTAGTTGTACCCATTCGTTATTTGTAAGTTTAAATAGCTTAACAGCAACGTTTGCTGCTGGTTTTCCGGTGCTTGTATCAAGTATATGGGTAGTTATAGGGCTTTTGCTCATAGCAGTGACTCCAATCTTATTTTTGTTATTTTGGCTTGTTCGCCCGCGGCTATATTTAGCTCTGTACTGCGGGTGTTGTGTATGCGCTGCTCTATGAGTTCGAGCATTTGTTCGGCCGTTTTACCGGTGGCGCACACAATAAAAATAAAGCCAAACTTGTTCAGGTACTCTTTATTGAGGGCAATCATTTTGGTAAGTACGGCTTCGTTTGCTTTGCTCATACCCGATTGCTCATGCCCCGCTTTTTGTGCGGTAGCAGCGTATTTTTTGCTAAGGGTTGATAAGTCGCCTATTTGCGGGTGGCCTTCAAAGGCAGCTAAATAGTCGCTTTCGCCAAGGCTATCCCATATGCTTTGTGCGCATTCAAACAGCTGCTGAGCACTTTTAAATGGCATTGCTTTTACCATGCCCGCCACCCAGTTAGGGGCCGCGCAGCAATGCTCAAGTGCTTGTTTTGCTTGTGCATCATTTAGCGTATTTATTTGTAAACTACTCATGCGTTTACTTCCTCTTGCGTGGTGCTAATTAAGGCATTTTTTAGTGTACGCCATTGCAAGCCTTGGCGTTTTGGCTCTTGGGTTTGCATAGCCTGATAAAGGCCAATTAGCTGTCCACTAATCGAAATAGCCACTTCCATTGGTAATTTGCCCGAAATGTTATTAAGCCCAACAGGGCAGGTCATTTGCTGTATTTGAACGGCTGTAAAATCGCGATGTGCTAGGCGCTGCTTAAAGCGTTTGGCTTTAGTGTCAGAGCCAATTACACCAAGCCAATTGGCATCGGCGCGTTTAATAATGGCTTGGGTGAGTGCAAAGTCGAGCTGGTGGTTATGGGTCAATATTAAGTAGTTGTTAGCTTTAGGCGCACGTTTTACTTGCTCTGTTGGTTCTTCATCAACCACTTTTACTACGTTATTTGGAATAGCCTGTGGGAATACATCGGCGCGGCTATCTATCCAGCGTATGCGCATAGGTAGTTGTGCCAATATACCAATAAGCGCCTGTGCTACGTGGCCTGCGCCATAAATGTCTAAGGTAAAGCGCTCGCATTGCATGCATTCAAGCATAACGGTGGCAGCCCCGCCGCAGCACTGGCCTAAATTTGCACCTAGGTTAAATTGCTCAATTACTTGGGCGGCTTCGCCTTTGGAAAGTAGTTCGCGGGCTTTTTCTATTACTACATACTCAAGATGGCCACCGCCAAGGGTGTCGTAAATATGCTCGCCGCTTATTACCATTTTAGAGCCTGTGCCGCGTGGGGTTGAGCCATTGGTGCCAAGTACCGTGGCAATTACATAGTTAGTGCCGCTTTGTTCGTGCTCGTTTATAGCCTGCGCCCAATTTTGCGTATGAAAACCCTGAAACGACTCATTTAAATTAGTCATGTTGATGCTCCTTAAACCAGCTAGCGGTTTGCTCAATTGCACTCAATACTCGCTCTGGGGTTGCGGGTGTATCCAGTGGGGCGGTGTATTTATAATCAGCCACACTACTTATTGCATTACGAATAGCGCTCCATACACTAAAGGCCAGCATAAATGGCGGCTCGCCTACGGCTTTTGATCTAAACACGGTGGTTTCTGGATTTGCTGAGTTATAAAGATTGACGTTAAATTCGGCAGGGGTATCGCCAATGGCTGGTATTTTGTAGTTGGCTGGGCCAAAGCTTGCAAGCTGGCCTTTATCATTCCATTGTAAGTCTTCGGTTGTTAGCCAGCCCATACCTTGTACAAAGGCGCCTTCAATTTGCCCTATATCAAGTGCTGGGTTAATTGAGCTGCCTACATCATGCAGTATATCAACGCGAGTTACCGTGTTTTCACCAGTTAGGGTATCTACTTCTACTTCGCTGAGTGCAACGCCGTGTGCGTAGTAAAAAAATGGGCGGCCTTCGCCTTTGGCTCTGTCGTAATGAATTTTGGGTGTGGCGTAATAACCGGTAGATGAAAGCGATATACGATTCATGTAAGCAAGATTTGCAAGTTCGCTAAAGCTAATTTCCCCTTTACTAAAAGTAATGAGGTTATCTTTAAATGTAATACTTTGGCTGTCTACTTCAAAGTGCTCGGTAATAAAATCAATTAAGCGCTCTTTTATTGTGTTTACTGCATTTAGCGCCGCCATACCGTTTAAGTCGGTACCGCTTGAGGCCGCTGTTGGTGAAGTGTTTGGCACCTTGTCGGTACGCGTAGCACTAATACTTACCGCGTTAAAATCGACCCCAAAGCCATGGGCCACAATTTGAGCAATTTTGGTGTTTAGCCCTTGGCCCATTTCGGTGCCGCCGTGGTTTAAATGTATAGAGCCATCGCTATATACATGCACTAATGCACCGGCTTGGTTTAAATGTTGTACCGTAAACGAAATACCGTATTTAACCGGCGTCATCGCAAGGCCTTTTTTGATAATAGGTGACGATACGTTAAATGCTTTAATAGCCTCTTTACGTGCCCAGTAGTCACCCGACTCCTCAAGCTGAGCAATCATATCTATTAAAATATGTTGCTCTACGGTTTGATGGTACGGCGTGGTATCGCGGCCTTTTTTGTATAAATTAAGTTTTCGGATCTCAAGCGGATCTTTACCTAATTTGGCGGCTATATCGTCCATTATTAGCTCGCCCATAATCATGCCTTGCGGGCCACCAAATCCTCTAAATGCGGTATGGCTTACGGTATTTACTTTACAGCGATTACCCTTAATTGTGGCGGCTTGGTAGTAGTAGGCGTTATCGACATGAAACATGGCGCGGTCTACAATTGCATCTGATAAATCAGGCGAGTAGCCACAAAATCCGTTTACGGTAATGTCGGCACCTTCTATTAAACCATTTTCGTCAAAACCAACATGATAGTGATTATAAAACGGGTGGCGCTTACCGGTTAATTTAAAATCGTCGCTACGGGCTAGGCGCATTTTTACTGCGCAGCCAAGGTGGTAAACCGCAAGAGCTGCAAGGCATGCCCATGGTGCGCCTTGGGTTTCTTTGCCGCCAAAAGCACCGCCCATACGGCGGGTTTCTACGTTTACAAAGCTAAATGGCTTTTTTAAAATTTTAGCAACTAAGTGCTGCACCTCAGTAGGGTGTTGCGTAGAACACTGAACATGAATGCCCCCGTCGTTATCAGGTTGCGCCAGCGCTATTTGGCCTTCTAAATAAAAGTGTTCTTGCCCGCCTATGTTTATTTCGCCTTTAAGCTGGTGGGTTGCGTCATTAATGGCGTTTTCGCTGTTACCACGGTTAAGTGAATGGGGCGGCCTTACCCAATGCTCTTTGCTAATGGCTTCTTTAATATCAAGTATTGGAGTAGTTTGCTCGCACTCTATAACCACTAAACGTGCCGCGCGGCGCGCTATTTCATATGTGTCGGCAACGACAATTAATACAGGTTGCCCGTGGTATTGAATTTCATGGCTGGTCAGCAGTACATCACCAGGAAATACCGGGCCAATATCTAATTTACCCGGAACATCTTCGGCCGATAAAATACGTTTAACGCCTTCAACTGCCAGTGCGAGACTTGTATCAATTGATTTAATAAAGCCGCTTGTAACAGGGGCGAGCACTGGGTAGGCATGCAGGCAACCGTAAGGCTCAGGGTTATCGTCGGCAAAATTTGCACTGCCACAAACTTGTTTAATAGCGCTTTCGTGATATTTAGATTGCCCAACGCTACCACCTTGCGCTTTTAGTTTATCCATTTCAAAGTGACGCATGTGAGATCCTCGTAATGGCAATGTTGTTATTGTTGCGTGCTTGTGGCTCACAAAACTCAATACCAATGCGTTGTAATAAGTTTTTGCTTACCGTGGTGCGGTAATGCGCACTGCTTCTTACATCGCTCATGGGCGTAAAGTCATCGTTAATAGCCGTTGCTGCGTCTATAAAACTACTTACTTGTAATGATTGAGATATCAGCTTTTGCTCAATATGATGTGCGCGCTTAGGAATAGCAGCCATACCGCCCATAGCGCAGCGGGCTTGAGTAATCATGTTTTTTGAATGCTCTATAGCAAGCACCAAACAAACGGTAGATATATCGTCTTCAAAGCGTTTTGATATTTTATGACATGCCAGTTTTAGCGACTCTGGGCGCTTTGGAATGGTGAACTTACTAATTACTTCATCGCTTTTAAGAGCTGTTTTTTTGTAATCAATGAAGTAGTCGGCAACTTTAATAGTGCGCGTACCAGCGCTGCTTAATAAATCCATTGATGCATTAAGAGCGATTAAAAGGGGAGCGGGATCGCCAATAGGAGAGGCATTCCCTATGCTGCCACCAAGCGTGCCGCTGTTACGTACTTGGCTTGATCCTAAGCGTTCAAATAGCTCTTTTGACTCTGGGTAATGGTTATAAAATACCTCAACAAATTGGCTATAAGGTAGTGCTGCACCAATGTGTAACTCACCGTTATTATCTGCCAAGGTGCAAAACTCCTTTACTTGGCTAAGGGAGATAATTACATCCGGTAAGAGCATGTTTTGGCTAAGCTCAATGGCAAAGTCGGTGCCACCAGCAACTAAATGTGCATAAGGATAAAGCGCTTTTAGCTCAACAAGTTGCGGGGCAGTTTGTGGTAAGTAAAATTTGCGAGGACCATTTTTTAAAAATGGAATATCGTCATCATATTGCGTATTAAGTGATGCTTTAAATTGAGCGGCCATTGCTGAGTACGGTTCAGCTTTACGCTCATAGCTATAGGCTTTTTCGGTTGCAAGTAATATAGGGCTATAACCTGTACAACGGCATAAGTTACCACCAAGTGCATGAATAACCGCTTTTTTACCAGGGTACGTTGGTTCATTAATATAAAGAGCCAACAAGCTCATTATTATACCAGGCGTACAAAAACCACACTGCGAACCATGGCACTCCACCAGTGCACGTTGTACGGGGTGTAAATCGGTTAAGTTTGGGTATAAGCCAGTAGTCACAGCCTCTACCGTTACTATATGTTTTGCATGCGCATTACCTAATAACAATAAACAGCTGTTCATTGTTTTGTATTGCCAACTAGTTTGCCCGTTTGCATTTATACGCTCTTCACCCACTAAAATTGTGCACGCGCCACAGTCGCCAGTTGCACACCCTTCTTTGGTGCCCACTTTCCCTTTTTTGGTGCGTAGCCAGTCCAAAATGGTGAGACTTGGCGAACATTCTTGTACTTCAATTGGCGTGTTATTTAATAAAAATTGAATCACACAGACCCCCTTAATTTTTATAAAGCCCTGATACATAAAGGCTTGGCGTATGTTTTTTCTTGTTGTTTGCGCACGGGTAAGAAAAATACTTTTTCATCTTGGTAAGTATATTGCAGTTACCATGCCATTGTTGACCGGTTGGTCAGTTGGTGTTTTGAGTAGGCTAAATTGCTCATTAAGTACAAATAGGCCCTAATAATGAATAATAAATACCGCCTTACTATGCAGGGAATGACAAAGCAGTATCCCGGATGTATAGCCAATAATGACGTAACCTTAAAAATTAAGCATGGTGAAGTGCATGCCTTATTAGGTGAAAACGGTGCGGGTAAAAGCACATTAATGAAAATGCTTTATGGTGTGGTTAAACCTGACCAAGGGGACATGTTTTTTAATGGCCGCATAATGAATATAAAAGAGCCTGCTGATGCGCGTGATTTAGGCATTGGAATGGTGTTTCAGCACTTTTCGTTATTTGAAACACTTACGGTCGCCCAAAATATTGAACTAGCGCTAGGTGATTTAGCAGGGCATAGCAGCACGCTTGCGGGTCGAATTACGAAAACATCAACACGTTATGGTATGCCATTAGACCCCCATAGACTGGTATCAACACTTTCAACTGGCGAGCGCCAACGAGTAGAAATTGTTAGATGCTTATTATTAGATATTCAGTTACTTATTTTAGACGAACCCACTTCAGTACTGACTCCACAAGAAGTCGATGCATTATTTAAAACCCTAAAGTCACTTAAAAAAGAAGGCTGCTCTGTGCTGTTTATTAGCCATAAACTGCACGAAGTGATTGAGCTATGTGACAGTGCGACCATTTTGAGAGGCGGGAAAGTAAGCGGGCATTGTATTCCTAAAAACGAAACTAGTGAGTCAATTGCTAGGCTGATGGTAGGCGACAACACGCCAATTAGTAACCAAACTCGCAGAGCTTTGGGTACTGCGGATTTTTTAACCGTTAATAATCTAACCACCGCCGCACAAGCATTATTTGAAACACCCCTTAAAAACATTAACTTTGCAGTACAGCAAGGCGAAATAGTGGGGATTGCGGGTGTTGCAGGCAACGGACAAGAAGAGTTATTAAAAGTGCTTTCGGGGGAACAAATTCAAGCTAGTAGTAGCGCCATTAAATTTAAAAATACCGTAGTTGATGCACTGTGCCCGCTAAAAAGGCGCCGCCTTGGGCTTGCATGTGTGCCAGAGGATAGGCTTGGGCGAGGAGCCGTGCCCACTATGGATTTGGCACAAAATGCATTGCTTACTAGTTTTGATAATGGGCTGGTTAAAAATGGCTTTTTAGTAAAACAAAAAATTACTGAGCTTGCTAATAAAATCATTACAAAATACAAGGTTAAAACGCCAAGTTTTCGCACTCATGCAGCTAGCCTTTCAGGTGGTAATTTACAAAAATTTATTATTGGTCGCGAGGTAGAGCAAAGTCCAAAACTACTCGTTATGTCGCACCCTACTTGGGGTGTAGATATAGGTGCACAGGTGGCGATACATGAAGCTATTTTAAAGCTTCGCGACGAAGGGTGTGCGGTACTCGTTATTTCAGAAGATTTAGACGAACTTTATAAAATTTGCGACCGCATTGGCGCAATTTGTGATGGCAAACTGTCTCCTATTTTAAATACAGATACCGTACCGCTTGTGCAGTTAGGGCAGTGGATGGCTGGCGACTTTAGCGATGTTTTTAATAACCAGCCTAAAGTACACACACCACAAGGGGCACTCGTATGATTAAGTTAGAACCACGTGTTGAACGCTCACCAGCGTGGAGCTATCTCTCTCCTGTTTTAGCTATTTTACTCACATTAATAACCGGTTACGTGGTGTTTGCCTTATTAGGGCATGATCCTCTAAATGCCTTGTATACATTGCTTATAGCACCTGTTGCCGATTGGTATGGTGTAACAGAGCTACTTGTAATGACCATTCCTATTTTGCTATGCGCCTATGGCTTAGCGCTTTGTTATAGAGCATCGGTTTGGAATATAGGCGCAGAAGGGCAACTGCTTATTGGTGGTGTATGTGCAAGTGCTGTAGCCGTTAACTTTGTTGACTCAACAAGTGCTTTTGCAATGCCACTTACATTATTCGCTGGTATTGCTGGTGGCATGTTGTGGGCGGGGCTTGCTGCTTTTATGAAGCTGCGTTTAAACACCAATGAAATTTTAGTCACCATAATGCTCAACTACATAGCAGTAAATATATTGCTGTGGGCTGTTCATGGGCCACTCAAAGATCCTCACGGTTATAACTTTCCTGAAAGTGCATTGTTTGGCGATAGCACGTTATTGCCTGTTTTATTCGACGGTACTCGATTGCACTTAGGCCTGGCGTTTGCGTTATTAGCGCTATGCGCCACATGGGTTTTTATTAGTAAAACCTTTATAGGCTTTCAAATACAAGTACTTGGGCTTGATGCATCCGCGGCCAAAATGGCGGGTTACAAGCGAGCATTATTAATTGCCGGAGTGCTAGTTATTAGCGGGGGCTTGGCGGGGCTTGCTGGAGCGGGCGAAGTAGCTGGGCCTATTGGGCAGCTGGTTCCGCAAATATCACCCGGTTATGGCTATGCCGCCATTATTGTTGCTTTTTTAGGGCGACTCCACCCAGTAGGAATTACGTTTGCGGGCTTACTAATGGGGCTTATTTATATGGGAGGTGAACTTGCGCAAATTAACATGGGATTACCTAACGCTATAACCGGTATTTTTCAGGGGTTAATGCTGTTTTATTTACTCTCGTGCGATGTGCTTATTACTTATCGCCTTAGATTTTCGCTGCCATTTAAACAACAAAAAGCGCAGCCAATACATATTGCACAGGAGTCTTAAATCATGGAATTAGATGTAATTACTAATATTTTATACGCCACTATTCGTACAGGCACCCCCTTATTGCTGGTGGCGCTGGGTGAAATGGTATGCGAAAAAAGCGGCACCTTAAATTTAGGGCAAGAAGGCATGATGCTTTTAGGCGCTGTGGCAGGGTTTATAACTATGTACCAATGCGACAACCTATTTATTGGTTTTACGGTAGCAGCTTTGGTCGGGGTTATGGCCTCACTTATTTTTGCTTTTGTAGCACTTAATTTAAATGCTAGCCAAGTAGCGGCAGGTTTAGCGCTGACTATTTTTGGTACAGGCTTATCTGCATTTTTAGGTGCTGACTATGAGGGAAAAACCATTAACGCGTTACCTACTTTAGCAATTGCAGGGTTTGAGCATATTCCGGTTTTAGGCAAAGCGCTATTTTCGCAAGACGCCATTGTGTATTTAAGTTGGGGTTTAGTGCTTGGTGCGTATTTGTTTTTTAAATATCACAGAGCAGGGCTTGCAGTACGAGCTATTGGCGAAAACCCAAGTGTAGGCAATAACTTAGGATTACCTGTAATGCGTACACGTTATTTAGCCGTAATGTTTGGCGGCGCACTGGCTGGCATTGCGGGCGCATATTTGTCGTTGGCTTATACACCACTTTGGACTCAAAACATGACGGCAGGGCGAGGTTGGATAGCCCTTGCTTTAGTGGTGTTTGCAAGCTGGCGTATTGAGCGCGTAATGCTTGGCGCTTATTTATTTGGCTTTGCCAGCATTATGCACTTAGTGGCACAGGCTTTTGGGTGGGCTGTGGAGTCTAACTTACTGGCCATGTTGCCTTATGGTGCAACGCTTATAGTACTGATTATGCTCAGCAAAAATAAACAAAAATTAAAAATGTACGAACCCATGTGGCTAGGTAAGCCTTGGCACAAGGGTCATTAAATTAATTACAAAATCAATAAGGTAAATCACCTGCTTCAACAGGATATTAAAAATATAACACGGAGAATAACAATGAAAAAACTTATAACAGCACTCGGGGTTGCATTGAGCTTAGGCATAAGCGCATCTGCTATTGCAAAAGATAGCGTAAAAGTTGGCTTTGTATATGTAACCCCCATAGGTGAGGCCGGTTGGACTTATACACATGACTCTAGCCGCCACTACCTTGAAGAAAAGTTTGGCGACAAAATAGAAACCACTTTTGTCGAAAGCGTACCAGAAGGGGCGGATGCAGAGCGTGTTATTACGCAACTGGCTAAAAGCGGGCACGATTTAATATTTACCACGTCGTTTGGCTACATGAACCCAACACTTAAAGTGGCTAAACGATTTCCTAATGTAAAGTTTGAGCATGCCACAGGCTATAAACGCGCAAAAAACGTAAGCACTTACTTTGATCGCATTTACGAAGGACGCTACCTAACAGGTGTTATTGCAGGGCACATGAGTAAAACCGACAGTATTGGTTATATTGCTGCGTTTCCTATTCCGGAGGTAATACGCGGTATAAATGCATTTACGCTTGGCTTGCGCTCAGTAAAGCCTAATGCAAAAGTAAAAGTAGTGTGGGTTAATAGCTGGTTTGATCCGGGTAAAGAGCGCGAAGCTGCCGATAGCCTAATAGATCAAGGCGTTGATATTATTACCCAACATACTGATTCGCCTGCACCACTGCAAGCAGCGCAAGCCGCTGGTATTTACGCTATTGGCTACCACTCAGATATGAGCGGATACGGTAAAAAAGCACATTTAACGGCAGCGGTTCATCACTGGGATGAATTTTATGCAGATCGCGTACAGCAAGTACTTGACGATAAATGGCAATCACAAGATATATGGAAAGGGATAGGCTCAGGGATGACTCGCTTAGCGCCGCTAAGTAAAGACATTCCAAGTGATGTAGTGAGTGAAGTAAATGCTATTTCAGAGAAAATTGGTAAAGGTGAATTTCATCCATTTACTGGCCCTATAAAAAATCAGCAAGGTGAGCTGATTATTGATGCGGGTAAAACAATAGACGACAAAACGTTGTTGGGTATGGACTTTTATGTTGAGGGCGTTGAAGGGCAGCTTAAATAAGCCGTTAACGCAATAACAATGAGTTAATCACTTAGACAAATACAGTGGCTAACTCGCAAAACGTAGAGGTTTATATGTCAATAAATACAAGCTCGTCTGACGATATTATATATGCAGTTGATGACAAACCAGGCGTAACTGAATCATTTTTTGCCGCACTACAGCACGTACTCGCAAGCTTTGTAGGTATTATTACACCCACGCTTATTATTGGTGGTGTGCTTGGTTTAGCTGCTGAAATACCTTATTTAATTAGTATGGCATTATTTGTATCTGGTGTGGGCACGGTTATACAAGCGCGGCGTGTTGGCCCTGTGGGTTCAGGATTAATATGTGTGCAAGGTACAAGCTTTGCCTTTTTAGGGACTATTTTAGCAACAGGCTTTACCGTTAAAGCCACCGGAGGCAATAACGACGAGGTCCTTGCCACTATATTTGCAGTGTGCTTTTTGGCCGCTTTTGTTGAAGTATTTATTAGTTTTTTTATTAGTAAATTAGGCAAAATAATTAAGCCAGTAGTTACTGGTGTGGTCATCACTACTATTGGTATTTACCTAATTAAAGTAGGTATGACTGATATAGGTGGCGGGCAATGGCTACTTACTAATATGCCTGAAAAATTTGCTTCAACGAGCAACTTAATTGTTGGTTTTTCGGTTGTTGCTTTAGTGGTGCTGCTTAATGCAAGTAAAAACCAATGGGTGAGGCTAACGGCTGTGGTAGTTGCAATGATACTTGGCTGGTTACTTGCGTTTGTATTAGGTATCGCTAATTTTAAATTAGGTGAATTTGACCTAATTGCTATCCCACTGCCTTTTAAATACGGCTTTAATGTTGATTTTGGTGCACTCATAGCCTTTGGTTTTTTATACCTTATTACTGCAATTGAATCGACAGGCGATATTACTGCCAATTGTGCGGTTTCTAAGTTACCTGTTAGAGGACCTAGTTACTTAGCACGTATTCGCGGCGGTATTTTAGGTGATGGTGTTAACTCGATGATTGCCGCTTTATTTAATACTTTTCCTAATACTACTTTTAGTCAAAACAACGGCGTTATTCAGCTAACTGGAGTTGCCAGCAGATATATTGGCCTGTGGATAGGCAGTATTTTAATCATTCTTGGTTTGTTTCCTGTGATTGGCGCTGTATTACAAAATATACCTAAACCTGTTTTGGGCGGTGCAACGCTTGTAATGTTTGGCACCGTAGCAGCCGCTGGGGTCAAAATACTCGCCAGCGAAAAAATAAATCGCAGAAGTTTACTTATTATTGCGGTGAGTTTGGGGCTCGGGCTAGGTGTTAGTTTTGTACCGGAGTTGTTTGCAAACGCACCTAAGTTAGTTACTGCCATATTTGGTAGCGCAGTGACGGTGTCGGGTATCACCGCAATAATAATGACGTTGGTACTACCAGAAAATTACTCAGCAAGTACGGATCATCTTAACTAAACTAATAAAAATCATAAAAGGGATTAACAATGAAAATCAAAACAATAAAAAAATTAGCATTAGTAACTGCAATTGCAATGTGCTCAACAGGTGTATCGGCTAAAGAGCTTTGGTCTGATTTTAGTATTACCGCAATGACAGGAGCCGACTACCTAGAGCCGTTTTCAGGGGAGGAAGATGATAGAAGTGTTGTTACTATAGAGCATGCATCGGGGCATACTTGGGGCAGTACGTTCTTCTTTATGGATAGGCTAAGTAATCCCGATGAAGTGTACGGTGAGCTAAACATAAACCCTACTCTTTACAAGCCACAAAATAGCTTTGTTAAAGAGGTGTTTTTAGGCCTACAAACAGAGTATGGCTCGGGAGATACGGATCAAAATAACTATTTATTAGGGGGCGGTGTATCACTTGATGTACCTGGCTTTCAATATTTTAATGTGGCTTATTATCGTCGTTTTCAAGATGATATAGGTATTCAACGTGAAGATAATAACCAAATAACAGTCACGTGGGGCTACAACAAAGGTAACTTTAGATACGATGGCTTTTTAGATATTGTAGATAGCACCGACACAATGTTTGGTAAAAGTGAAGGTGGCTTTAACTTTACCTCGCAGATTAAATACAATATTGCCCCTATGCTCGGCTTAGATACAGGCCGCCTTGATGTGGGTATTGAGTATGTTTATTGGAAAAATAAATTTGGTGTAGATGGGCAAACCGAACATAATCCAAACTTGCTAGTTAAATGGCATTTTTAACAGCAAATTGAATGGTATTTAATTAATAATTAAAGGCTACTTTTTAGTAGCTTTTTTATTTGATAATTTTAAATAATTGAATAGCTTAAATTAATTGTGTTAAATTACTTTTTAATAACACTATATGGATTTTTTGCATGGATTCTGAAATTGATTTTTCTACCTACACTTTAGATGAGCTTTACTCATCAGCGAGAGCTATAGATCGCGAAGCCTACCCAGATCGAGCAAAAGAAATAGACGACTTAATTAAAACGCGAGAAGCACAGAACCCATCTGAAAATATTGTATCAAAAGTAGCAGGAGAAAAAGCAACGCGCTCAGATAGGCTAGTGGCTGCTATTATTGATGGCGTTTTAGGTGTTGTTTGTTTTATACCTGTATTCATACTCTTAGGGTTTGATAATTTAAGCCAACCAACACTTACTTTATCTGCAGGTTTGCTAGGTTATGGCATATTAAGCACGTTAGTGCTTCATGGTTACCTCATGTACCAACGCGGACAAACAATTGGTAAATCTTTAATGTCTATCCGTATTGAAAATTTAGATGGTACACAAGCAAGCTTTACTACAATTTACTTTAAACGCATGCTTTGTATGCAACTATTATCACTTGTCCCTTCGGTAGGTCAGTTTATAGCTGGTTTTGTTAATCCATTATTTATATTTGGAAAAGATAAACGATGTTTACATGATCATTTAGCGGGAACAAAAGTGAGTTATGTAGATTAATCAGGATATTAATTATGGCAGCTTTGCCCGGATTTAAGTTTGATTAGCAAAAGTTACAAAATGGCGTATTTCACTAAATTGGTAATATAATTAAAAAACCTTACCGATTTTTTTGACTAGTAACCAAGGATGATTATGAAAAACAACACACAACTAATTTTAGCACTAGCGGCCTCTTTAATTTGTTACTCAACATATATTGTATTGATAGATAAACCTTTTAGTTTGCAAGCGCTTAACCTGTTTTTATTTCCCGTTATTTTATATTTTGTGTTTATTCGTTCGCGCAATGTTGAGCAAAGCCCGTTAAAGGCTGTACGCGTTGAGGGGCAAATATTATACGTTTATAAGCAAGTGTTTAATATTAACGATATTAACAAAGTTGTCATCGACAAAACTAAGAGGCACGGTGTATTTGCACTACCGTATAATCAAGTTGATGGTAAAACAACTGAGTTTATTTTCAATAAAGATGCGTTTGAATCTTTAAAATCCTACCTTTTACAAAACATTCCAAATGTAAAAATTATTGAATAAAGTAAAGAAGTAACAATGAATTTAAAGAGCATATATTATTCATTGGTTTTCTTACTGCGGCGAAAATCAATGAGGTGATAAATGAGAATATTTAGGAACACAAACGAGTTTGATAAACTGTCGAGGTGTTACGCATGTATTAAATGTGGTACTTGGGTGAGCATAAAAGCCCAAAACTGTATGCAGTGCCAGCATAGTTTTACCAATAATGATAAAAGCTCAATGCAAACACTCTATAATCAAAATAAAGAACAAAACTGGCAACATGCAATATTGCCTATTATTTTTGTAATATTGGTAATAGCTTTATTGTTCATTTAATTTTTGCTTAAAATTTAAAAGTGCTCGACTGCAACTCTGTAACAAAATCCCTCTGTACTTTAACGTGTAAAAACTACCCATAATTAAAATAATTACTCTTGTTAATCCTTCACTAAATATTACATAGCTAACGTTTTTTAATAAATGAAATAAGCTTATAAATTTCAGTCACTTAAATTGTGGGTTTATTTATATTTACTCAGTTTTTTGGCACGTAAGTTGATACAGCTCCTAATAAACTTTAAAAAGGAATTACCATGACTGCTGAATACTTTATGGTACTAGGGTTACTCGGTGTTGCATTTTTTGCTGTTGCAGGGGCATTGCTTGGGTATGAAAAAAACATTAGTGGCTTTGGCGTCGTAGTGGTTGCAACCGTTACTGCACTAGGGGGCGGTACTCTCAGAGATATACTTTTGAACAAACCGGTATTTTGGATTGCTACCCCGGAGTATTTGTATTCGACCTACGGGGCCGTTATAGCAACAATTGCATTTATTCGATATTTACCGCGCGTTAATAACTACTACTTTTTATTGGTAGACGCTGTGGGTATGGCGCTATTTAATATTATGGGGATAGAAAAAGCACTCATTAATGGCTCCGGTATGGTGGTCGCAATTACCATGGGTATCACTACAGGTATATTTGGTGGTTTAATACGTGACGTAATTTGCCGTGAGGTACCAACTGTTATGCGCAGCGAACCTTACGCCTCTGCGTGTTTAGCGGGTGGTGCAGTCTATGCTGCTTTATTTAGCCTTAATGTAGATTACATTTGGTGTATTTTAGGCTCATTTTTCACGACTATCTTTTTAAGATTAGGCTCTTTGCATTGGGGTTGGCATTTAACTATTTTCAGAAAAAAAGACTTCAGAGATCAAAGCGACTAATTTTAGCTACGAATAGCCCGCGTTTGCATGTGGTACTCGTAATTATCCTCATCCGTTATAGTAAAACCCAGCCGCTTATAAAGTCCTAATGCTGGGTTGTTTTTAAGCACTGTGAGTTTAATGGGTTTTGACTGCGCATTTGTAATAACTTGTTCAATAACCGCTTTCCCATACCCTTTATTTTGATGCAGTGGATGTATTTGTAATTGCATTATTTCAACGTGTTGAGCGTGCGTTTGGTATTTTAAAGTACCAATTGGTACCTCATTTATAACTATAAGATGGGAGCAGTCATATTGATCATCAAGCCTTAAAACATGCTGTTGATCTGTTAAAAATAACCCGGCATTTTCTAAGTGTTCTACCATAGTTAGTTTTCTGAGGCTTAATAAGTAGTCTCGGTCTGAATATGCTGCCTTTATGAATTTAAAAACCATAGTGCTCCCTTGCAACAGCCTCAATGTTTATATTTTTAGGGCTGAAGCACTTGAACTTGTTCTAAACTCAAGTGCGCAGTATTAAATGTGCAAGCCAAACTAACAAGGCAATATTACCAATACCCAAGTGCTTTCCACCAAAGCCCGCCAATAACTCCCCATACACTTAAATTAATAACGCTCATTATAAGGCCCATTACCCACCAGTCTTTTAACGATACATAGCCTGAGCCAAACACTATGGGTGATGTGCCTGTTGCGTAATGCGTTAACGACATCATGAGTGATGAGGCGCCAGCTAACAGTAAACCTAAAAATAAAGGCGGAGCGCCAAGCGCCAAACCTGCGGCGTAAAATGCGGCAAACATAGCAGTAATATGTGCTGTGGTACTGGCAAAAAAGTAATGAGCATAAAAATACACAGCTACCAATATAATAGCCGATACAATCCAGTCAAAGCCCAGTTGCGCAATATTGCTCTCAACAAGTGTTGAAAACCACGTTACCAAACCTAGTTTATTTAAAAAAGTGGCCATCATTACTAATGCTGAAAACCAAACAACGGTATCCCACGCAGACTTTTCTTTAAGTACATCGTCCCAGCTTAATACACCAGTCACTAATAAAACCGACAAACCTAAAAAAGCCACTGCGGTTGTATTAACTGCGTAGTCAGCCCCTAAAATCATTGCAGGTACGCCGGCCCATAAAACAAGCAGCATAGCAAAAACACCCACCATTATTTTTTCGCCATAACTCATTGGGCCCATTTCAGTTAATTTAGATTCTGCGTAGGTTTTAGCGTCGGGCGTACTTTTAACTTCAGGTGGGTAAATGGCATAAACAACCAAAGGCACAAGGGCAATACATAGCAAACCAGGAACAAGCGCTGCCAGCGCCCACGTACCCCAAGTAATACTAATATTTGCACCAGTAGCATCTGCAATAAGCTTTACAATTAGAGGGTTAGGAGCCGTGGCGGTAATAAACATAGCTGATGTAATAGGGTTTATATGGTAGCTAACTAAAGCAAGGTAGTGCCCAATTTTACGAGAGGTGCCTTCCTCAGGAGACGAGCCAAAGCTTGTTGCTATCGACTTCATAATTGGGTGAATAATAGCGCCGCCTCGCGCGGTATTACTTGGCGTCACAGGCGCTATAACAAGTTCAGACAGCGCGAGGGCATAGCCAATACCAATAGTTTTTTTACCAAAAAAAGAAATAAAATTATAGCCAATACGATTTCCCAAACCGGTTTTAGCTAAACCCCGAGAAATAATAATAGCAATACCAATCAACCAAATTAATGAGTTAGAAAAGCCACTTAATGCATCTTTAATAGCGCCAGATGGGCTGTCATTAGTTACGCCGGTTAACGCAACAGAAGTAATAGCTAAAATAGCAATGGCGCCGATAGGCATTGCTTTACCAATAATGGCAACTACAGTACCAATAAATAAAGCGAGCAAATGCCATGCGTTTTCGGTAACACCTTGCGGAGGCGGTACAGCAAACCAAAGTAGTAAAACAATGGCTATAGAAATCAGTCCAGAGGTAACTCGAATATCAGTACCCTTCATTAAAAATGTCCCTAAGTTTTAGAAATGCATGCATTCTGTTTATTGAAAAGGCGACGTTATTCTACTTCATTTAATAATAAAAAAGATGACGCACATCATATGAATATTAGACTTATTTAATTTTATTAATAAAGAGGAAATAAACTATAAACTAAAGTGATTGATTACATTACCCGATAAGAGCTTACAGTGTGCTTAATTAACTCTGATTTTTAAGAGTTAGCTTGAATTGTTTTATAGGTTCGTAAGGTCTTTATAAACCTCAACGAATACTTGGAAATACAATGAACTTAAAACTAACCAATAACGTGATTACTTTTTTATTAACGAGTAGCTTTTTACTACTTGGCTTGTCGTTTGCGTTAGGAGCAAACCCTAATACGTTAACGGCTACGTTTAGTTATTATGGCGTTGATTCGCTAATGTCTGTATCTGCGTTAGGTTTAATTAGTGGCTCATTTATGATTGCCTTAGCGTTTGCCACCGTGCTCGCTCGCCTTAAACTAATGAAACCTACACCAGCACTTTTACTTGCAGCAATTATAAGTTTAGTAGCATTACTTACCTTGTTTGCCAGTAACCGTTGGATGGCGCAACTTGGTGGCTTTCCAATCATTGGTAGCGGGCAGGGCATAATTAAATACTTCGCTGTAGTGCCTTTGTATTTGTTTTTGTTTTATAAAGACAAACTTACCGACAAACAACACGTACTATTAAACTTTATACCTGTTGCTATGGTTTTATTATGGATTGGCGGCATGAAGTTTTATGAGTTTGAAGCAAAAGGCATTGTAAGTTTAGTAGAAACCTCACCGTTTATGTCGTGGTTATACACGGTATTTAGCGTACAAGGCGCGTCTAACGTGATTGGCGGGTTTGATGTATTATTTGCTGTGTTATTGGGATTAGGGCTATTTTTAAATAATAAAAAGCTAATTATTGTAAGTGGCTTAGCGTGTTTAAGCGTATTTATGATGACCCAAACATTCTTAATTACCGCAACCGGTGCATTTAGTTCATCCACTTTATTGGATCGTTTAGGGCAATTTGTAATTAAAGATTTGTGGTATATAGGCAACCTTGTTGTTATTGCTTTTTTAATGATTTTTAAGCCGACTAAATAAAGAGAGCGTTATGATCAGTTGCAACCAATACGACTACATCGAAATTGCTTGTATGCACCATTTAAGCATTAAGCTTATATTAAAAAATGGTGATGGTGTATGCGGGATAGCAACTGACACAAAACGCAATGCTAATAGAGACGAATGCATAGTTGTTAATGTAAATAGCGAGTTGAAACTCATTGTGCTAACTACAATCAGCGTACTTAAAGCGCATGAGAAAAACCCATACTTTGACCATGTGAATTTTGAAGTAAAGTAAATGCCTCACTCATTCGTTTTTATCATAAATAAAGCTCTATTTTTGTTTTGTCCAATAACATTATTAAACACCGTTTTGGTGAAAAATTACAAAGGGTTTTTTGTAACATATTTAATTACTTGTTTACACTGAAGTTGTTTAGTGGAATTATTGAACACTGTAATATACGCCGTTTTGGGGTGCTATAAATCCCCAAAGTGGTGCTCAATAAGCTGTTAGGTGTTTAAGGATAAGCATGAAAAAGTATCTACCTTTAATCATATTAATAATCTCTGGTTGTGTTGGTATGAAAACTTATAAAGGTGTCATAGTCCAATATAGCGATGTAAGCAAAAACTCTGATGGGACGTATTCAATTGAGGTTCTTGGTCATACCGATCTTAATGAAACAGATATGGTCGAATTGGTAGAGCTCAAAGGAAAAGAGTTATGCAAATCTAGTGATATATACGTAAAAAAATATAAAATGGGTACTTATGGCTCGCATAGTCAGTTTGGTTCTGTCTACCCACCAAAGATTAACGCAACAATTGACTGTAGTGTAAACAATGCATAACAGGCTGTTAAACAAGGATAAAAATAGTTGGCTTTGTTCCTTTGTTGCTAATTTAACTAACTATTTTCTGCCTGTTAACAGGCTCTTTATATAACTACGTGAGGAGAGATGATGAACAAGGAAACTATAGGGAAATACGTCGCAGTTCTGGGATTATTGCTTTTCTGGGCACCTCTTTGGGGAATTGTTGATTCGTATTTAATTATGTCCTCTTCATTTCAAGAGATAACGCTGTTTGGAAGTAATGAACCTAAAATATCACAAGAAGAAATGTCATCAACAGCTTTGTCTACAGTAACAGGGTTCATCTTATTTTTAGTTGCACTTTGCTTTTTAACATTTTCCGTTGTGGGCTTAAACTATCGAACTAAGTGGCTTTTTTGGGCACTAATAATATATTCAACATTGTTACTCTTCATGTTCCCTGTTGGTACAGTGTTAGGAGTAACTGTGCTGGCAGCGCTAGTTTTGAACAGGGAAAAATTTGGACTTGACGGTGACCTCACATAACAAAGCCATTAACCGGATTTGTGCAAGAGCGCCACAAATCGGTTATGGTAGGCGTTAGCTTTCTAAGAAGGTTTCGAGTTGAGAACAATATTTAGCTTTATTTTAGCCTCTTTAATTGTTGCATTTTTAGCGCCAATGGCAATTGAAAGGAAATTTACTATTATGCCTTTTGGTATATTTATTTGGACGTTAATAGTTGTTCTAATTTTGGTTCCAGTAACAGCATTTCCCATTTATAAATTTATCACTAAAAGCTGTGGTTATTCGCTAAATACAGTGCTCAAATCTTCAGTTATATCTACTTGCTTAGTTTCTTTCTTTTTTGTTTTCCCTTCAGGTTTAGATAGCTCAATCATTAATGGTAAGGTATTGGTCGAAAATGGTTCAATTACGTTAATAGGTTATGGATATAGCTTTTTACAATTATTTTTATTTTCTATAGTAGGCCTTGTTGCTGGTATTGTATTTTACGTTTCAAAAATAGAGTTAAACAAAAGCTAAAGAGTTAGGATGAGATTCATTCTAGCTTTTACATAAATAATAAATTAAAGCAGCGGGTTAAGTGGGTTTTATAAAAATAAATCACGCAAAAAGCTGAGCTGAAATGAAAGAAAGAGTAAAAAGACACTCACACTAAATTATCCAGTAATACCCTCCAAAACATCAATTAAAACAACACCTAGTCCTCTTATTATATTCCACGTGAAGTGAAGTAACCGATTGAACCAAAATAGGAACTCAGCTATGGTTTGTTTATCAATAAAAAATTAAAAAACGAGTTAATCTACAGGCTTGTTATATTTCACGGAGGATTTAGGTTGTCATTTCCAACTTTAGAGACAAATCGCTTAAGGTTAGATCAATTATCAAAAGAAGATTCAAATAGTTTGTTTGAGTTGTTCTCGGACAATTCAGTTGTAGAATATTATGATTTAGAGGCGTTTACTGAACTGTCACAAGCCAGCCATTTAATTGAGTTTTTTAACGCTCGTTTTAAAGAAAACTCAGGTATTCGTTGGGCTATTCGCCTAAAAGAAACAGATCAACTTATAGGTACTTGCGGCTTTAATACTTGGAGTCCTAAAATGAAAAATGCTGTTATTGGATATGATTTACTACCTAAATATTGGGGTAAGGGTTTTTCCACTGAAGCAGTTCATCGAATAGTTAAAGCCGCATTTTCAGGTGACTTATCTTGCGGTAAACTTAATCGTATTCAAGGCGATACTGTTCTTGGAAACTCTGCATCTGAGTCACTCCTTTTAAAAGTTGGGTTCAAAGAGGAAGGTATAAGGCGTCAAAGTGGTTACTGGAAAAATCAGTTTCACGATCTTAAATGCTTTGGGTTAATTCAGTCCGAGTACTCTGAAATACGGCAAGTTAGGATAATAACAAACAGTTAGCATACTAAATTTCCAGTAATACCTTCCAAAACGTCAATTAAAACAACACCTAGTCCTCTTTTTATATTCCACGTGAAATGCAATAACGATTGAACCAAAATAGGAACTCAGCTATGGTTTGTTTATCAAAAAAAATAAAAAACGAGTTAATCTACAGGCTCGTTATAATTCAAATCTGATAGGTGTTTATGCGTTATATATATTTTTTCTTACTATTATTTTTAAGTGGTTGTGCTTCAGCCCCAAGAGATGCTTTAACTTTTGACCAGGTACAGCTACCTCAACCAAATGAAGAGCAAAGTGTTTTAGTATTCCATAGGTTGTTAACCCCACCAGCGGCATCAGATATGCGTGTAAGTATAAATGATAAAAAAATTGTAGCACTACCAAACAATACTTTCTCTTACATAAAATTACCTGCGGGTAATTACGATTTAAAAATTAGCTGGAGCCCACTCACAGGAGTGTGGAGTAATACAAAACAGCTAATAATTGCACCTAATCAAACTAAATATTTACAATTAAATAGCAGTGTTTATACGGCAATGGGTGTTGAACTAGGTTCGAGTAAACATGATCAGTCTAACAAAGAGGCCGCAGAGACCTTGTTAAGAGAGTGCTGTAAATATGTACAAGCTACTGAACTCTAATAGTTGCTTAAACGGACTTCTAATAGTTAGTTTTTTGTTCGTACCTAGCTTATTGTAACCAGCTATTTTACGCTGTTTAATTGAGGCGTTGAGATTGTAGAATTACTCTTTTTATGAAAACAGCCTGTTTAATGGGTAATACATTTATTACACATTGCTTTAAAATGCTTAGAGTTAATTAAAGAAACTAATTAATTGAATTTGGCTATAGAAGTTATTCTACAGCCTCGTTGTATTGCTAAAGGATTATCGTGAAATGCTCTAGGATTGTACTCTTTTCAGTAGGCTTGTATTTATTGCCAGTTGCTTTATCAACAATAGCAACAAAGATTGTTGGCTTTGATGAAATGACTCAAAGTACCTCATTAACTTTTACTTATTACGTCCTCGGATTTGTAACCTCTTTAATCGTTTATTGTTACCTAGGCTATAAGCAAACAGTGAGTCCGTATAAACAAGCCTTTTTAGTTGCGGCGGTTTATTGGTTTATTGATCTAAGTGTCGGTGCCTTACTATACATTTTATTAGAAATATCAATGGATCCTCTGATATATTTAATTTCAGCTTTGCTGCATGTTATTGCTGTTTTATTAGGTACATTACTTGGTATTCAATTACGTCGAAAATAGTTGAGCGTAAATAAACAAATCGTAAAGCAGAGCAAAAACAGCTGGTTTTTGCTTTTTCGCCCTAACCTTAGATAACAACCTTACGGCCTATTTATTCGGCATAAGTAAAAAAGGAATTTAAATTTGCTATTCGATTGGTTTAGCTCTGAAAAGCCAAATGTTTATTTGGGATCGTTAGCTGTAGCTAATAACAGCCATTTTTCTAAGGTAGAGTCGTTTTTTTATATAACGGGCGATTCACTACAAGATCATATGCACAAGAAGCTTGAAGATATTTTTTGTCTTCACAGTATTTCGTCTATTAAAGAGCCTAAAAAGTCAGATATTGGTTTAGATGTTGTTATAGTTACTTTGCATGGTGGTGATGCATTCACTATAGATTTTGATACAGCTATTATTCCGCTATTTTGGCGACCAAAAGTTAAGTTAGTATCGCGCTTGTATAATATTAAACACAATAAGACGATTAAAACGTTCAGCGTTTCTAAATCTGTTACGTGGCGCGAATTCATAGCTAAAAAATTTAGCTTAAGAGGCTTTTTTCGTTGGGGTCCTTTGTACCATAACGAAGACATGGAAATACTGTTGTATAAAGCATGCTACGAGTTATTAAATAAAATGCGAAAGGCTATTTAACCAGTAGCCAATAAGAATAATTAAAATAAGATAAAATAAAAATACATTTTGCTCTTGGTGAACATTATTACAAACAAAAGAGGAACTCAGCTATGGTTTGTTTATCAATAAAAATAAATAAAAAACGAGTTAACCTACAGGCTCATTATTTTTCGAACATCGAGGATATTTATGGAAATTGAATATATTTGGGGTGTTTTAGCGGTTATTGCAGTTTTATTTATATTAATATTTGGTAACTCAATACCTAAGCATGGCAGCGTAACCGAAGGTGATGTTATTGTTGCTTTAAAATCAGGTCATAAAGTTAGAGCAATAAAATATTATAGATCTGTTCATGGTGTAAGTTTGAAAGAAGCTAAAGATGCTATTGAAAAATTAACTTCAAAAACATAAAAACATGCCCTGAAGTGAGGGCCAAATAAAACTCAGCCATTAATTGCAAGTTTTAAAAGGGGTGAGCCTCTTCGTTTTCCACCACCTAAATACAACCCTTATCCATTTGAATACCAGCGATCTAATAATAAATTGGGCTATCCCACTTATTTTCACTTCAGCGATATCATCAAACGCGCGCGAATCCCTTAAAACCAATTCTCGTAAAAACAAATTAATTATGGGAGGTTCTGTAGTCAAATAACGATACTTTAGTAAACGCTAGTTCATATTACGTCACGTAATATCCATACAGAACTTTAAGTTAAACATACGCTCGTGCAGCATTCCCATTTTTATTTGACTCAATTTATTGGATATTCTTTTTATGAAGTTAAAGTTATTTATCGCAATTATTTTTAGCACTTCGATGTCGTCTTACGCGACAGAAGCAGTAGATAAAACGGAGTTTTCATTCGAAGACTTAAAAGCGCTGGCAAAAGCCTCAGCCGAAAAGCCCTATACGCCAACTAAGGTGCCAGCGCCGGAGTTAATCGATAAAATTACGTATGACGAACACTGGAAAATACGCTTTAAAGAAGATGAAACCTTATACCCAAGTGGAAAAAAGGCGCCCGTACAATTATTTTACCCTGGCCGATATTTTCCTGAGCCAGTAAGTATTTACATCAGAGATGATAAAAATCAGGTTCAAAATGTACCTTTTAGTAATGACGTTTTTGATATGCCCGATAATAGCCCAGCTCACGATCTCCCAGAAGGGTTTGGATTTGCAGGCTTTAGAATAATGCGCCCAGATATGAAACCCGATTGGATATCTTTTTTAGGCGCGTCTTATTTTCGTACCGACGGCCCAGAGGGGCAATATGGACTCTCGGCCCGAGGTATCGCGATTAATACGGGCATGAATCAGCCAGAAGAATTTCCGCGTTTTTCTGCATTTTGGATTGGCCCCGCAGAGAAAAAAGGTGAAAGTGTGTCTGTTTGGGCATTGCTTGAAGGGCCTTCTATCACTGGTGCTTATCGATTTGGTTTAAGTAAAGATAACAAAGAAGCCAAAGGCCATATTACCTCTGTAACGGCTAATTTGTATATGCGCGCCGATGTTGAACGCTTAGGCGTAGCACCGTTAACCAGTATGTATTGGTACTCACAAAAAGATAAAACAGAAGCTAAAGATTGGCGCCCAGAAATTCACGATAGCGATGGCCTTGCGATTCACACAGGATCGGGTCAATACGTTTGGCGCCCATTAAATAATCCTCAGTCGGTGTCAACCAATAGCTTTATTGATGAGAACCCAAAAGGGTTTGGTTTAATCCAAAGAGATCGTGACTTTAATAACTACCAAGACGACGGCGTATTTTACAATAAGCGTTCATCAGCGTGGATTAAACCTACTGGCGATTGGGGCAAAGGCGCAGTTCAGTTAATCGAAATTCCTACAAAAGATGAAACGTTCGACAATATTGTTGCCTACTGGGTGCCCGAAAAAGAGGCGCGCAAAGGCGACGAGTTTACCTTTTCTTATGATATTGAATGGCGTCCACTCGATCCAAAATCAAAAACGCTTGCAAGCGTTGTAAATACTCGCCAAGGCTTAGGCGGAATTCCCGGCCAGCCTATTCCTGAAGGCGTTAACAAGATGGTGATTGATTTTGAAGGTCCAGTATTTAAAGGCTTAGATAACAAAAGTGGTATAAAGCCGATTGTTGAAGCCAGCAACGGTGAAATATTAGAACCTATTGGAGTTTATCCGGTAGTTGGTACAAACCAATGGCGATTAGCGTTTGACTACAAACAAGCTAACAACAATCCGGTGAACATACGCGCGTATTTAGTTGATAAAAATGATGAAGCTATAACTGAAACATGGGTAAGTGATGCAAAGGTAACGATTAAATAAGACCTTAAATAAGCATTAAAGTAAAACGGGTGGCTATATTTTGATTTTCTGTCAATTATAGCCACCATAATGTCTATTAAAACGCCAATCAAAACACCATTAAAACTCCCTTTTATATCCCACGTAAAATACAGTAATCGATTGAATCAAAATATGAACTCGGCTATGGTTTGTTTATCAATAAATATAAAAAAACGAGTTAACCTGCAGCTTATTAGCTGTTTCGAGGGATTGTATGTTTTTTTTGAGTAAATTATTTTGTTGGGAGCGAGGCCGACAAAAATCAGGCTACGATAAAATGTTGATTTGTGGTGCTACGTGGCCAATTAAATTTGATACATATTTGCTTAAATTCCCACAAGGAAGTGAAATAGCACCACACACAGACAAAGTTGAATCTGGTAAACACTATCGGTTGAATATAGTGCTTAAAAAAGCAGATTTGGGTGGTGAGTTTATTTGTAGTAATTCGATATTTGAAACAAAGCGGGTTAAGCTATTCCGCCCTGATGTAAGTGAGCATCAGGTATCAAAAGTTATAAAAGGTAATAGATATTTACTCAGCATTGGGTGGATAAAAGGGAGCGCTAAATGCTAGATTTAAGACCTAATTGTGAATGTTGTGATAAGAATCTACCTGCAAAGTCCACAGAGGCTTTTATTTGTTCATTTGAATGCACATTTTGTTCTGGCTGTGCTCAAACGTTATTAAATAACGTGTGCCCAAACTGCTCAGGTAATTTGGTTCAGCGGCCAATTCGCCCTTTGGCTGCACTAAAAAATTACCCAGCATTGACTAAACGGGTATTAAAAGAAAGTGCTTGTTCGCCAAACACATAAAAACATAAAGTATAATAATTACATTTCTGGGTATGGAGATCTGATGAGAAAATCCTTTGAATTTACTGTTAAGTCAATCAAAGTTAAAATAATTAACACTTGGTTTAGTGGTGCTAAATTATATGTGAATGGTGACTTACGAGATACTGACAAAACTTTGTTAGCTATTAGAAATAATACTTTACTATCTGCAAATTTAGGTGAGTTGGGTGTTCTAGAAATCAAGCCATTATCGGGTTTAATTACCGTCGAAATGGATGCATATTTGGTTAATGGTACAAACATTCAACATGTATATAGCTCACATAAACGCCTTAGCCTAAAAGAGCAAAGGGCAGCCCGATAAAGCTACTTTAAATAACGTATATTCCTGCATTTACCTGCCTTCAGTAATAACCTCCAAATGACTTTGAGGAGGTTTAAGCCCCTAAGCATACCAAGTTAATATACTTGGTTTACTCGATTACCTTAAATCACTCACACTCTTTCACATAAAGTAAAAGCGCGCTGTACATTACACTGAGTGCCTTTGTTACATCGCCGTCTATAACCGCTTCTGCTGGGTGATGGCTTATACCGCCAGGGCTGCGTATAAACAACATGCCAACGGGGCAAATTGGAGCGATTGCCATTGCATCGTGCCCTGCGCCTGAGGCAAGTGAAGGCGATGCTTGGTTATTGAGTTTACATGCGCTTGAAAACAAATGCTGAATAGTGGTGTCGCACGCAACGGCATCGGCGGCATGCGTCCATTGCCAATCAAGCGTTAAATTGCGTTTGCTTGCTATAGATTGAGCGCTGTTTTGTATGACGCTTAGTAAGTTAGCGAGATCGGTGTCGCTTTGTGCGCGTGCGTCTAGGCTTATGGTTGTTTTGCCTGCAATCACGTTTGTAGCCCCAGGGCGAGACTGTATTTGCCCTACGGTGGCAACTTCGCCATTTTTAGCATTACTTGCTAGTTTTTCAATTTCGGTTACTAATTCAGCGCAGCCTGCTAGTGAATCCTGCCTCAAGTTCATTGGGGTTGTACCCGCATGACCGCTTTGGCCTGTTAGGGTAAGCATGGCGCGCTTTGCTCCTGCGATTGCAGTTACAACGCCTAACGCCTGATTAACCGATTCGAGTACAGGACCTTGTTCAATATGAGTTTCCCAGTAACCTAGTAATTCGTTTTTGTTTAGTGCGGCCTTTGCATAGTCGTTGGGGTTTAAACCAAAGTCGAGCATGCCTTGGCGCATAGTTATGCCGTTTGTGTCTTCAATGTTTAGCCACTGTGGGTCAAATTCGTTAGCGAGGGCTTTTGAGCCAATTAAAGTTGTGGCAAAGCGGGTGCCTTCTTCATCGCAAAAGCCCACTACATCTAAATGGAAGGGCAGGTCGAGCTTTAACTTATGTGCAAGCGCTGCAATTTCTATCCCCAGTAGTACACCTAAAATACCATCAAACGCACCTGCGTTTGGTACGGTGTCGAGGTGCGATCCTATAATTAAACGTTTAGCATGTGGGTTTGATGATTTTAGTCGCCCCCAAAGGTTGCCCACTTCGTCTTGCCACGATTGCATGCCTGCCTCAACCATCCACGATGCAGTAACGGCGTTACACTCTTTGTGCTCTTTTGATAAGTACACGCGGTGAATACCGCCTTGCATTTGCGATAGTGCGCTGAGGGTTTTACAGCGAGATAAAGCGCGTGTTGCGTATTCATCAGCAAGTTCTTTGTCTAATAAAGGGCTGTGTTGTGGGCTTACAATCGTCATGCTAAATCCTTTTTTTATTTATAGTGAGCAAGGGCGGCAATGGCGGCTTCGCCTTTAGGGCCTTTGTAACCGTTGGCATGTAAGCAGGCATCTAGGCTTGCCAATGTTTGTAATACGGCATCTTTACGGGCGTTGTAACCCATGGTGCCAATACGCCAAATTTTGCCATGCAGCGGGCCAAACGAGGTGCCAATTTCTATTCCAAAATCGGTTAGCATTTGCCCGCGTACGTGATCGGCATTAATGCCCTCGGGTATATACACACCCAGTACGTTGTTCATTTTATGCGTTAAATCGCCAAATACATTTAAGCCCAGTGCTTGAATGCCTGTTAGCATGGCATCGCCATGTAATTTGTGGCGCGCTACGCAGTTATCCACGCCTTCTTCAATAACAATGCGGGCGCATTCTGAGGCGCAATACAGCATGCTGGTGGCTTCGGTATGATGATTAAGGCGCTCTTCCCCCCAGTAATTCATGATCATACCTAAATCAAAGTAGTTTGAGCGTACAAAGGGCTCGGTGCCGTCGGTATGCTCCGCTGTACGAATACCCGCCTCTACTTTTTTACGTTTTTGGATCCAATCAGCGCATTTGTCGCTCAGTGTTAATGGCGCTGATCCAGAAGGTCCGCCTAAACACTTTTGCAGACCAACAGAAAGTGCATCGAGTTTCCATTCATCGGCAGGAAGTTCGTTACCCACAATGGAGGCGGTAGCATCACAATAAAATAGTACATCGTGCTTTTGGCAAATATCGCCAATATGCTCAAGAGGTTGGTTCATGGTGGTGGATGTATCGCCTTGTACCATAGCAAGTACATGGGGTTTTACATCAACAATGGCTTTTTCGATTTGTTCTGGCGTAAACACTTCGCCCCACGGTACTTCTATTGTGTGCACCTTTGCGCCAACGCGTTCTGCTATTTCAGCAAGTAGGTGGCCAAAGCGCCCCATAATTGGCACAAGGACTTTATCGCCTGGGCGTAAAATTGAGCATAATACGGCTTCAATCCCTGCGCGCGATGTGCCATCTATTAGCATGGTCCATTCGTTTTTGGTTTTAAAAATTTCGCGGTAACGTGCCATGGTTTCGTTCATAAAACCGGTCATTACTGGGTCGTATTGGCCTATAAGCTGCGCCGACATAGCACGTAAAACACGAGGGTCGGCATTAATTGGGCCTGGTCCCATTAATAAACGCTGTGGTGGGTTTAAGGTTTGAACTTGCGTGTTATTAAACATATTTTAGGCTCCCAGAGTCTGAATAAGCATGCGTATGCCGGTTATCATTAAGACAACGGCAAAGGCGCGTTTTAGTTGTTTTTGATCCAGCTTGCTACCAATTTTTACGCCAATAGGCGCAAATAAAATAGTCAACGGAATAATAAGAAAAAAGGCAGGGAGGTTAACCAACCCCCACGTACCTAGGGGAGCATCGGTTGGCGTTGTGCTAATACTTAATAAGGTAATAACGCCTGGTAGTGCAATCAATAAACCAAAAACGGCCGCAGTACCTACTGCAACATGGGCGCGTACATTAAATGCGTTTAGCATAGGTACGCCAATAGTGCCGCCACCTATGCCAATCATTACCGACAAACCACCTACAATACTTGCCATAACCCCTTGACCAAATTTTCCTGGCAGTTGTTTTACAAGCGCGGGTGCGCCGGCTCTAAATAGCATGTTTAAACTGACTAAAATAGCAATACAGGCAAACATAAGTACCAGTGCATTACCGCGTATTGAGTGCGCTAAGTAGCTGCCTACAACGGCCATAACTAAAATAAATGGTGCCCAGTATTTTATTAGCGCAAGGTCAATATTCCCTTTGCTATGATGCGAGCGAATAGATGAAAGCGAAGTAGGTACTATGGTTGCAAGTGATGTAGCGGTGGCTATCATCATTGCCGACTCTGGGCTTACGCCAAAACCTTGCAGTAAAAAATACAGCACAGGGACGATAACAATACCGCCGCCTACACCAAAAAGTCCTGCTAAAATACCGGCAAAAATACCGGTTGCTATTAAGGCTACTATAATTGGCCATTGATTTATTATTTCTGACATTGTGTTCCTGCTGTAGTTACTGTTGCACGTCCATCTGAACGAGGATCTGTTGCAGCTTCAAGGCTTGTAGGTGTATCTAAAATAGCCCCAGCGTGCCCCATCATTTCGTTATTATTATCAACGCTTACCCAATCGTGGTCACGTTGATTTAATTCATGTTCTATATGAAAAACTAACTCTTTTTCAATTTTTAAATTTGTACTCGTATCGCCCCATGTTCGTCCAAGTAACCAACGAGGGTCGCTAATTGCTTGTTTTATAGATTTATTTCGCCACGCGTAGCCTGCAAAAACAGCGGCTTGAGTTTGTGGCTGCCCTTCACCGCCCATTGTTCCGTAAGCAAGTCGACGACCATCGCTAAACTTTGCCAGTGCTGGGTTAAGTGTATGAGCGGGCTTTTTATTTGGGGCAAGGGCGTTGGTATTATTACTCGCATCAATATCTTCATTGTTTAAACTAAAGCTTAAACCACGGTTATTCCACACAAAGCCGCCTTCACTCATTAATATTCCGCTGCCAAATTCCCAGTAAATGCTTTGAATAAAGCTGACTAATTGCCCGTTTTTATCTCTGGCTGCCATCCACACAGTATCGCCAGGCTCTGCGTTAAATGGCCATTTTTTGGCTTTGGCCATATCAATATTGTTAGCAAGTTCGCTTAAGCGATTATCGGTTAGTGCGTTTTTATAATCGTCTCCTAATGCTTCAGGGTCAGCCCAAAGGGTAGGGCGATGGGTAAAGCTTTGTTTAGTTGCCTCAACAATTAAATGTGTCCAGTCGGCATCGGTTTTAGCTAAATGCTTTAACTTATTTACGGCACCAATTATTTGTAGTGAATGCACGCCCTGTGTTGGCGCGGGTAAGTTGTAGCAATCAATACCACTGAGGTTTGCATTTAGCGCAGTAACTACCTCGGCTTTAGTATTTGCAATGTCACCTGCGGTAATTGAGCTGCCTGCTTTTGCTAAGTCGGCGGCAAATGAGTTGGCAAGTGCGCCTTCATAAAATGCGTTTAAGCCATGTTTTGCTAGGTATTCAAACGTTGCTGCAAGTTTAGGGTTTTTAAAATGCTGGCCTGCTTGTAAGGGCTTGCCATTGGGTATGTAGAGGCTTTTAAACGCCTCATTGGTATTGTTAGCAATGGCTAGTTTTTCGCAGCCTGCTTGCAAGCTTTTTGTAACGGTAAAGCCCTCGCGCGCAAGCTCAATAGCGGGTGCTAAAATTTGTGACAGTGGTAGTGCTGCGTGCTCATCTAGTTCAAGCGCCTTTTGCCAACCGCGAATTGTACCCGCTTGAGTCAGTGCGCTTAACCCGCCGCGCTCTGGTATTTGCGCGAGCGAGTTATAGGGCGTTGTATTAGTTGCTGCACGGCCGCAGGCGTCAATAGCGGTAGGCGTTTTTTGGTTTGGGTTATCGATAAGCCAAAAGCTGTCGCCACCAATTGAGTTCATATGTGGATATACAACGCTAATAGCAGCGGCAGCCGCTACCATAGCCTCGGTAGCTGTACCGCCTTGTTTTAGTATATTTATACCCGCCTCAGTGGCCGAAAAATGAGACGCGGTAAATGCAATGTTGTGTGTGGTCATGCCGGTGTGTCCTGTTTAAAGTGTGCAGCTAGGTGCTTAACGCAAGCAAGTAGGCTTTTATCGTTACCGTGGCTCATCATTAATGAAAAACCATACGGATGATCATTTGCTAAATCAGCCAGCGGTAAATGCACTTGCGCTGAGCCACTAAGCCCTGCAATTGCCGAAAGCGTAATAATTTGCATGCGTAAGGCGCTTGTGTCGGCGCCTAATTTAGGTGCGGTTGTGGGGGTGGTTGGCAAAAATAAACAGCTGTTTGTATTTAGGTTTTTAGCTATTAGTGTTTGCCATTGGGTTTGTACTTTTAGTGCTTCTTGTTCTTCTTGAACAGTTAGGGCAAGCGCCATATTAAAACGTGCCGCAATTGCTGGAGCAAACTGGGGAAGTTGCCCCGGCAATTGAAGCCAGTCTTTATGCGTTTTTGCGATTGCTCGCCCTTGCAGTACTCTAAAACTATCAGCAAGTTCATTTAATAAGCTGCTGTTAGGTAGTTCAAATTCTTTATGGTGCTTAAAATTAGGCTTGGTTTTTTCAAGCAATTGTTTAAGTGGGGCTTGTAAAACAGGGTCAACGAGTTCAAATAACGGCTCGCAAATAACTAAGGTATCAACGTTATTAATAGCTTGATTTGGTAGCAGTACATTACCTACATCGCTTAATAGCTCGGCGCTTTGGGTAAGCCAACCTATGGTATCAAAAGGCGGAGCCAACGGTATTAGGCCGTCTTTTTCAATCACGTTATGGCTTGGCCTTATGCCATATAAACCACAGTAGCTGGCGGGTATTCTAATTGAGCCGCCGGTGTCGGTGCCTAAGCCAATATCAGCTAAGTTAGCAGCAACTGCAGCAGCAGACCCCATACTCGAACCACCGCAAGCATGCCCTTTTAATTTAGGATTTTGCGCAGCGCCATAATGTATGTTATTACCCTCTAAGCTATAAGCCAGCTCGTCAGTATGGGTAAAGCCTATAAAGTTACAACCAGCGGTCATGAGCTTATTAACCGAGCTTGCCGTATTTTGAGCCGGTTTAGCTGTTTTAAACCAGTGTGGGTTGCCTGCGCTGTTACGCTCGCCCTTTACTGCAAATACATCTTTTACAGCTAAGCGATTGTTTGCAAGCACTCCAGAGTGGTTTGTTTGCCACAGGGTAGGACCGTGATTGCAAAATATACCTTTGTTGTTTTTTTTATCACTCATTTGCAGCTCATTATTATAAAACTGACCAAGTACTTACTTATTAAGTTAAGAGTGATTAAAAAGCGGGCTGGTTATTATTATTATGAATACCAATTTTATTAAAAACATGATCATTTTATCGGATTAAATAGCGCACTCACTGCGTCATTTTCTTCGCGTTATAATAGATCACTAATTTAATGCAATTGCTAAGGCTCCGCTTTTTAATCGGTAGTTTTGATTTTATAGTGCTTAGACTAAGCAAGAGGAATGCCATAAATTAAAATCCTGTCCAACTGGTCAGGTTTTGTTGGGTTGTATGAGATTTGTAAATGTGGGCTGTAGAAATAGTGAGATTAAAATGAGCTAAAACAAACCAACTTGGTGCGCAGATGCACCAAGTTGGTCTCTATTTATATGGTTTTGAGTGCTAAATAAGGGGCGTTTTACTGATGATTAAACCGTTAATATCGGCGAAAACCCAATCGTTAGGTTCAATAGTAGTGCTAAGCATAGTAACTGCTTGGTTTTTATCACCAAAGCCGCGCTTTAAGGTACTACGCGGTGTAGAGCCTAGCGCCATTACAGGTAAGTTCATCGTGGCGAGTATTTCTATATCTCGGCAACAGCCATTTATTATTACGCCTTCCCAGCCATTATTTAGGGCACGCTCAGCCATAATATCGCCTATAAACGCAAAGCGTTTGCTCGCAAACCCGTTTATAACCAATACTTTACCTTCACCATTTTCATGCAATATATCGGCGGCAAAAGAGTTGTCTTCTGGGCAGGTAACGGTAACTACTTTGCCATAAAACGTGGTTTTTTTACCAAAGTGATAAAGGCCGCTGTCTGCTACTTGCACGTTATCGCGATGATCGTCAAATAAATCGGGTGTAGTAAAGGATGTCATGGGTTAAGTCTCACTTTGCTCAGGTATTTTAAGACCAATACCTTTTAAAATTATGTGGGCAATTGATTGCGTAATTTGTGCCACATCGGTTTCGTCGTACTCTAATTTGTTCATTACGAGTAAAACCTCAGCCTGAAAGTCGGCGTAATATTGCGTGGTAGACCAAATAGTAAAGAGCAAATGGTAGGGATCAACCTTATCCATTTTATCAGCGTCCATCCATGCTTGAAGTACATCAACCTTTTGTTTAACCCAAGGGCGGGTATTGGTTCTAAAGTAGTTTTGTAAATAGGGTGCACCGCGCAGTATTTCACTGGCAAATAAGCGAGATTGCATTGGCTGATTTACGGCCAGTATTACTTTGCTTTTAATATAGTTATAAAGCACGGTAGCTGGATCGTCGTTAATTGTGACGTTATCGAGCCCTAAGTTCCAATTAGCTATTATGCGGTCAATCACAGACTCGTACAGACCATCCTTACTTTTAAAGTAATACAAAATATTAGCTTTTGGCACCTGCGCTTCTTTAGCAACCATGCTCATACTTGCTCCGTCGTAACCTAATTGCGAAAACAATTGCTCGGCGGCATCTAAAATTAGTTTTTGGTTTTTCTCGCGTGTGACTTCTTTTTTATTTGGCTTTATTTGTGTGGTCATTATAAAGTTTGCGTGTTTAACGTATTGATTGATTGTAGCTTTACTGACCAAAAGGTCAATTACTAAAAAGGGTGAATGCTCAAAACAAATGAGAGGTTTAAGCTATTAACTTTAGGGTCTGTTGATCTTTGCGGATTAAAATTTGTTCAAACTAGGGGCTATTTAATCGCGGCGCGAGATTTGTAACCTAGTGGGCTAAGTAAAAACCGAGCAACAAAGAGTAAGTAGCCCCTAGGAAGAACCCTTTGGGCAGCGCCTGTTTGGCATTAATGCTACGTTATCGCCCATTAATGGGGAATAACCACACTATATAGGCTCTGCCTTGCCTAAATACCAAACAGACTGCTGCAAATTCAACCTTGAAAGAACAACAGACCCTTATTGTTTAATTAAATAATTACTGTTAGTTTAGTTTCAAATTTACGAGTAGTACTTTTGGATTGGCAAATGGATTTTATAAGCAAAAATAAATACACGCTTTATGGAGTCGCGGCCATATTACTGTGGAGTTGCTTAGTTGCATTACTACGGGATATTTCTGAGTTGTTTAGCCCCATTGGTGGTGCGGCGGCTATGTATTCTGTCAGTGCGATATTTTTAATTTTGGTTATGGGAGTGCCCAAGTTTAGTGGTTTTTCGAAACGTTACTTGGTAATAGGTACTTTATTATTTGTATCGTACGAAATTTGCTTGGCGCTTTCTATTGGTATGGCAAATAGCCGTCATCAGGCAATGGAAATGGCGGTTATTAATTATTTATGGCCCACGCTGACTATACTGCTCTCTATTATTATTGGTCGTAAAAAAGTAAGTTTCTGGGTTTACCCAAGCATGATCATTGCTTTTTTAGGCGTTGCTTGGTGTATTACAGGCGATCAAAAAATGTCACTCGATACGCTTGTTACTAACTTTGCTGATAATCCTGCTACTTACTTAATGGCATTAGCTGCAGCGTTTATATGGGCTATTTATTGCGTAGTTACGCAAAAGCTGAGTAATGGTAAAAATGCTATTACGTTATTTTTTACTGTCACGGCAATGAGTTTGTGGGCGCAATATGGTTTTAGTAATGAAGCACCATTAACGTTTTCACTCAGCTCAAGCATAACGTTGCTATTAGCTGGTGTAGTAGTGGGGAGCGGTTATGCACTGTGGAATCAAGCTATTATTGGCGGTAACTTAATGCTTTTGGGAACACTTTCGTACTTTACACCGGTGTTTTCTACTATTATTTCGGCGTTGTATTTATCTATTACGCTGAGTGCTTCGTTTTGGCAGGGGGTTGTACTGGTAACAGTGGGCTCGCTAATTTGCTACTTTGTAACGCGAGAAAAGCCTAAACAACCTCAAATAGCGTCTGCAACATAAGACTAATTTTATTAAAAATAAGCCCTATTATTTTAGGGCTTTTTGTTGCGTGCAGATTATTTTGCATTATTTACCTGCGCTAGTAACTCTATAACTTTTTGTTGACCAAATGTTTGTGCAAATTGCTCTGCTGTTTGACCGGCTTTGTTTTGATGCGCGTTGTCGCAATCAAGTGATACGAGTGTTTTAGCTATACTAAATTCACCTCTAAAAATAGCGGCCATTAGCGCTGTGTTGCCACGGTTATCTTCTAGACAGGCATTAGCGCCTAAGTGTAAAAGTGTGTTAACCGTGTTTTTATTACCATGGTAAGTAGCAATCATTAACGCGGTGTAGCCTTTATTGTTGTAGCTGTCGATAGGAATACCGGCATCTACAAATTGCTCTATTACAGCTGTGTCGTTTGTGCGTGCTGCGGCAAAGTAATAAGCAAATAAACTATCGTATTGAGTTTTTGCAGAATGTTGGGTTTCAGATTGCGTACTGGGTGTTTGTGTATCTGATGTATTTTGAGCGTAAACGCTACTGGTAAAGCTCAGAAATAGAGCGACTATAATTAATAAATTACGCATAATAATTGTCTCTTATAAAAGAGGAAGGGTTTATTCCTTCCTCATGATTGTGGTTTAAATAGCTATTTAGTTGGGACTAATTGCTTTTAACTAGTTGCTTATAAGTTAGCGGCTAGTTGTTTAACCATTTTAAGGTCGCCGTTTACAGCTTTAGTTAAGCGTGTACCGTACTCACTATCAGCTTTGTAAAAGTGGCTAAGCATTTTGTGTTTAACACTGCTGTTTTGCACTTTGCCTAAATCGCCTGCTAGGTTATTAATTAGGTTTGTACGTTCTTGCTTGCTAAAACCACGGTATATAACACCAGCTTGCGCGAAGTTTTGCTGTTTTTTAATCGCAGCTTGTTGTACAAAGCCTTTTAGCTCTGTGTTACTTCTACGTGCAATTGGGTTTTCAGCTACGTTTTCTTGGCTTGGCTGGTAGTTCACATTGCTTGTAGTGTTACCAATATTCATTGCGCCGTCTTGGTTGTAGTTAACCACTTCAACTTTTGCACGGTTAATTGGCAGTTGCTGGTGGTTAGCACCTAGGCGGTACATTTGTGTATCAGCGTAAGAAAACATACGACCTTGTAATAGTCTGTCTTCTGATGGCTCAATACCTGGAATAATGTTTGCCGGTGCCATTGCTACTTGTTCCGTAGATTGGAAGAAGTTAGTTGGCATACGGTTTAGGGTCATTGTTCCTACTTTAGTTTCTTTAATGTCTAACCACATTTTTGTTGCATCTAACGGGTTGTAATCAAAGTCATCAAGCTGCGATGGATCAAGCGTTTTAATGTACAGATCCCATTTAGGGAAATTGCCTTTGCCAATTTCGCTGTAAAGGTCGCGTGTTAAGTGTTGGAAGTCTTGGCTTTGCACTTTAGCTACTTCTTTTGCGTCAAGGTTATCAATACCTTGTTGGCTTACCCAATGAAACTTAACGTATTTAACATCGCCCGATTTGTTAATCATTTTGTATGCATGTACACCCCAACCGTCCATTTTACGAAGACTTGCTGGTGTACCGTAGTCGCTGTAAACCCACGTTAGCATTTGTGTAGAACCTGGTTCGTGCGAGAAAAAGTCAAATACGCGGTTAGGATCTTGAATGTTATCAACCGGTGATGGCTTTAACGAGTGAACCATGTCTGGAAATTTAATCGCATCGCGAATAAAGAACACCGGTAAGTTGTTACCTACTAAATCCCAGTTACCTTGGTCTGTGTAAAACTTAGTTGCAAAGCCACGTGGGTCACGCAGTGTTTCTGGGCTGCCTTTTGAGTGAATTACCGATGAAAAACGAACAAATACGTCTGTTTCTTTACCAGCTTGTGCAAACGGTGCTGCAATTGTTAAATCGTCTAGCTCTTTTGATGCTACAAACACACCGTGTGCGCCGGTACCACGAGCATGCACAACACGCTCAGGAATACGCTCACGTGCAAAGCGTTGCAGTTTTTGAATTAGTTGCACGTCTTCTAGTAATACACTGCCACGTTCGCCAGCAGTAATTGAATTTTGGTTGTCGCCAACAGCTGCGCCGTTATCTTTAGTAAGAGTTGTTGCTGCGCTTGCCGATAATGCCATTGCAAGTGCCAGTGCAGTTAGTGTTAATTTTGTTTTGTTTATTTGAGTATTCATTGTCGACCTCATCTATTTAAAAGTGCCGGCAGTGGTGCAGGCTGTTAATCTGTTAACGATAGTATTAATTTTATTAACTTCGGTAAAACTGATTAATTAGATTGATGTGATTTGTAAAACAGATGAGATGAATTTGCAGATACACTTTTTACATTAATGTAATTTTTTTTACTACGACCTTAGTCGCAATATGCTTTTATAAAATTTATTAAATACAAAGGTTTTTAGTTTTATCTGGCGGTATTTTCACCAAGCTGGTGCGTTTTATACTTACAGTGTGTTGACATATTCGCACAATAAAGGGAATATGCTCAACCAGTGAGCTTATGCCCATTACTGAGTTGCACTAAAAAGTTGCACAATATTAATCGCGCTTAACTCGTTATACTTAAATTAGCTAAACCAAACAGTGTTAATAAGGTGACAAGATGAATACTAATATTGAGCTAGTGATATTTGATTGTGATGGCGTTGTTATTGATAGCGAAATTTTAAGCGCACAAGTACTCATTAATATGCTTGTTGAAAAAGGCGTTGAGATTGACCGCGCTTATGTACAGCAACACTTTTTAGGCTGCAACTTTAAAACAGTAAGCCAAAAAATAGCGGATGCATTTAATGTCACTCTTCCTGAAAGCTTTGAAGGTGACTACCGCGAGGCACTATTAAACGAATTTGAAACCGGACTAACCACGACTGATGGTATAGAAGACGTACTTAACAATTTAGCTGTGCCTATTTGTATAGCTACAAGCAGTAGCCCAGCACGCACCGCAAAAGCGTTGAGCGTAGTGAGTTTAAGTAAGTACTTTAGCGATACGGTTTTTACCAGCAGCGAAGTTAAGCGTGGTAAACCGGCGCCTGATTTATTTTTACATGCAGCTAAGCAAATGGGTGTAAAGCCAGAGCATTGCTTAGTAATTGAAGACAGTAAAGCCGGCGTAAATGCAGGAATTGACGCCAATATGCAAGTACTGCATTACAGCGGTGGGCAACATATGCAAGGCTCTGTTAATCATGTACACAGTGCTTACCCAAATGTTGATCATTTAACGCATTGGCAAGATTTTTTAAGTGCATACCCTGCACTTAAAAAGCAGTAAACACGCAGCTTTTTAAATAAACAAAGTTTTAAACGCGATTTGCTCGCCTTACACACTGACAGGCAAGCAAACGCAAAATATAAATGTAGATGGTTTTGCTTTACTAAAAATAAAACAAAACATGGCAAAACATCATGCGTTTATAAGCCAAATTATAAAAGGCAAAGTATTTAGGTACTATACCAATCTGCTTGAATATGGGGTTTATTTAACGATAAGAAAATTGCACTGTAACTAGGCAAAAATTTTTATATCTAGTTGTTCTAAATATAAAATTTTTAACGACGTTATGGGGTAATTTAACTCGTTAAATTATTCAAATAGTTATGCAGATTGGTATCAAATGCTTTGCTGTTAACAATAGGAAATACCATGGCAACGAGTCCACACACACAAACATTTAAAGATGTAAACGAAGAGCAACTTCCTGTTGCTAATAATAAGCTTCACGGCTGGAAGCATTTTGCAGGGCTATACGCCGGCGAACATGTTGCGGCTACTGAATTTGTTATTGGTGCAACGTTTGTTGCATTAGGCGCTTCAACCATCGACATTCTACTGGGTTTATTAATAGGTAACCTGTTAGCAATGTGTTCTTGGTGGCTGATTACTGCACCCATTGCAGTAGAAACCCGCTTAAGTTTATATAACTACTTAAACAAAATTGCTGGTAACTCAATGACCAAGCTCTATAACTGGGCTAACGTGGTTATTTTTAGTGTTATATCGGCCGCGATGATCACGGTATCCTCCACCGCCGTGCGGTTTTTGTTTGATATACCTGCGCAACTTGATTGGTATCCAAATAGCTTTTGGTTTGTAGCCATTGTTTTAGCTGTTGGCTCCATTGTTGTATTTGTTGCGATGTATGGCTTTTCTACGGTTGCTGACTTTTCAAAGCTGTGTGCGCCGTGGCTATTTGTTATATTTATTGCAGGCTCGTTTGCGTTATTCCCTGAGCTTTCAAATCACGTATTAGGTTCTACCTCTTTAACTAGCTTTAGCGACTTTATGACCATAGGTGACTCCTCCATATGGACGGGCACCAATGCCGATGGTGAAAAGGGCATTGGCCTATTAGAAGTGATTGGCTTTGCATGGGCTGCTAACTCAATAACTCACTTTGGTTTAATCGACATGGCTATTTTTAGATTTGCTAAACGCAAAAGCTATGGTTTGTTTTCTGGTGTGGGCATGTTTTTTGGTCATTACTTAGCGTGGATCTCTGCCGGTATTATGGGCGCAGGTGTTGCGGTATTACTTAAAACAACTATTTCATCACTTGATCCGGGCGATGTTGCATACCATGCATTAGGTTGGACTGGATTTGTTATTGTAATTATAGCGGGCTGGACTACAGCTAACGCAAACCTTTACCGCGCAGGTCTTGCTGCACAATCTATATTTGTAAATCAGTCACGTGAGCGTACAACCGCTATTGTAGGTGTTGTAACCGTGATTATTGCGTGTTTCCCGTTTGTATTTTCACAAATGCTACCGCTACTTACTTACGCCGGCTTATTAGTTGTGCCTGTGGGCGGTATTGTGTTTGCTGAGCATGTGTTATTTCCTAAAATTGGCCTAACACGTTACTGGGCTAAATATAAAAATATTACCCGCAGCGTACCGGCTATAGCATCTTGGGCGTTAGCACTTGTGTTTGGCTTTGGCTTAAACGCAATTGATGTAATGTCGTTTTACTACTTATTTATTCCTACATGGATTTTCACCATTGCTGTTTACACGCTTTTAGCTAAAAAATACGGCGCTGGTGACGATTACACACAAGAGATTGCAGCAGAAAAGCAAGAGCAACGTGATATTAAAGAATATCAAGCAGCTGAGGCTAAAGACATTCCAAAGCCAGTAATTGACAGCTCTGTATTTACCAAAGTACTTAACGCGGTTTCTACTGTTTCGTTGGTTATTATTTTTATATTTGCCAGCCAAGTGATGTTTTTCAGTGAAACTATGAGTATGTACAGCGCTAATAAATCGCAATTCGAAATAGCCTGTTTTATTTGTACTGTTATTTATTTTGTTACTGCGTACTGGTCGTTAAAACGCCATAAAGTACTCAATACAGCATCGTAATTACTTATCGTAATACAGTATCGTAATTTATATTTTATCTTTGTTTAGTAAGGTCACACCATGACACAATACCAACACACTGACGCTCTAGTTACAGGGCTAAACCAACAGAGCTTGGCTCAATTACCAAGCCATGTTGATACACCAACCTACGACCGTAGCGCAGTTAAAGCCGGTATTGTACATATTGGTGTGGGCGGTTTTCATCGTGCTCACCAAGCAGTGTATGTCAACGAGCTTTTAAAAACTCCGGGCTCTGAGCAATGGGGTATATGTGGTGTTGGTCTTTTAGAGGGTAACCGTGGTCTGCGTGATATTTTAAAGCAGCAAGATTACCTTTACACGCTTACTGTTAGACACCCAGACGGTACAATAGATAACAAAGTAATTGGCTCAATGATCGACTTTTTGTTTGCTCCAGAGGACAAACAAGCGGTAATTAATAAGCTAGCGCACAGCGATACTAAAATTGTGTCGCTTACTATTACTGAAGGCGGTTACAACTTTAACCCTGCAACGGGCGAGTTTGATTACAGTAATCCAGATATTATTAACGACATTAATAACCCGAACGACCCAATTACAGCGTTTGGCTACATTACTGCTGCGTTAAAACTTCGTAAAGATCAAGGCCTAGGCGCGTTTACAGTACAGTCGTGCGATAACATTCAGCACAACGGTAACGTAACACGCAAAATGCTTTTAGCCTTTGCTACAGAGCAAGACAAAGACCTAAGTGAGTGGATTGAGCAAAACGTATCGTTTCCAAATGCGATGGTTGACCGTATTACACCGGTATCTAAAAAGAGTGATATTGATTACGTGGTTGATGCATATGGTGTTAGCGACGAGTGGCCAATTACCTGTGAGTCGTTTACACAATGGGTAATAGAGGACACATTTAGTGACTCTCGTCCAAATTGGGATGTTGTTGGTGCTCAGTTTGTTACTGATGTAACGCCTTATGAAACCATGAAAATACGTTTACTTAATGCAGGGCATTCTGTGCTTGGTTTATTAGGTTCAATCCATGGCTATGGCACTATTGACGAAACGGTATCGGATGAATTATTTGCCACATACCTACGTGCTTTTATGGATAAAGAAGTAACGCCAAATCTTGAACCACTTGAAGGCATTGACCTTGAAAGCTACAAAGATACGTTAATAGAGCGTTTTGCTAATCCTAATATTAAAGACAGCCTAGCGCGTATCTGTAGTGAAAGCTCAGCTAAACTGCCTAAGTTTTTAATTGCCACAATTAACGAAAACCTAGTACAAGGTCGAGATGTATCACTGGCAACGCTTGTTATTGCTACTTGGTGTTTGTACAGCGATAAAGGTTTAAGTGAAAACGGCGAGCAACTTGAAATTCAAGATGCGATGCACAAAGAGCTTAATTCTTACGCGCAAGAGACTCAAACTAGCCCAATTGCATTTTTAAAGTTAACGAGCTTGTTTGGTAAGCTTGAGCATAACGAAACGTTTACTGCTGAATATAAAAAGTCGATTGCTGCGTTGTATGCACCTAATAGTAAAATTAAAGCCATTATGCAGGCTGTACTTGATCAAAAGAGTAACTAATTATGAGCATTTTAATTAATCATAAATCAGGCGAAAACGTAAGTGTTAGCTGTTTTGGCGAAGTACTGTGGGATTGTTTTGATTCAGGTAAACGCTTAGGTGGCGCGCCACTTAACATGTGTGTGCGTATTAACTCACTTGGCATTAAAGCCGACATGATCAGCGCTGTTGGTAACGACGAGTTAGGCGCTGAGCTACTAGGCGAAATTACTAGCAAAGGCGTAAGCTGCGAATACATTGCTATTAATAGTGACAAAAAAACTAGCACGGTTGAGGTAACGCTCGACAGTGGTGGCTCTGCAAGTTATGAAATAGTGGCAGACTCTGCGTGGGATAATCTAGCGCTTACCGATGAGTTACTTAGTAAAGTTAAAAGTAGCGATGTATTTGTATTTGGCAGCCTAATTGGGCGAAGCGAAGCGTCTTTAGCAACATTAAATCAACTAGTTGATGTAGCAAACTTTAAAGTATTTGACGTAAATCTACGTGCACCGCATTACAAGCTAGAAATACTTGTAAATTTAATGAATAAAGCAGACTTTATTAAGTTAAACGATGAAGAGCTATACGAAATTGCAAAAGCGATGGGTTGTAAGTTTCATTCGCTTGAACAAAATTTAGCGTTTATAGCACAGCAAACAAATACCGATTACTTATGTGTAACCAAAGGTAGCCACGGTGCTTTATTAACAATCAAAGGCGAAAATTTTTATAATTCAGGTTATTTAATTAGCGTAATTGACACTGTTGGCGCAGGGGATTCGTTTTTAGGTTCGTTAATTTATCAGCTTTGTAGCAACGACGACGCGCAATATGCCGTTGACTTTGCATGTGCCGTTGGAGCAATGGTCGCCGAAAGTTCTGGTGCAACACCTACTTTAACGCATCAACAAATTAGTGAGTTTATGAACCCACTTTAAAAAAACATTGTGTGTGAAAGCGGTTATACGTAAAAGTTTAACCGCTTTTTTTGTGCCTAAAATAAGACATAGGCGATAAGTGAGTGTTAAGTGCGCAGGTTGCGTAAATAGTGGCTTATATCGATTATTGTATTAGCTAAACGTCTTATTGTTTGAGGGTTAAAGCTTTGTTATCGTTCGTCGATTATTCACGGATTGAAAAGGCGGGGCGACACACAATGCGCTCTATAACTAAAATACAAAAAGAGAAACGTGCTTTATGATCATCTTTTTTATCTGCCTCACTATTTTAATACTGGGCTATAAGTTTTACAGCCCATTTGTTGAAAAACAAGCCGGTTTGGATTCAACTGCTGACACACCACAAAAACGCTTTAGCGAAGGTGTTGATTACGTAGCTGTTCACCCTGTACGAGCATTTTTAATTCAGTTTTTAAACATTGCTGGCGTAGGTCCAATATTTGGCCCAATTTTAGGTGCTTTATACGGACCAGTTGCACTAGTATGGATTGTACTTGGTAATGTTTTAGGTGGAGCTGTACACGACTTCTTCTCAGGTGTAATGAGTATAAAAGAAGACGGTAAAAGCCTACCAGAAATCGCAGGCCATTATTACAACGTCGTATTTAAAGGCTTTATGCTTGTATTTACTGCCATGCTACTGTTTTTTGTAGGTGTAGTATTTATTATGAGCCCTGCAGGTTTGCTAAGTAACCTTGATTTTTTTGAAGGTACAATACTGGCAAACAACACCTTTTGGGTACTTGCTATTTTAGCGTATTACTTTTTAGCTACCTTGCTACCAATTGATAAAATTATCACTAAGTTTTACCCAATTTTTGGTGCGCTAATGATTGTAATGACAGTGGCAATTGCTATTTCATTACTTATTAATGCGCCGCACTTACCGGTACCAAGTGACTTTTTAGCTTACTTTGAAGCTGATCACGCACATGACTTTTTAGAGCCAAACCCAGATGGATTACCAACATGGCCATTGTTATTTATAACAATTACCTGTGGTGCTATTAGTGGTTTTCACTCTACTCAAGCGCCTATTATTGCGCGCTGTTTAACTAACGAAAAATACGTACGTCCAGTTTATTACGGCGCTATGATGTGTGAAGGTATTGTAGGTTGTGTATGGGCACTTGCTGGTATTGCAGCGTTCCCAGATGGTTACGCAGGCTTAAAAGCATTGCTTGACCAAGGTGGTCCAGGCTTAGTTGTTAACCATGTAGCTAACAGTTACTTAGGCGTATTTGGCGGTATAATGGCAATTATTGCAGTAGCCGTATTCCCAATTACTTCTGGTGATACAGCGTTCCGCTCATTACGTTTAACTGTTGTTGATGCGTTTAATATTCCACAAAGCTTACGTAATCGCTTACTAGTGGCGGTGCCTATACTTGCTATAGCGTACTTTATGACGAAGCTCGATTTCTCATTAATTTGGCGCTACTTTGCATTTTCAAACATGCTGCTTTCTACAAGCGTATTATGGCTTGCCACTAAGTACTTGTTTGACCGTGGTACATTCCATTGGATTGCCAGTGTTCCTGCTGTTATAGCAACAGCGGTAACGGTTTCTTATATTGGCACTGCAGCAATTGGTCTTAACTTATCAAGCGATTTAGGTAAACCTATTGGCGCTGTAGTAACAGTGATTGGCTTAATTGTTTTAGCAATTGTGCACTCTAAGCATAAAGTTAAACCAACAGCGGTTTAATAATCACATAAGTTATTTCAAGCATTAAAAAAGCGAGCTATTGATAATCAATAGCTCGCTTTTTTTGTGTACTAAATTTAGGTATTACTGAGTTGCAAGTTCAAAGTAACTATTATCGTCGAGCGTTTTGCTTATCATCATAGCGCCCTCAAGCAGGCTCACTGTTTGAATAGCTGCTTGAGCGGGGTTAGGCTCACCATTAGTTAAGTGTGCAGCGCTAAGCCATGTTAGATTTTGATTAAAAAAGCGTTTTACTTCAAGGCGTACTTTATCTGGAAGGCTATCGCTTTCGGCTCCTAGTAACCCACATAAACACATTTTTTTATCGGTTACTAATGCACGTCTAAAAAGCTGAGTGTACACATCAATAGGATTTTTACCGCTTGCTTTAAGCTCGCTTGGCTCGCCTAACGCAGCTAAAAAAGAATTAGTATATTGATGAGCAAGCTCAGCACCTAAATCGGCCTTAGTCGCAAAGTGATAGTGCACACTGGCGCTTTTAATTCCAACTTCGCTTGCGAGCTCTCTAAAACTAAAATTACTGTATCCGCCAAGGCGTACCTTGTTTTCAGCTGCTTTTAATAAAGCTTCTTTTTTACTCATTTTTAATATTTCCTATCTGCAGTAACACCAGTTTTATTAAAAACATGATCATTGTATCGCATTAAATAACACACTAACTGCGTTAAAAATTATTCATACAGAATAACTAGATGTCATGATTTTCGCCTCGTTATTGCGCTATTTTCCTAGCGCAATAATAGATCACTTATTTAATGCAATTGGTACAGCAAAATTATCGACCAGTAGGTAGTTATTTACAAGTGTTTTTACTTTTAAGCAACTCCATAATTTTATTATGAATTAAGTTAAATCCCATAAATCAGAAAAATTTAAACGTTGACTTAAATTTAGTTTAATATTATAAATTACCTATCGATAGGTAGGTTCCGCCATTGGCTCACTTTTAAACAATAAAGATAGAGATTGCTATGAAAATTTATGATGTAGAAAACTTTCCAAACCCACTTCGTGTTCGTATCGCTTTAGCTGAAAAAAATGCCACTGCAAATGTTGAGTTTGTACCTGTTGATTTATTAAATGGTGAGCACAGAACAGAAGCCTTCTTAGCTAAAAATCCATTAGCAGGTGTGCCCGTATTAGAGCTAGATGACGGCACGTTTATATCAGAAAGTACCGCTATTACTGAGTATATTGATACCGCATTTGAAGGCCCATCTTTAATGGGTGAAACCGCAAAAGAGCGTGCAGTAATTAACATGATGCAAAAACGCGCAGAATCTATGGTGCTTGACGCTGTGGCAACTTACTTTCATCATGCAACTGATGGCTTAGGTCCAGAGCTTGAAACGTATCAAAATGTGGCTTGGGGTGAAAAACAAGGCGAAAAAGCACGCCAAGGGTTTAGCTATTTTAATGATGTACTAGCGCAATCGGCGTTTGTTGCTGGTGAGCAGTTTAGTATTGCTGATATTACATTGTATGCTGGGATGGTATTTGCTGGATTTGCACAAATAGCAATCCCGAATGAGTTAACCCATTTAGTTGCATGGCAAGAAAAAGTAGCAAAACGCCCAAGTGTTGCAGCTTAATTAGGTTATTAGTTTAAAATTTAAGTGGAGTTACGGTTAGGAGCCAAATATGAAAATTGCTGCCGATTTTAGTAAACGAGTTGTGGTACATAGCGAATCACTTCCGTGGGTTGCATCGCCAATGGCGGGCGTTGATAGGCGAGCGCTCGATAGAGTGGGCGACGAAGTTGCTCGCGCAACGACCATTGTTCGTTATGCACCTGGGAGTGAATTTTCGCCGCATGTACATACAGGCGGTGAAGAGTTTGTTGTGCTTGAAGGGGTATTTCAAGATGAACATGGTGACTTTGCGGCAGGTTCTTATATCCGTAACCCACCGCAATCAAAGCACAAACCGGGGTCTGAAAATGGCTGCGTTATATTTGTAAAGTTATGGCAGTTTCAGCCAGATGATCGAACCCACGTGCGTTTACAAACGGACTTGATGCAAAGTACGGCGCACCCTAGTTTTAAAAATGTAGCCGTAACCCCTTTATACAAAGACGATTTTGAAGACGTAAGCTTGTTGGACTTTAAGCCCAACGCCTGCATGGTTATAAGCGCAAAAGGCGGAGCTGAGCTGCTAGTACTTGAAGGCTCATTTGATGAGCAAGCCGATACCCTTGTAAAAAACAGTTGGTTAAGAGTGCCTATTAATAGCTCTGTTAACGTTAAAGCGGGAAGTAATGGTGCAAAAGTATGGCTTAAAACGGGCCATTTAACTGATGTAGAAAACCAGATATCTCGCGTACAAAATGCGTAATTGAGTCGTTTATTTGAGACTATTTAATGATCTAGCTCAGAACTATTTATTGATTTAGTTCAGGACTATTTATTGATTTAGTTCAGGACTAATTAATTTTAGAAGGTGTACTTTTACCACTCAGCCTATTTAAGGAGAGCAGTAATGGTACACACAACACATGGTTTATCGATTGGTCTTGAACGTGCAGGAAGAGAGTTTTTTTTAAAACTTAAAGCCGTTGGTACGCTTACTCACGACGACTACAAAATAATTACCCCAATGATAAATTCAGCTCTTGGCGAAGTTAAGCACCCAGTTGTAAACGCCTTAATAGATGGTAGCGAGCTTGAAGGTTGGGAATTACGCGCAGCGTGGGACGACCTCAAGTTAGGTGTTAAGCACTCTAAAGAATTTAAAAAAGTAGCTATTTACGGTAATAAAGAGTGGCAAGCTCGAATGGCCAAAATAGGTAACTGGTTTATATCGGGTGAGGTTCAATACTTTGAAAATGCTACCGCAGCCATAGATTGGCTAGACGAATAATAAATCCCTTCTTTCAAAAAATAGCGCTTACAAAGCGCTATTTCAACTCTTAAATAAAGGACTTATAGCGAACGTTTAATAGTTTTCGCTTATTGTTAAGTATCAATTTTATCAAAATACGTTACTAAGCTATCAATAAATGAACGAAGTGCAAGTGACTGATGTTTCCTAGAGCGGTAAATACCGTATATGTTCAAAGTTTGTGGTTTAAGGTGTGGTAGTAAATGTATTAACGTTCCATTATTTATATATTTCTGCGCAGCAAACTTAGGTTGTAGAGTTATTCCTTGATTATTAAGAGCAGCTTTTAACAGTAAGCTCGAATCATTAGCACTGAAGTTACCAGCAATCGCTACAGATACGGGTTTTTCAGGGTGTGAAAAATGCCACATACTTTTTTCAAACCGTGAATAGTTCAAACAGTTATGGCGACTCAAATCATCCGTAGTTATAGGCTTAGAGTTTTTTTCTAAATATTCTGGGCTTGCACATAATACTGAATGGCATTTCCCAAGTGGGCGAGCAATTATATTAGGATCTAAGTCATTGGTAATTCTAATTGCTAAATCTATTCGCTCTTCTACCAAATTTGTAACGTGATTACTAATTTGTACATCAATACTGACTTCGGGATGAGCGTGCAAGAATTGTTGCAACATATCTGGTAGTACATCATGTGCTAAAAAAGGCGAGCACGACAACCTAATTTGCCCGTTTAATCTGTTATTACTTTCTATTGGCGCACTGATGTTTTGGGCGATGGCAATGAGCTCTCGGCTATGATTAAGTACTTTTTCACCCTCTGACGTGAGTGTTATTTTTCTTGTTGACCGATGGAGTAGTTGGGTATTTGCCCACTTTTCCATTTGATTCAAATACCGTGTAACCATAGATCTAGACATATCTAAAGCACGGGCAGCACCGGCTAGACTTTTCTGCTCTACAATTTTTATAAATACATCAGCTGCAATAATTCTATCCATTCACTTTGCCTATATGTTCGATTTATGCAACAGATAGTTGCATTCTGCCTAGTTTTTCATTCTTAAATTGCAACATACAATAGCCTCATCTTAACGAAATAACAAACAGGCTACTGAGAATGAAAAAAGTTAAACACGTATTAGCAGCAACAGCTTTATTAGCAAGCACATTAATGCAACCGGTATTAGCGCAAAGTGAATTAGTTGTTGATGTATATAACCCACAAGACAAAAGTATTTTTGCTGTTTCATCAAGCATTATAAGTGGTGATAACGAAGTGTTATTAGTGGATGCCCAATTTCAGCGTAATGATGCACAAGCATTGGTTGAAAAAATAAAAGCGAGCGGTAAAACATTAACAGCTGTTTATATTAGTCACAGCGACCCTGATTTTTACTTTGGTTTAGATGTAATTAAAGCTGCTTTTCCAAAAGCAAAGTTATTAGCGACTAAATCAACAGTAGAGAATATTAAGCGCTCAATGCAAGGAAAGTTAAATTATTGGGGGCCTATTTTAAAGAGCAATGCACCTAAAGAACTTATTTTGCCAGAAGTAATGCTATCTAATAGCCTAACTATAGATGGGAAAGAAATTATTATTAAAAATTTACAGCATGATCCAAAGCATACTTACCTTTGGATCCCTTCTATAAAAACAGTGCTGGGTGGGGTTGTAGTATTTGATCAAATGCATGTGTGGTTGGCCGATTCGAGCACTGCTGCAGAGCGTCAAACTTGGCAGTCAACATTAGATAACATCGAGAATTTAAAACCACAGACTGTTATTCCAGGTCATTTTTTACAGGGCAGTAAACAAGACCTTTCTGGTGTGTCATTCATGAAAGGATACTTAAATAAAGCGGATAGCGCTGCAAAAAATGCAAAAAACTCAACTGAATTTGTAGAGATAATGACTCAAGCTTACCCTGATTTAGGTGCAAGAAGCATTTTAGAGTTGGGCTCAAAAGTGGTTATGGGTGAGATGCAATGGCACTAAGTGCCCTTGCGTTAAGCAATTATTTAGATAGGAAATATTAATGAAAAACGTAACGTTACATATAATTGTTGACCCTTTATGTGGTTGGACTTACGGCAGCGTGCCCTTGATCACCGCTGCTGAAAATATTGATGGTTTAATTGTAAAAGTACACAGTGGAGGTATGCTAACAGGTGATAATGTCAAACCTGTGACTCCTGCATGGCGTGAATTTGCACTTAAAAACGACAGTGTCATAGCGAAGAAAACCGGTCAGGTATTTGGTAGTAACTATACTGATGGGCTTTTAAAAACCAACGATATTATACTCAACTCGGCTCCGGCTATTACCGCTATATTGGCAGCGCAAGCGCTTGGTATATCAGGTGGGGAAATGCTTAATAGTATTCAACATGCTTATTATGCTCAGGGTAAAAACATTATGCAGCTGCATGTACTGACTGATATTGCATTGGAGCTGGGTTTAAACAAGGCCTTATTTGAAACCCACTTTAATGCGCTAGAAGGCGGTGCAACAGATCAACATATAGCACAAAGCCGAGGCTTATTGCACGATATTCATGGGCAAGGCTTTCCTAGTGCAGCATTTGAATTTAACACAGGTAAGTGGCAAAAAGCCGATATAGCCCATTATTATGGAAAAACTGAGCAGTGGGTTACCTACTTACAGCAATCAGTTGCGCTAGTATAGTGTGATGAAATTTCTAAATAATAAAGCTGTTTATATTACAGCTTTATTGAGCTTCCTTTTTATAGTGCAAGGGTGTGCAAAAATGAACAACATAGACATAATTAAAAGTACGTATGAAGGCAAAACATCACAAGAGAATGGGCAAAATTTAGTTGCTCATGCAAGTGATACTATTACTTGGAAAGAGGCTGACGGTTTTGCTTATGCTGATACATACCATGGTATGAATGACATTACTGAACATGTTTTTCAAAAGCTTGCAAGCGAGTGGTATAACTACACGTTTACGCCACAAAACTACTTATCCCAAGATGATACTGTTGTAGTGTATGGCACGTACTCTGGTACTTATATTAAAACGGGTAAAAAAATGCAAGCTAGGGTCGCGCATATTTGGCAGCTTAAAAATCAAAAAATAACGCACTTTGAACAAATAGTGGATAGTAAAATGGTGTTTGATGCTATGCAGTAACTACGCGTTACTGCATATATTTGAACTTAAAAAACATTAGGTCTATTAAAGTACATCAGCCAGCACAGGTAATGCCGGAAATGCCCCTTTAGCTAAACACGCTTTAGAGCCACATTTAAGAGCGAAGTGCAGGGCGCCTTTTATGCTCGCTTTATCATTTAGTTTATCTGCTAGTGGTAAATCACTTCCTAAGTTATTTAAGTAGTATAAAACCCCCGCTATAAATGCATCACCTGCGCTTGTTGTATCTACGGCGTTTATTTTTGGTGCCGATTCGTTAAGTGTAAATGCGCTGTGGTAAACCGTGGCAGGCTCTGGTCCATCGGTTAAAAACACCAGTTTTACTCCGGTATTTAATAGCATTTGAATGTAATCATCGCTCGTTGTATCGCTATGCTGAGCTAAAAAATTAAGTTCGTCACGCGAGAGTTTTACTATGTCACAATAGGTGTAACAGGCTTTTACATTGCTTGCTATATCGTTTGTGTTTTCCCACAAGCTGTAGCGTAAATTCACATCAAAACTGACGAGCTTATTATTCGCTTTTGCAAGTTCTAGCGCTTTAACCGTTGTGTTGGCAATTGCTGATTCGGTTAATGTGTTTGAACAAAAGTGTAGTGTGCTTATTTCTTGCCAATTTATATGCGCTAAATGCGCCTGCGTTAATAGTACATCGGCTGTGTTATGGCGATAAAAGCCAAAACTACGCTCGCCGGTTTCATCAAGGCTTACTATAACCATGGCGGTTTGTGAGCCTGCAATGGTAAATAAATAGTCTGTATTTACATTGTATTGCGCTAATGCATTACTTAATTGATTGGCAAAATGATCGTCCCCTTTACCACCACAAAATGCAGCCTCTGCGCCGAGTTTTGCGTAGCCAACAGCTACATTGGCAGGCGCGCCACCTGGTATAGGTAAATAGGCTGAGTTATTAGCATCTTGTGGCAGCATATCAATTAATAGCTCGCCTAAGCACAGGAGTTTAGTCATTTGGAATATCCTAAAAAGCCTAGCAAGGCTAGGCTAAAAAACGTGAAGGGTGTTATTTATTCATACTTTAAAAGGCGCTACAGTGACTACTCACCGCAGCGCAATACACACATTTAGTTAAAAGCGTATTTTAAAGTTACCGACGTTGTGCGGCCGTTAATAGTACGGGCACGAATAATGTTATTTTCAGGTACTGAACCTTCTTCTGCTTCTGTAATACCTACTGTATCGAAGAGGTTATTCACATTAAGCGCAATATTAAGGTTTTCAGATAAGTCATAGCTTACAAAGCCATTTACCTGTGTGTAGCCGTCAAATTGTAGATCGTTATTATCTTGAGCGTATGCATCGGTAGTACCAATGAAACTTACCCCTGCAGCGCCTTTTTCATAGTTGTAACGTGCCATTAATGAGTAAATTAAATCGGCTTGACGACGTGGTGTATTACCTACAACATCTGGGTTAAGCGCATCTTTTGCTATTTCTGCATCGGTCCAAGTTAAATTACCGCGAAAATCCCATGCATCAATAAAGTAAGTAGATTCTATTTCAATCCCTTTTGCTTCGTATTCACGGTCAAAAAACGTTTGTGATGTTGCTTCAAAATTTTGCTCTTCAGTTTCGGCAAAAAACGCAGTAGCAAACACTGATAATGAATCAAAGCGCTTTTTAACACCAAACTCAAACTGGTTTACTTCATCAACAGCGTCTTCCTTTGCAACAGAGCCGTCGGCGCGTACTTTACCAAATAAAAGACGGTCAGCATTTGCACGCCCACCTTTACTAATACGTGCAAACGTAGCAAGGCTTGGGTCAATTTGATAATTAGCACCAATTGAATAAGAAGAATAGTTCCAGTCATAGTTTACTGGACTTGCGTTTGCTGTATCAATACCTGCAACGTTTTGCTCAGGGATTGATATTTCACCGTCGCGGTTCATATCTACAGTTGATGTTACGGCACCTGCATAGTTACCGCGAGCTTCGCCACTGTCGTAACGGGCACTTGCATCAATGCTTACGTCGCCTAATTTAGTAGAGAATGCAACGTATGGTGCACGGGTGTCGTACTCTGTGTCGTAATCACGTTGGCAACAGTTTCCCCAGTAAGGTGTGCCATATGCATATAAACCATTTTCTGAAAATTCAGTACCGTCAGCTGCAGTAACATTTAATAATGCAGCATTGTCGCCTTTAAGCTCCATAAGGTATGAATTCCATAACCACGACATAGCAATGTTTTGTGTTGACGCGTAATAACCAAAGGTAATGCTGGTGTCATCATCAAACGATTTAGTTAGTTTAAAGTCGTTAACTAATGAATCGAAGTCGTTCATTGTTACGTCAAACGTATGAATTCGCATAGCAAGGTCGTCGTTAAATGCAGCGCCCGTGTTTGCGTTACTGAGTGTTGCGCCTACACCACCAATGCTCTGTGCAATAGATGATGCGCTGCCAACCTCTGCAGGAATAAGCGAGTTAAAGTTGCCGCTTATTGATGATTTACGAAAACGGTTTTCGATACGCCAATCGTTATCTAAATCAAATACAGCTTCAAAACCAACAGAGTCAACCTTTGGATTCATACCATCGCGAATATCGCCGCTACTGATTTGGTTTTCACCATTTAAACGTACTGTTTTAGTAAATAACGCTGAGTGAGGTGTGTCTGATTGCGCATCAAAGCCAGCAATAGAGTCACCATTTGAGTACATTGGCATAGGAAGGTAGCCAACACTCTTATCGTCTAAGTGTTTGTAATAAAGGCGAACGTAACCGTTGTCGAAATCTTTAGTAAGATTAGCTTTTATTTGGCCACCTTTATTAGACGTGTAACCTGTTTCGCGCGGGCCTTCGCCTTGTCGAACAAAACCACCAACATGAAAACGCACGCTATCGGTTAAGTAAGTGCCGTATTCAAAGTCTGTACGAACGCTGTCGTAATCTAAGCCAAGTGTTGTAGATACACTGCCAGATTCGTTTTCGCCATTTTTAGAGATAAAGTTAATAATGCCACCAGGTGCATTACTTGCGGCAGTAGATGCTGAGCCACCACGAATCGATTCGATAGTTTGCACAGTGTTATCTAATCGCATAAAAATATCTGAATTACCAAAAGCGATATCACCGTATTGCAGTACAGGTAAACCATCTTCTTGTAATTGTAAAAATTTTGCACCGCCTGAAGCAACTGGCAGGCCACGAACAGCAATATTTGCATTACCTTCGCCACCTGTCGATTCTGCACGGATACCAGGAATGATTCTAAAAGCCTCGGCTGTTGAGCGAGGAGTAGACACCTGAACTTGTTCAAGTGATACGCTACTAACTGAAACGCTTGAAGCCATGATTGTTGTTCGACGTGGTACGCCGGTTACAACAATTGTTTCAAGACCTTTGTTTTGTGATGCTTCAGGTGTTGCTTGGTCTGTTTCTTGTGCGTTAACGCCTTGACTTACGGCAAGTGCTAAAGCGCTGATTAAATATAAAGGTGTATTGTGTGTTGTCATGTGAACGCCTCGTTGTGTTGAACCCAGTAGGATTTGTTATTTTCACTTAATCGATTAAGTAAAAATAACAAATATTTTACAATAAGCAAATTATTTTGTGTTTAATTTGCTCTTTTATTATTCATATGTTGATTTTAAAAGTATTTTTTATTGTATTGAGATACAAATTTATTAAGCTGTTGGGTTATTTTCTTGTAAAGCACTCATTGATGGGTCGCGTAAATAATTGAACAACATAGCTACAAATAAAATCACGGCAAACCCTGTTGCTAAGTAAAAGCCATAGCGCACATGGCCAAAGTAATCGCTGATCATACCCATAAATAAAGGAGCTAAAGCAGCCGATAATGCGGTAAAAAATAATATAACGCCGGCTACGGCTCCATGGCGCTCAGCAGGAAAACACGATATACCTTTAGAGTTTAAAGTTGGATAAACCATAGACATAAATAAACCTGAAAGAGGTAGTAACCCTACAGCCCAGTCAACGCCACCAATAAGTGTACCCACATAACAAAGCGCAATACCTAAGCTTAAATAAGCCATAACACCTTGCCAGCTATAACGATTTAGTAACCATACAGCAATAAAACGACCTGCAGCACGTAGTATAAAAAATATAGTAAGTGCATAAGTGGCAAGGAGTGGCCAAGAGCCTGTGTAGTCCTTTAATAGCGTTGGCATCCATACATAAATAGCCACTTCAGTCGCTACATAAAGTGCAATAGCTAAAGAAAAGCCAAGTGCATAAGGGTTTTTTACCATTTTCATGGTCGTGGCCAAAGAGGCTGGCTTTTCAGTTGTTTTAACTACGTCAGGGTAGTCTGCGCGCCATGCTAATAAAGCAAGGATTAAACACATTACGCCCGCAGTAATGTACAGGTATGTCCAACTAACGTTTTGCACTAATAAAACACCAACTAGGGCAGGGCCTACAATAGCGCCAATGCCAAAAAAGCCCTCAACCTTGTTCATAGTTTTAGTATGGTCGTCGTTACTATGTGAAATATCGCCAAGCAATGCCAGTGCGCCGGTTTTAAATAAACCAATGGCCAGGCCTATGCAGCAAAGCAATACTAAAAAGAAAGTAAAACTGGTGCTAAATGCAAATAAAAAACAACTCGCGGAAAATATTAATAGACCTAGCATAATGGTTTTTTTACGGCCAAGGCTGTCAGCTAAAAAGCCTAAAAATAATCCACTAAAGGCAATGAGTGCCATAGGAGCGTAATGAAATGCACTAGCTTGAGTCATGCTCAAACCGAAATCTTTTATAAGTTCGGGGATTATCATGCCGACTGCGTCAGAGGTCATGGCAAACATAAAAAACATCATGTATGTAAGCCAGCGTATTTGTTGCAGTGGGTCGCTGCTTACGTGAGTGTGTGATTTTGTCATGTGTTTATTCCTCGTTAAATTCTCTATTAATACTTCGTAAGTCAGTCAGTTGCTTACTGTAGTATTACGTGAGACACGAAATTTGTATGTAAAATTATTAAAAATTACTTGTAAATTCTTACTCGCTAGTTAAAGATATATCTTAATCGATTAAGATTCAACATGGTAATCACACAATGATGAAGAATAAAGTTCAATTGATCACATATGCTGATCGAATCACTGGCCAAAATATAGGCGCGCTAACCACACTTTTAAACGGCCCTTTAAAAGGCGTATTTGGTGGTGTGCACTTATTGCCATTTTACAATCCTATTGATGGCAGCGATGCTGGCTTTGACCCTATTGACCATAGTGAAGTTGATTCTAGAATAGGCACTTGGGAAGACATACAAGTATTAGGTAAAGATCTCGACTTAATGGCTGACCTAATTGTTAACCATGTATCGGCGCAGTCTTTTCAGTTTCAAGATGTATTAGCTAAAGGTAAGCAATCAGAATTTTGGGATTTGTTTTTAACCAAAGATGATGTATTTCCAAATGGTATGAGCGAAGCTGAGCAAAAAGCAATTTACCGCCCACGTCCTGGTAGTTGCTTTACCCCAATGAAATGTGGTGATGGTAAAACGTATGACTTCTGGACCACTTTTACCGATAACCAAATTGATATAAACGTAAAAATAGAAGCCGGTGTTGCGTATTTAAATAACGTACTCACTAAATTTTCGGCTAACAATGTAAATATTATTCGTTTAGATGCGGCGGGTTACGCTATTAAGCAAGCTGGCACTAACTGCTTTATGCTTGATGAAACGTTTGGCTACCTAGATAACTTATCTAAGCAAGCAAACGATTTAGGCATGGAAACCATTGCAGAAATTCATAGCCATTATCAAACTCAGGTAGAAGTGGCAAAACGCGTAAATATGGTTTACGACTTTGCGTTACCACCGCTTATTTTACACAGCTTATTTAACAACGATGTAGATGCACTGCTCAAATGGTTACAAATTTCGCCACGTAATTGCTTAACTGTACTTGATACACATGACGGTATTGGCATTATTGACGCAGGTCCAATGGGCGACAAACCAGGGCTATTAAATGCACAGCAGATTGATAACCTAGTAGAAACAATGCACGCCAACAGCAACAACCAAAGCCGCCAAGCTACGGGCGCTGCGGCGAGTAATGTCGACTTATATCAAGTTAACTGTACGTACTACAACGCATTAGGCGCTAAAGACTTTGATTACTTACTGTCGCGTGCAATTCAATTTTTTGCTCCAGGTGTACCACAAGTTTATTACGGCGGCCTATTTGCTTGCGAAAACGACATGGAATTACTGACAAATACAAATGTAGGCCGTGATATTAACCGCCCATATTTAGATGCAAATATAATCGACAAAGCCTTAAATAAGCCTGTAGTAAAAGGTTTAATTGAATTAATTAAAATTCGCAATTCACACCCTGCATTTGCAGGTGAATTTAGCGCCCAAGGTGAAGGCAGTATGTGTTGTTTATCGTGGCAACTAGATGAGCAAACTATTTCACTTACTGTTGATTTTAAATTACGCCATGCACTTATTACGCAGGTAAATGGTGATGAAGAAACAACGATTAACTTAAATTCATTTTTAGCTTAATGTTATAAAAGTAATTTACAAACGCCATGTAAAGCAAAAGCCAAGCTTAAGTAGCTTGGCTTTTTAACACATAAAACTATTACAAGGTTTGTAAGCTAACTACTCGCACCAATCTCTAATTCGTAACTGACTTCCTGAGTTTTTTCTTCTTTAGAAATAAATAATTCAGCGGCTATAACGCCTTTTTCTTGGCTGTTTTGATGAATGGTGGTGAGGCGAGGCACAAACCGGGCTGCTTCATCAATACCATCAAAGCCCACAATACGCAGTTCTTCACCTATTTTTATGCCTTGTTTTATTGCTTCTCGCATTGTGGCAAGCGCAATTAAATCACTCATACAAATAATAACGTTAGGACGAGGGGAGGCACTTAAAACCTCTTTAGCAGCAATATTAGCAAAACGCTCGCTACTTTCAGGAATGTTCCAAATACGATCGTCAGCTACCGTAATATTTGCCTCGCTTAAAGCGCGTTGATAACCACGTAAACGTTGATGCGAAATAGATTGTCCGGTTTCAAATTCGTGGTGTTCATACACGCGGCATAATACGTTTTCATCAAGTAATCTAAGCCCTAATATAGCCACTTTATCGCTTTGATTATGCAGTACGTGTTTAGCAATTTCGTAACTTGCTTGCTCGTTATTAATATTTACAGAGGCATTGCGAGCAATATCAAAATCAATTGTCACTACATGTTTAGACACTGTTTTTAACTGCTCAACTAACGCGTTATTACGAGGGCGGCCATAACAAATAAAGCCATCGACAAAGTCGACTATGTTATTAAGGGTATCGCTATTACCTGAAAACAATAAAACATTAATGCCGTTTTTTTCAAGCACTGAGGTAACACCGCGCATAAAGCTACTAGCTACAGGGTCCGACACCATGTATTCCACACTATCGGGCAGCACTAAAGCGACAATATTAAATGTGCCATTACGCAACGATTGCGCGGCCTTATTGGGCCCGTAATAGCCCAAAGTTTTACACGCTGCAAGAATATCGTCTCGGCGTTTAGCCGATAGCTGATCAGGGCGATTAAACGCATTAGATACTGTCGCGTTAGACACACCTAACTCTTTAGCAATACTTTTTAGGGTCCAGCGGGTTTGCTTACTCATACCAATTCTTTACTCAATACACATGTTAATAAACTAACATATTCAGGGCGTTAGCAAAGTAAAAAAATAAGATTTTAGGGCTAATGTCGGCATTCTTTAGGCGCAATGCCAAAGGTTTGTTTAAATAGGCGACTAAAGTGGCTCGCGCTATTAAATCCAACATCAAAGCACACTTGGCTAATTGCATGGCCTTGTAGTAATTGAGTACGCGCTTTTTTTAGTCTTAACTGTTGCTGCCAAAGGGCTGGGGTAGTGCCAAATGCGAGTTTAAATTGATGATAAAACTTACTTCGGCTCATACATGCTATTTTGCATAAGGTATTTATGTCGAGCGTTTCACTTAAGTGTTCTTCAATATAAAGCAGGGCATCGCTCACTTTTGTTTTAAGGCGTGGCTTATCGCAGCTAGCTAGCAATAGCTCGCGGCTTTGTTGTTGTAATAAACGGGTGATCAATTCGTTCAACGACAAATCAATCAAGTAATGTCGCTGTGCGCCTTGCTCACTAAATAAATGCACCATGCGCTCTAATAATTGCTGCGTTTGAATATTATGTTGGGTATGCACTAACTGAGGTACATATTCAAATAAGCCATCGTGTGCAAAATTTTGCTGCATGTTTAGTGCATTCGCCACGCTCGTTATTTTATCTGTGCTAATTTCAATGGCTAAACAGGTGGTTGGGGCGTGCATTGATGCTTGTGGAAAATCAATTAAAACACCTTGCTCTGGCGCTAATACAAACGACTCGTGTGGTAAAAATACTTTATGGTATTGGCTCCTTTCTACGTGCATTACCTTTTTGCCGCTTAGCATGGCACAAAACAGCAGCTCGTTTGAGTGCAGTGCTACCTTTTGCGCGCTTTGATACGTGTCGTAGATACTCAACTCACTGCTATCTGCAGCGAATGTGACTTTATTTTCTATTAATACATCAAGTTGTTGGCGTTTTTTGTTTAACTGAGATGTGTGCATATCAATCCTTTAGGTTTTATTAGTTTGGACTCACAGACAACTTTTGTGGACAGCTAATCAAGTTTTTAGGTACTTGTTAGTTTAATGTCAATCAACATTGATTAAATATAAAGCATTTTGTTTTATATAAATGTTCGACCTTTAGCTAACAACAATAAAGAGAGCACACACATGATATATGCAAATCCAGGTAGCGATGGCGCACTCGTAAACTTTAAACAACAATACGGGAACTACATTGGCGGAGAGTGGGTGAAGCCAGTAAATGGCCAATACTTTGATAATATAAGCCCAGTAAACGGTAAGGTGTTTTGCCAAATACCGCGCTCAGATAAAGACGACATAGAGCTGGCTCTCGATAAAGCGCATGCAGTGCGAGAGCAATGGGGCACAACGTCGGTGACCGACCGAAGTAACATACTGCTAAAAATAGCCGACCGAATTGAGCAAAACCTAGAGTTACTAGCTGTTGCCGAAACATGGGATAACGGTAAAGCAATTCGTGAAACACTCGCTGCTGATATTCCGCTCGCGGCAGATCATTTTCGCTACTTTGCAGGGTGCCTGCGCTCGCAAGATGGCAGTATTGGTGAAATTGACGAAACCACGGTGGCATATCATTTTCACGAACCGTTAGGTGTGGTTGGGCAAATTATCCCGTGGAACTTCCCTATTTTAATGGCCGCATGGAAACTTGCCCCAGCTCTTGCTGCAGGTAACTGTGTGGTACTAAAACCAGCCGAACAAACTCCAGCATCTATTTTAGTTTTAATGGAAATTATTGGTGATTTACTGCCTGCAGGCGTGCTCAATATTGTAAATGGGTTTGGTAAAGAAGCAGGCGAAGCACTGGCCACAAGTAAACGCATTGCTAAAATTGCATTTACAGGCTCTACACCTGTCGGCTCACATATTTTAAAATGTGCTGCTGAAAACATTATTCCCTCAACGGTAGAGCTTGGCGGTAAATCGCCCAATATATTTTTTAATGATGTAATGGAAAAAGACGACGCGTTTTTATCAAAAGCCATAGAAGGCGCCGTACTTGCTTACTTTAACCAGGGCGAAGTATGTACCTGTCCATCAAGATTGTTTATTCAAGAAGATATATACGAGCAATTTATTGAGCGCATACTCGAACGTACCCAACAAATTAAACGTGGCAATCCACTCGACAGCGAAACCATGGTGGGCGCTCAAGCTTCAAAAGCACAGTTTGATAAAATACTTAGTTACATAGACATAGGTAAAAAAGAAGGCGCCGAAGTACTCACCGGCGGAAACGTAGAGCAGCTAAATGACGATTTAAATGGTGGTTATTACATACAACCTACACTGCTTAAAGGTACAAACGACATGCGTGTATTCCAAGAAGAGATTTTTGGCCCTGTTATTTCTATGTCGACCTTTAAAGATGAAGCCGAAGCACTCGAACTTGCCAACAGCTCAGAATTTGGCTTAGGCGCAGGGGTGTGGAGCAGAAACATGAACCGTGCTTATACCATGGGGCGTAAAATTGAAGCTGGCCGAGTGTGGACCAACTGTTACCACATGTACCCAGCACATGCTGCATTTGGTGGTTATAAAAAATCAGGAATAGGGCGTGAAACACACAAACTAGCACTCGATCACTACCAACAAACTAAAAATTTATTAGTGAGCTATAGCGAAGACCCGCTCGGCTTTTTCTAATAAAGCAATTCAAACTTAAACACAACAACCATTAAGTAATGAGGGCGCTGCATATTTGCAGCGCTTTTATTCACATTGCTCACAACGCTACTTTAAGCGTGCTGTAATATATAAGTACAATACCAGCCGGGTTCAAAACGTTAAAACCTAAGCGTTTTAATAACTCATTACCTGCGTTAAAAACGATTTTACGATATTAACTTTTTATAAAAGTTGCTCTAAAAATGTGCAGTGATTTATGCATTGTCGGATATTACTGCTCTCCCCCATTTTGGTGTGTTACAGCATTAACGGAGATTTCTTTGTAGTTAACTAATTGTTTACAGGTGGTTATTTGCTGGCTAAGATAAATGCATTGTAATATAGGGACATTTGTCGGTTTATAAAACGACAAATGTCGTAGACAAAGTTGTTATATTTTAAGGAAACAAATTTGAATTCTGAAAACAGTGAGCTTCTCTATCCGATTGAGTCTAGAAAAGATGGAAATAAAATCATCTATGATGTTATCGATGTAGATGGAAAAGTTATGAAATCGTTTAGCACCAAGGATGAAGCTAAATCTTACTCGATAAAGCAGCAAGATATCGCTCAAAAAAATGAAATAGAGCGTATTGAAGAATTTATCAAAGGAAAGACGGACTCAAAAAAACAGGTTAAAAAAAGCCGCTCAGAGAAGCTTGGTAAAAAAATATAACAATCACTTTAAGCCGCTCGCAGGCTCGCTGGGACAGTAACGCATGGGCTCTGTCGCTTCGCTCGGATTCTAGCCCATGCGTTACTGCCCCTTATGTGGGTGTTAGGCAATACAATCTGGAGAGCACTGGATGCCGGAAAATAAAATAGCCAGAAAGGAAAGCGAAATATTTAAAGAACTAGAAGTTCTTTGCCAATCTACCGGTTACATCCACGCAATCGCATATTTCTGTTTTCGAGATAACACCATCAGATACGCTGATGAAGTGAAGCCTGAAGATGTATTGCAACAATTCTCAATGGAGCGTTTGGTAAGAACAGAAATATCTACACTAATTGGACTGGCAAGTAAAAAGAATATAGATGCAACAATACCTTCGCCAGAAGTGATGCAAGAATATATTAGCGGAACAGATGCTTTACTTCAGGAGTTGCATCATTCCATGATGCCACCAATGCAAGAGATATTTGACCCAAATAAAATTGGTGATGCTGACTTTAACCCTTTCAATTCTGGCGCTGTATTAAGAGAGTCAATTTTTTATGGGGGTGAATCAGCATACCACTTTCAGTATAGAGATCTAGCTGAAGATAAGTACAGAAAAGATAACGCATGGCTAATTGAAAACAAAGGCTATTCACTTGAGCAAGTCATGTCTGTTGTATCAGCAATTCAGGTGTTGCAGAACGACAAGATTAATGATGCTCTTGTTGGTTTAGCAAATAAACATCCAAACGAATGGACTTTCTTTGAAGCTTATACCTTTTCCTTGAGAGAAATAGCCGCTAAGTCCGGATTGGATGTTGAGGCTTGTAGCTGTGTTATTGAATCTTTTGTTTCGCCAATTGAACAAAACGACTTCATATCCTTAGATGACTTTAATCCAATAAATGCCTATCCAATAATAAAGCTTGAAGAAGATAAATACTTACTGTTTCAAAATTACAGTTTGGTAGAAGCGTTATACGAAACGCCGTTTTTTTGGTTCAATTCGGATGCGGCGTACAGAAGTATTGCGATGGGACATCGCGGCGAATTTACAGAAGAATTTTCAAGCAGAAGGCTTGTGCGAGTTTTCGGAGAAAAACGAGTTTTTCAGAATGTTGATATTGTTGATGCGAAGCGCAATAAAGTTGGTGAAATAGACGTTCTTGTAGTGTTTGCAAATAGAGCAATAGTATTGCAGGCAAAGTCAAAGAAACTGACTATAGCTGCCCGCAAAGGGAACGACTTATCTCTAAAAGATGACTTTAAAAAAGCCGTTCAAGATGCATATGACCAAGCCTTTTCATGTTCAAATTATTTATCTGACAATAACTATAAGCTCTTAGACGAAAAGGGTAATGAAATAACCATCAGAAGAGAATTTAAAGAAATCTACCCCTTCTGCGTGGTATCTGATCATTATCCCGCTTTGTCATTTCAAGCTAGGCAGTTCCTCAAGCAAAATCCTACCGATTTGATTAAACCAGCATTTGTGATGGATGTTTTCTTCTTGGATGTTGCAACAGAGATGCTAAGGTCTCCTTTGCACTTCCTAAGCTACGTCAACAGAAGAACGCTGTATGGCGATAAAATATTATCCACTCACGAGCTAACGATCTTGTCATACCATCTAAAACAAAATCTCTGGATGGATGGTGAATACACAATGATGCAGCTAGGAGATGACATTTGCGCTGACTTAGATCTTGCAATGATGACGAGACGAGATGGCATTCCTGGCAGTGAGACTCCAGATGGGATATTAACAAAGTACGAAGGAACGCACTTCGACAGATTGGTTAAAGACATTGAATTGCGTGAACATTCAGGCACTGTAGATTTCGGTTTTATGCTGTTGACACTTAGTGGCGACACAATCGAAATGATTAATGACGGAATATCGAAGCTAGTTGAATTGGGGAAAAAAGATGGTAAACATCATGATTTAACACTTGGCATAAGTGAAGGAAGTACGGGGCTTACTATTCACTGCAACAATGACTCAGATTCCGAGGCTGCGAAGCGGTTAGATCGTCATTGTGAGGTCAGGAAATATGAGCAGAAGGCTGACCAATGGTTCGGTGTATGCATTGGCACCAGTTCCCAAAGGTTGAGATTTGGTGTTAGTAAAGAGTTTAAATGGGAACAGTCTGATGAAATGGACAAGGCGACTAAGGGTCTTCCTAAGCCTCAGTCATTGAAAGGAAAAAGTAAGGTTAATTTTAACACAGTAACTAGAAAATCTAAGAAGATTGGGCGTAATGAAAAGTGCCCATGTGGTAGTGGGAAAAAACACAAGAAGTGCTGCTTAAAATAGGGAGCTTGCCCCGACTATGCCTAACAAAAAGCTGCACGCGGATAAATTACTCGCTACGCTCCCAATTTACCGGTGAGCTTGGCGTTGAGGCTGTAGAAGAATTAACAAGATGTAGAAGAATTAACAATAAACCCATCCAAACTTTGCGTTTTTTGATGCCCAGATTCTAATGGGTTAAATAAAGTAGGTGTCATCATAATTTGCTTTTTAGGTACAAACTAATTGCCTTAAAGCATAAAGCTATATAACTTACTAAAGTGAATACATTTTATTGACGTACATTAATTAGCAGGAACGCCGAATGAACAATAAAATACTCAAATCATCTACCGCTACGTATCAAAGTGGTGTTGCAAAAGCCGATGGTAAATTTTATGTAACGCAAGGTGAAGTACGTTTTGAGCCATACAATGAAAGTGCTGGTTTAGGGCCTTATACTTTTACACGAAGCGCAATCGTAAAAATTGAAAAGTCAGCAGGGACAGGCGCAGGCATTTTACCACTAACAAGCGATGCCATAACAATCACTTTAGATAATGAAGATACTTATGACTTTATTTTAGCAAACCCCGATGAATGGATTCGTCTACTCAAGCATTAAGCAATCTCTAGAGCTGGCATTTAGGTAAAAATAAACGAAGCACCCATCTTAACTTTGCAGTTTAGTAAAATATGCATTAGATTTTTGCCTAAAAAATAGACTAGTTGTTTTGTGGTAATTGCAATTAGGCTTGGTTAAAACAAAATACAATCACTGTATTATGCGCTACATGGGGCAGGAGACTTTTACCAACCCGATGTGGCATATAACGGCATTGATTGGACAACTGATGTATTGCTTGAGCAAATAAAAACGTTATAAAAAAAGCCGCTTGTTGAAACAAGCGGCTTAACTATTCTAACTAGGGAATAGTTTAAAACGTGTAACGAGCACCAATTGAGTAACGAGGACCGTATTGATTAGCAAATAAGAACTGCTCTTCGTAACGTCCGTAACCTTCTTCGGTGGCATTATTTAAGTTTATGCCATCAAAAAATACCGTTACGTTTTCGTTTACATCGTAGTTAACGCTCATATCCCATTGGCCATACGCTTTAGCATATTGCGGAGGCGCATCAGCTGAACCTTGCGCTTGGCCAACACCAATTAGGTATGAGTCGCGCCATGCATAAGTAATTTTAACTGATAGGCCGTCTTTTTCGTAAAAGCCTTGGAAGTTAGCTGAGTCACTTAAGCCTGTAAGCGGTGCTTGTTGATCAAGGCTTTCGCTATCAAATTCAACGTCGCCATCTACAAACGTTGCGTTAACACCAACACCAAAACCGGTTTCACCAATTAAGTGCTGAACAGCTACTTCAAAACCATCTACCGATTTACTGTCGGTGTTTTGTGGTTGGCTAATATTCCATGTAATTAGCGGATCGTCGCTGTTTGGTTCAATAACGCCATTTGCATTGCCGTAACCGCTGGCAATCATTTGTGCAAAAATAGCGTCGGTTGTTGCTTGCTCACCACGTGATTCAATATCGCTTACGGCTTGTAAGTAACGAGGGCCGTTTAAAATATCGTGCAAGCCATCAATAGTGGTTTGCGTAATAGTGGTTTGAATAAAGTTATCAACGTCTTTTTTAAAGTAACCAACAGATGCGTAGCTGCCTTCTGCGTAGTAATACTCAAGTGATAAATCAAGGTTTGTTGATTCAAACGGTAATAAGTTTGTATTACCTTGGCTACCTGTGCGAGAACCTGGTTTTGGGCTGCCTGTTAAGCTGCGGCCACCGGCTAAATTACCCAGTGGTGCACGCGACATTGTTTTACCCCAAGATACGCGGGCTACTACGTCTTCAGTTAAATCAACACTTACGTCGATTGAAGGCAGTAAAACATCGTAATCACCTTGTTGCTCTAAGAAGTTATCATCGCCGCCAGCAGCGTATTGCATGATCCACTCAGAAGCGCTGATCCAATTAACTTGATCTTCAACGCGTTGGCGCACAGTACTGGTTACATCTGTTTGCTCATAGCGTAGGCCTGCATTTACTTTTACGTAGTAGTTACTTACGTCAAATTCCCAGCTTGATTGAACATAAAAGCTATTAGTGATTTCTTCTACGTAGCTTTCGCTGTCAATACCATCCATATATGCATTTGCGGCGTATGCATCGCCGCCTGTCACATCAGCTGTTAAGTAAGCAATTTGGCGCGCAACAGCTTCGTCAAAATCGTAGGTATAGTAGTAACCAGGTTGTAAGTCACTGCCGCCCCCTTCAAATTGATCTAAAAGGCCCGATGTATCGTGACGGGTAAACATGCCGTCTGGGAATATTTCTGTATATGATGGGTTAAAGCCTGGACCACCTACTAAACCACTCCACGCGGTGTAACCACCGGTGTTTTGTTCTGTACGTGATGCGCCAAATTTAACTTTAACTAAACCAATGTCATAACTTTCGTTATACCATGTTGTATGTAGCTGTAATTGTTCAATGTTTGACTCACCCGGTGAGTGAGTAAACTGACTAAAGTTTGAATCAATTTCGCCAGGCGTTAATTCACTTGTGCCATTTAACCAATTAACTTGTGCACTGGGTACTTCGCCCGTGCGGTAATCATAAATTTTATTAGCTAGCTGATCAGAACCTAAAATTACTTGGCCGGCACTTCCCAGCCCATTGTCGGCGCCGTTATCAGTTTCGTTTTTAGAGTCGTGGTAATCAAGCTCTACGTGCCACGTGTCGCTAATTTCCCAATCTAGGTTTAAACCAAGTGAGCGCGCTTTTACTTCTGTAGTGCCTTTGTTGGCTGTAAACGAGGCATCGTTACCGCTAATATCAGCATAAACAGCCGTACCATTTTCATCAAGCTCGTAGCCATTAATATTGCTACCAAAGTCGTTCCAAATACCCCAACCAATACTTTGAGAACCTGTAACTGCTTTACTTGCAGTGTAATCAAGTGTTGCTACAAAGCCATCTACCGGTGCGTATTGAAAGGTAACTTGTCCGTTTGTACGTTCACGTTCTACATCTTCAATAGAGTAATTCATGTCTTTAGGGAAGTAGTAGTTACCTGCAGGGTCTGTGCGGTTATCAACGACGTTGCTGCTATCTAATTCAGGTAAGTCTACGTTTGCCTGCCAGCCTTGAATATTGGCACTTTGTTTTTGAAAGTCACGCTCTTGGTGCGAAAACGAAAAACCAAAGCCAAAAGTGTCATCTACAAAAGTATTGCTGTAAACAGTAGAAAACTCTGGTGTTACGTCATCACCAGCTTCGTTTGACGAGTCGTGATTTGCTTTAACGGTTGCTGAAAAGTTTTGACCCGGCTTTTGAAAAGGGCGCGCAGTAGAAATATTAACTGTTGCACCTAAGCCACCGCTTGGCACGTCTGCACGTGCTGTTTTAAATACTTCAAGCGCACTTACACCTTCAGAGGCGATGTTTTCAAGGTTGTACGAACGTGTATAACCTGTGCCCGGCATTTGGCGGCCATTTAAGGTTATTAAGTTAAACTCAGGGCCAAAACCACGTACTGTAATTTGGCTACCTTCACCGTTTGCGCGACTAACCGATACACCGGTAATACGTTGTAATGATTCTGCTAAGTTGGTATCTGGGAATTTACCCATTTCTTCAGATGAAATGGCATCTACAATGCCAGAAGAGTCGCGTTTCATATCCATAGAACGAATAAGTGAACCACGAATACCTTTTACTTCAATAACTTCTACATCAGATGAAACGCTTGTTTCTGCTTCTGCCGCAATAGCTGTGTTTAATGTGCTCGCAGCAATGATGAGAGACACAGAAGCCGCAAGTTGGCTCTTTTTAAAATTGAATGTGTTCATAATAGCTCTGCTTTATAAAATGTTGTTCAAGAGTGAAGGTGCTGTGTAATACCAATTTTACTAAAAATATGATCATTCTATCGCATTAAACAACTCACTAACTGTGTTAAAAATTATTTATATAGAACAACTATATGTCACAATTTTCGCCTTGTTATTGTGCTATTTTCTTAGCGCTATAATAGATCTCTTGTTTAATGCAATTGGTATAAACACCTAGAATTTTGTCAGTGAAATCTAAATTATGGGTTTGAAATTTTTACATTATCAACACGATATACTGCGCCAGCACCTTGGCCCCAATTAGGAAAAATCATTAATACATCTATCGCACTTACATCTAAACCGGCAGCCGATAAGTCAGAAAGTGTATAAGTATATGTTTGCCATTCGTTTAAAACAGGGGCAATGCCTTCAACACTTTCAGTAAGTGCAAGCTCTACGGCAGAGTCACCTTCGTTTGACTCAACTTTGAAAAACCATGGCGCGTCGGGTGTGCTTGGCATACTCGTAACTTTCATATCAAACGTAATTTGACCAACCGTTATGATAGCGCTTGCATCAAATGCCTCACCGCTTCCGCCAACAGATGTACGGCTGTTAAAACCCATTACTGTAGGCGTATCATTTATTGTAAATTCCGCTGTTATACCATGCTCTTCATCATCCATTACTTCCACTGGCGTAGAGCCGCTACAGCAGTCCCACATTGGCCAATCAAGATTTTGAGTATCTGTGAACACATTAAGCTCTGGAAAATCTTGCGTGATTTTCACATCGTCTATTCTATATACAGCGCCATTACCAGTGCCCCATGTAGGAAAAATCATCACTACATCAATAGCGCTAATATCTAAGTTTGCTGCAACAAGATCGGTTAATTTAAATGTATATGTTTGCCATTGTCCTACAACAGGAGCAATACCTTCAACGCTTTGAGTAATAGGTAATTCGGCCGCAGTTGGTGCATCTCCTGCACTTTCAAGCTTAACGACCCATGTAGAGTTTGCATCAGCAGGTGCGCTAGTTACTTTCATTTTAAATTGAAAATACCCTTGTGCTAACAGGGGCGTAGCATCAAAAGGGGAGGCTACACCCGCCTCATCAGTGATGTTTTCCGCTCTTGAAATAAAGCCGTTTACTGTTGGGTTTTCACCAACACTAAACTCAACTGTATTACCTTGCTGTTCATCAACAACTATTGCAGGAGTTGAACCTCCGCAACAATCCCACGCAGGCCAATTAATATTAAAAGAATCACCAAATATGGTTAATGGAGTAACTCCTCCTGCTATAGGAACTGGGGCATCACCCTCAAGTAAGGCATCGTCTAAGCTGTTGTAACCTGGACGAATGGTTTCACAACCTTTACCAGTATTAGGGTTCGATGCACATTGATAAACACGTACGTAATCAATAGCAAAAGTTTGGCCATTTTCAAATGCGCTAGCGTCTACACCTAAATCATTTACGTTTTCAGGCCAGTCACCGCCTACTGCTAGGTTTAGCAATAAGTGAAAGTCTTTATCAAATGGTGCGCTATCCCAATGCGTTGTAAGTTCGCCAGAACCTTGTTCAAAGTATTCTGCAAACCAACCACGATGTTTTAAGCCCGCAGGCTCATTTTTTGAATTATATAAAACCTCAGATTGACGCTGAGTTGCATAAAGGTAACCGTCTACGTACCAGCGAATTTCACCTTCTTGCCATTCAACAGCATACGTGTGGAAATCATCTGCTGGATTAGTATCTTCAGGGAATTTGTATTCTTTACCTGTATAGCTGTTATCTGGCCATGCGCGTCCGTAATGAAGGGTGCCGTGGATACTAGACTCTATACCGCCGTCTTCATCCGGTGTTTTAAGGTTTACTGATTCTAAAACATCTATTTCGCCAGAACGAGGCCAAGTGCCGTAAACCTCATCAGTTGGTAGCATCCAAAATGCTGGCCAGCTACCTTGTCCTGATGGAAGTTTGGCGCGCACTTCAAAACGGCCATACGTAAAGTCGGCGTTATAACGCGTATTTAAGCGTGCTGAAGTATAAGGTTTTTCTGCACCTTCCTCAGCGGGTAGGGCAACAATGTTTAACACACCGTCTGCAATAAATGCATTTTGCTCGCTGTCGGTGTAACACTGTTTCTCGTTGTTACCACCGCCATCGCAGTTTAATTCATAGTTCCATTTGTTTGTATCAATGGCTGAGCCTTCAAACTCGTCGCTCCAAACCATTTGCCAATCTGAAACTGGCTCAGAGGCATCTACATTTTCAAAATTTGATTTAGTGGCAGAGTCGCCACCACAGCCAGCTAACGTAACTAAAGAGATAGCGGCAAGTAAACGTGTAATGTGCGTTGTTTCAATGTTCATAACTGAACCCCGGTTTCAACAGATTATTGTCAGATTAATTGTTTTTTGAGCTTTGTTTTTTCATGCTGTAAGCGCTTACATTTTGATATGTGTTTTGTAAGCGCTTACAAATGATATTGTGGAGTACGCAAATGGTCAACATATTTGTTTATTTTATTTACAATTAGTTTACGGTAAGACCAGTTTACCAATTTTAGATTGTATATAAATTGCAATTTATACAATTAGTTATGTTGTTTGTGTTTTTTGATGGGAGCGTGAGCGGAATATTTTTTACGTCAAAAAAGTAGGAAAGGACTTAACAATTAAAAGGTTAGTTACAGGTATATTTATAGTATTTAAGGAGTATTTTGTTTATACCAATCTACATAAAAGCAATTTTAAGTGGATTGGTATTGTAAGAGATAAAATATGCTTGTTTTTACTTGTTTTTAAAAGGCATTGTAAGTAACCTCAAAAGGGACGCATTTTGGTTTTGGCTTGGGTATTCTTTTAAGCCAATATTTATATCTGCGTCGGTTTTTTTAGCTTTACCTTTGTAACTACCAAATAATTTATCCCACCAAATTACACTAAAACCATAGTTTGAGTTAGTTTCGCTAACCACTTGGCTATGGTGAATTCGATGCAATATTTGCGTCATTAATATTAAACGCAGTGGTTTTTCAATAGCATTAGGTAGGCGTATATTTGCATGATTAAATAATGCTAAACCATTAAGTGCTATTTCAAATATAAGTACCGCAATTGCAGGTACGCCAAGAGCAGTTACTGCAATTAGTTTTATAAGTATGCTCAGTACAATTTCGATAGGGTGAAAGCGCAGCCCTGTACTGGTATCTACGTGTGCATCGGCGTGATGTACACGGTGTAAGCGCCATAAAATAGGCACGTTATGGAATAACCTATGTTGCCAATAAATTAATATATCGAGTAAAAGTATGCTCAATATAATAATTAAACTGCTTGGTAGAGCTATTTGATTAAATAAGCCAATGCCGTGCTCTTGATTGTAAAGTGCTACGGCGGTTAGCCCAATGGGAACCACTAAGCGCGCAACAACTGATGAAGCAAACACTAACCCAAAGTTAGCAAACCAACGTGTACTGCTTTTTATTGGTGATTTACGCGCTGGTTTTTGCGCTTCAAGCAACATCATTATAACTAAAATGCTAAAAAAGAAGCCTAAGCGCCACCATACTTCATTAGTCATCTATTACCTCAGAATTTGAACTGCTAGGCACGTTTTCAGCTGCTTTGTTAGCATCGGCTTCTTGTTGCTTAAGTGTGTGATAACCGCCATGTATACGGGTAAAAATAGTTATGCCACACGCAATAGCAAAAATACTCGCCATAACCGCAAAGTGCTGCGGCCAAATACAAAATGCAATAAATAGCGCTATTGTTTCAGTGCCTTCGGTTAAGCCGTTTAAGTAGTAAAAGCTTTTGTATTTAAATTGCGGTTTTTCGAGTTTAAATTTTTCGGCGGCAATCGCAAAAGCTAAAAAGCTTGAGCCCGTACCAATAAAAGTAGCAAGTAATAACGATCCCGCTATCGCGTTTTGCTCAGGGTTTGCCAAAATAAAGCCAAGCGGAATAGCCGCGTAAAATAAAAAGTCGAGTGTGATATCTAAAAAGCCACCTGCGCTTGAACTTTGGTTTGCATAGCGTGCTAATGCGCCATCAAGTCCATCTAAAATTCGATTTAAAGCAATGGCCACTAATGCGCCGTACCACATTTCAAACGCCAGTAATGGCACGGCTAATAAGCCAACTAAAAAGCCTACCACGGTTAGCTGATCGGCGGTTATGCCGCGTTTATGCATAAGCATAACCACAGGTGTTAAAAGAGGCTTAATGACAGGGGTGATAAATTTGTCTAGCATGTTTATTGCCTTATGCGTTTAAAGCTATGTATTTAAAGTGCGCTACTTAAAGTAATGAGTTTGCCATTTGCAGCGTCGGCGTCGCTATGGTCATGAGTTACCATAATTGCAGGTAGCTTATGATCGCGTATTTGGCTAAACACGAGTTCGCGTGTATCAACACGCAGTTGGGTGTCGAGTTTGCTAAAGGGTTCGTCGAGTAAAATGGCTTTAGGTTCGCTCAGCAGCATACGTAATAATGCAACACGGGCTTGTTGCCCGCCCGAGAGGTTATCGGGGTGGCGATTGCCCATATCTTTAAGACCTACTTGCTCAAGTGCGTGTGCTATTTTTTCAAGGCGTTGTTTTTTATTACCTTTTGGCATTGCAAAGGCAATGTTACCAGCAACAGTTAAATGCGAAAACAATAAAGCGTCTTGATAAAGCACTCCAATATGGCGCAAGTGCGGAGGGGTATTATCGATATTTTGACCATTAAGCCACACCTCTCCATTGGCCTTAAAGCTACTTGGTAAAGTACCCGTAAGCCAATTTAATAAGCTTGATTTACCACTGCCAGATGGGCCCATAATAGTCAGAATTTCACCGCCATTAACTTGCTCGTTTAAGCTAAGTAGCAGCTCATTTTGGCGATAAAGCTGACAATTTTTAATCTGTAACGATGACTGCATTAAAAAACCTTAACCCTGATAGTGTTAAATATGGATGCTTTAAATATGTGCACTTTTAAGCACGTGCACTTTTGAAAAAATATTTAGGTAAAACCCATGCCAGTATAAATCCAATAAGTGGCAACGCCATTTGCATAATAGCGTACACGGCACTGGTGCGTCTGCTTGCGCCATTGGCAAGCGTAACGGCTTCGGTTGTTATTGTGGCTATGCGCCCGCCGCCAGCTAAAAGCGTGGGGAGGTATTGTCCAAAACTAATTGCTAAGCCCAGTGCGGCTGCAATTAAAATAGGGGCAAACAACTGAGGTAGTTTTACTTTAAAAAACACCTTGCATGGTGCTGCGCCTAGGCTTGCTGCAACATGAGCAAAACGAGGATCTAAGCGCCTATAACTGCTCGCGAGTGACAAAAATACGTAAGGCAAAACAAACAGTAAATGTGTAAACACCACATTAAAAAACGCGGCTTGGTTATTTACCCATTGTTGTATCCATACTAGGCCAAACAAAAAGGCAATACTGGGTACTAATAGCGGTAAGTAAATAATTAAACTGGTAAAGCGAGAGATGGGTTTGTCGCTTAACTGCTCCGACTCTAAACACAATAAAGTAACCGTAATGGCAAATACCGTTGTTACTAAACCAATAGCTAGGGTATTAAAAAGCGGGTTGCTCATTTGCATTAATGCACTGTTAAAATGCAGTAGTGTAAATTGCTCAGGGAGTGCATTGGGAAAGCGCCAAAAGCCCGCAACCGACCACAAAATAAGGGCAATTAGCGACAGTAAAATAAAACCGATCACTAAAGCAGTGAGTATTACCGTTAGCTTTTGCCAATAAAATCCGCCGTATTCGCGCACCCCGTTAGTGAGTGAATCGCTAAATAATACCTTTATCGCTTTTTCGCCGCTAAGCCAAAGCGCAAGTAACCCACCCGTGAGTGCCAGTTGTAATAAAGCGCCCGCTGAGGCTTTAATACGCAGGTTTAAATCAACATCGTTAAACCAATGCATTATTGCAACGGCCAACGTGGGTGGTGTATTTGGGCCTAATATAAGAGGCATTTCTACACTTGCGCTTGCATAGGCAAGCACTGCTAAAAGGGGTAAGCGCAGCAGCGGATAAAGACTTGGCAGTATTACTTTAAAAAAGGCGGTCATTGGGCAATAACCTAAGTTAAGCGCAACCTTATGTTGTTGGCGTAATTTTTTGCCAAGCTCAGGTTGAGCAAGTACGCCCAGTGCCATTAATAATAAAAAGGGAAGCTCTTTGAGTGTTAAGCCTAAAATAATACTAATACCGAATGAATCATGCGGAAACATGCCGTTTGGCGCAAGTTCCCAGCCGCTTAACCAAGGCGACGCTAAGCGTGAAATCATACCTGAAGGGGCAATTAAAAACCCCACCGCAATAGCAGCTGCGGCATGAGGTATCACTAATATAGGGCTCAATAAACGCTGAATTCGGTTAAGCCACGGGCTATTAAAAAACGCAGCTAAAATCATTAAGGTAATAATAAATGCAAGCAAAGTACTTATTAAGCCCGTTGCAACGCTTAAGGTAACCATTTGGGTAAGGCCGGGTGTTTGCCAAAGGGCATTAAAACCTTGCAAGCTAAACGTTGTTTGCTCAAGTACGGGCGCATAACCAAAGGCAGGCAGCAATACGCTAATTAAGCCACCAAGTACGGGTAGTATAAGTAAAGCGAGTAAAAATCGCGGGCTAAATTTTACAATGCGCGTAAACATATCGGTGCTGCACTGCGTTGTTGCTTTGGTATTAATCGGTACACTTTTTGAAATAACACTCATTGGCTTACTCCATAACGAGTTTGCCAACCTTGCATAATGGCGTTTACCCAGCTTGGGTGAGGTTCGCTCAATGTGCGTTTAATACTGTTTAAAGGCAGTGCACTTGGATGCGGTTTAGCTGTTTTAAATAAGGCTTGCTGATCAGGCGTTAACGTTGATTGAATAAGTACGCTTTTATCGCCCCATATATGCGCTTTTTGTTTTTGAGCTTGCGCCTCAGGGCTGAGTAAAAAATTAGCCACTAATTGCGCACTTTGCTGGTGGCTTGCATTGTAAGGGATTGCCACAAAATGGGTATTACTTAAACTGCCATCACTCATTGCGTAACTGCGAATGCTGTTTGGTAAATCATAGCGTTTTATAGCTGCCGGTACTTCAGGTGCAGAAAAAGTAAAGGCTAAACTCAACTCTGTATCGTCCACAAGGCGGCGCATTTGAGCACCACTTTGCATAAAATGAGTGCCACCACGCCAAAGAGTTGGGTGTAGTTTATCTAAAAAGTCCCACAGTGGGTTTAACACTTGCGCCGTATTTTTAGTTGTAGCTGGTTGGTTTAGCTGCGCTTTAATGTTTTCGCTGCTTTGCTGATGCAGTACAACTAAGGCGTATTTTAAAAAGCTCATACCTAAAAAGTCAGGCGGCTTTGGGTAACTAAAGCGACCAGGGTTTTGTGCGCTCCAGTTTAGTAATTCGTTTAATGTCGTAGGCAATTTATTGTTTGCCTTACCATTTATTGCAATGCTGTCGTAATAAAACGTAAGTGACGCTTGCCCCCATGGCGCTTCCATCCCATTGGTAGGTAAACCAAAATCAAAGGTTACAGCAGGGTTATTAGCCGGATCGGTTAATGCAAAGTAGGGGAGTTTATTTGCCCATTGCTTTAAAAGCAGAGAGTGCTCACTCATGGTGGCAAAGTTAGCTCCGTTGATCCACATTAAATCTACGCTGCCTTGGTTGTTATTGTTTGCTGATTTTTCGGCAAGTACACGGCTTACTGCTTCGCTGGTGTCACTTAATTTTACATGAACCAGGTTAATGTTGTACTTAGTTTTAACTTGCTGTGCTGCCCACTGAATATAAGCATTTATTTGCGCGTCGCCGCCCCATGCATAAAAGTATACATCTTGATTGCTACCAAGTGCTTGAACTTGTTGCCAGCGAGATCCCTGTTGTATGTTAATTACTAAATTACTTTTACTATTTGAGTTAATAACGGTATTAGCAAACGCGATGCTCGAAAAAACAGCTAAATTTGCGATTGCACAAACGCAAAACGCGACACAGCAAAAGCTGTATCGCGCCAGTGTTTGCCAAAACTTAATGGAGAACATTTAAATCCCAGTTGTAGTCTAAAAATTTAACTTTCATGTCATCATTCTTAAGTGCTTTTTGCTGAGCGGGTATCAGTTTAAGGGCATCAGGATACTGCAAGAAAAACTGCTGTAGCGTGTTTGCACCTCTAAAGCCTTTTTCAAAGTCATCGCCGTACCACTTAAATATTGAAGACACGCTTAGCGTATTTTCTTGAGCCATATTGCGTGTCATATCTGATAAAAAGCGCACTGTTTGCTCTTGCAATTGGCTCTCTAAATCAGTGGCTGTATAGGCTTCTTCTCGAAGCGCTGGGCAACCAATACTCGCGCAATTTACTGCAAAGTGAATACGTGGGTCGTTGTATTTACCGCTGCCACGTATTAAACCATGCTCTATATCATCAAGGCTGCGAGTTTTGCCAAGTAATGGCACAAACTCTTTACTCCATGGTGAGCTAAAAAAGCTCCCTAAGTCTTTAATTGACTTAATATCAGGGTACTTAGTCAATATAAGTTCAACAGTCCACGCATTATAAGCATTGATTAAAAAAGCGAGTTGCTTAGGCTTTTCCCAAGCGTCAAATTCGCTTTGCGTTACAGCCGTTAACGAATCTAAATACGTTTTTAGCTGTGCATGCTCACGTTTTATAGCAGCGTAATCAACCTCAGTACTGTGATTATGATTAATAGCGACAACATACTTATTTAATAATGCATTCCAGCTATCGTGCATGTTTTGGGCTTGGGCCGAAAATGATGTTGCAACTAAAGCCGAACCAAGTAGCAATGCTTTTAGAGGTGTTTTAAACATATTAGCCTCTGCGCCATGTGTGGTATTTTTCAAGCATGTTAAGTACTTTTTCAGGTGCATGAGCGCGTTTCCACTCGCCTGCTGCGTACTTGTTACCTTCAGCCCAAGTAGGGTAGCTGTGTATAGTACCGAGTATTTTGTTAAGGCCTAAACCGTGTTTCATTGCCAGTACAAACTCAGCAATTAAATCGCCAGCGTGTTCAGATACTACAGTAACACCGAGTATTTTGTCTTTGCCTTTGGGTGTAATCACTTTAATAAAGCCTTTTGTAGCGCTGTCGGTAATTGCACGGTCTAGCTCTTCAAATTCAAAACGAGTGATTTCGTAATCTATGCCTTTGTCTTTTGCGTCTTGCTCGTTTAAGCCAACACGTGCTACTTCTGGGTCAATAAACGTAGTCCACGGAATAACACGGTAATCTACTTTAAACTTTTTAAGGTGACCAAATAAGCCATTTACCGCTGCGTACCAACCCTGATGAGCGGCGACGTGCGTAAACTGATACGGACCTACAATATCGCCTGCTGCAAAAATATTAGGGTACAGTGTTTCTAGGTATTCGTTAGTTACTACTGTGCGGTTTGTTTCAATGCCTAGCTCTTCAAGACCGTAACCTTTAAGGCGCGCACTTCTACCAACGGCACATAATAGCTCGTCGTATTCAATATCTATTTCTTTGTCGTTATGTTTAACAACGATATATTTTTTGCCATCGCGAGCTTCACAGCGAAGTGCTTGGTGCGATGTTAAAATATTAACGCCACTTTCGGTTAACGCTTCGTGAGCAAAAGTAGACACTTCAAGGTCTTCTTTGATCATGATGCGCTCCGCCATTTCAATTTGCGTAACGCTTGAACCTAAACGTGCAAAGCTTTGTGCTAATTCGCTACCAATTGGACCACCGCCAAGTACTACAAGCTTTTTAGGTGCTTCGTCAAGCGCTGCAAATTTATCCCACAAGGTATCGCTTGTTACATAGCCTGTTTCTTCAATACCAGGTAGTGGCGGTACAAATGGGCGTGCGCCAGTGGCAATAACAATAGTACGCGCAGTTAATGTTTGCGTGCCGCCATCGTTAAGTTTAATTTCTACCGTCCACGGGTCGATTAATTTGCCGTAGCCTTTTACTACGTCTACGCCTAAATTAGTGTAGCGCTCTATGCTGTCGTGCGGTGCTATATCGGCAATTACTTTATGAACACGGGCCATTACTTTTTTAAACGAAAACTGCGGTGTCATGTTTTCTAGGCCGTAGTGTTCACCGTGGCGAATTTGCTCTGCAATTTTAGCGCTTTTAATTATCGCTTTACTGGGAACACAGCCGTAGTTTAAACAGTCGCCGCCCATTTCGCCCGCTTCAATAAGGGTTACTTTTGCTTTAACAGCAGCGGCAATATAGCTTGTTACCAAGCCACCTGCACCCGCGCCAATAACAATCATGTTACGGTCGAAACTTTTAGGTTTAGTATAGTTTTTGTATACACGACGTTTTTTAAACACGTTTAAGATCCCTTTAGTAATAAATGGGAATACGCCCAATAAAGCGAATGATAAAATTAAGTCCAACGATAAAATGCCCGATAAACTCTCTATTTGAGCAAGCTGCGTACCGGCATTAACAAATACAAATGTACCGGCTAGCATACCCACTTGGCTTACCCAGTAAAAAGTCCATGACTTGATGGCTGTTACGCCCATTAACAAGTTGATTAAAAAGAACGGAAACACCGGCACTAAACGCAACGTAAATAAGTAAAAGCCGCCTTCTTTTTCAACGCCTGCATCAATGGCTGCTAAACGCTCAGGAAAGCGCTTTTTAATGGTATCGCGCAATAAGTAACGTGATACTAAAAAGGCCAGTGTGGCACCTATGGTTGATGCAAACGATGCAACCAATAAGCCTTCAACTAAGCCAAATAAAGCACCCGCTGCCAGTGTTAAAATAGCCGCGCCCGGTAAAGACAATGCAGTAACCACCACATACAATAAAAAGAATCCGCCAATGATTAATAGCGGAGATTGCGCTTTATATTGGCTAAACTGATCCATCGACCCTTTTAAGCCCTCAAGCGTAAGTAGTTGGTGCAAATCAAAATGAAAGAACAGGCCGATGGCGACCGCTGCAATCAATAACAAAAGTATTTTTTTAATCATGTTCTCTCTCTTTCAAACTTGCCTTTAAAAATTATGCGTAAGCGTCAGCTTGGCGTTTATTGGTAATTCAGGAAAAGCCAAGGTTGCACCAAAATAACCGCCTTCAAATACAGGGCGCCAATTTTTTTGATTGGTAACGTTGTTTACATCTAAGCGTAACTTGGTGCTAGGCGTAAAAGCATAGCTAGTATTTACGTTTAATGTGTACTGATCGCGAATATGTACGGTTGCCAAAAAGTCTAATGGGTAACTCTTTGTATATAGACCTGAAAAACCCGTTTGCCATTTCGAATTAATTGAATAATTTCCGTTAAAGCTAAAAGATTGCTCAGGGATGCCCTGAACTTGGCGGTTTGAAGGCGCAAATGCGGTAAAACTAGGAGCGCCCACACTGGTGCCTGCAATAATATCAGGGCGTGAGTTGTCAAATGCATCGGCTACTTGGGCAGAATCTTGACTACTTGCAGAATTATCGTAGCGGGCGTCAATGTAGCTATAACCTGCGCTTAACCAGTACGGGTAGGCATCGTAAAATACTTGGCTTTCAAAACCTGTGGTGCGAATACCGGTATTACTGCCATCGCGGTTACGTAAACTACGGCGTTGGCTAAATATTGCGCCATCGGCGTACCAATCGCTATTGTTTGGTGCATATTTTAAACCAAACTCAACTAGGGTATTTTCGGTGGCAAAATTTTGCGCACTAATGGTATTGTCGCCGCCAAGTGTAGTGCCGCCAGCCATGCTATTTGATGTGGCTTCGTTGTAACTTGCTGCGCCATAAGTGGTGTAATCATCGCTTAGTCGGTAATTAAAACTGACTTGCCCTGAATGCAAAGTGTCGTTAATGCTGTCGCTGGCGGCAATTTGCCCTACAGGTGCTATTGGGTCGTTTGCTTGTACGTCATAAAAATCAATGCGGTAGCCAACACTTGTATGAAACTTATCTGTCCAATCTGAATCTTGCTGAATAGCAAAACCCGTTTGCCATGAGCGTGAATCGGTAGTGTCTGATAAGTTAAAGTCGCCGCTGCCATCGTTATTAATATCGTACTGACCACCAGGGGATACAAATACACCTGGACTAATTTCAATTAAACGCGCTTGTTGTGAATCAGTTAAAGGAATGCGGCGATTTGAAATTGGGCCAGTTAAATCAATAGGTAGGTCGGCTTCTGTTGTAAATTGGCTGTAGCCTAGCACGCGGTTGTAACGCACATCAAAAGCAAAAATTGTTTGCTGTTCGTTGCTCCATTGGTAAGTCAGTTCGGTACGGTTCTGCGCGGTATCGGCACCATCTATAATTTCAACAAAGCTATTTTGTGCAATTTCTTCGCGTTGTAAGTGCTGAAAATACGTAATGTTTTTTATTGATGCGTTGTTTGAAAGTTCACGCTTATAAATACTGTGTAGTAAATAAGTAGTGGCTTCGTTTTGATTGTCAGGGTCGGTAAGTACTGTACTACGGTCTATTTTTACTTGCCCAGTAGGTGAAACAATAGAACCTGCCGCTGGAACTGTACTGCCATTTACTTGCACGCCTTGGCCGGTAATATAAAGGCCATTATCTATTAGCGCTTGAGTAGGGCGGTTAATACCTGCGTTATCGGTAAATTCAACTTGGTATAACTCAAAGTTAATATCCCAGCTGCTCTTGTCATCAGGTAACACCCTAAGTGCTGCAAATAGGCTGTCGCTTTTCGTGCCCGAAAAGTCGTAGTAACTGCCGTTATTAATGTGTTCAGCGCTTACTCTAAAACCTACTTTGTCTTTTACTATAGGTGCACTGTAATCAACTAAAACGCTGTACTGATCCCATCGTCCTGCCGATACCGTTGCTTTGCCTTTACTGTCGTCAGTTGATGCTTTTTTAGAATGTAAGTTTACAAAACCACCGTTGCGTTGGCTTGAACCAAATAATACCGGTGGCGCGCCTTTTACTACATCTATTTGTTCTATAGAGTTGAACGATAACGGCACGCCAAAGCCATTATTACCTGCTTGGCGGCGTGTACCATCTTGGAAAAGCTCACCTAGTTGCCCACGAATAGTAGGTAAACTTGGTGCCCCAAAACCACTGGCTGAATAGGTATTAGGGCTTACTGCAAGTACGTCTTGTAAAGTCGTAATATTGAGTTGTTCTATTAACTCGCTTGAAATTGGTGTTACTGATCGGGCTATATCTCGTAGAGCTAAGTTGTCGCCAAAAGGGCCGTCTACAGTGGCATTTTTAACCGAAAGACCTTGAGATCTAATAACTTGGCCTGCCACCTCAATACGCTCAATTGCGCCTTCTTTTGCTGTTTTTGATTCTTCGGCTGCAAAAGCATTAAGTGGTGTATTTAATATGGTGGCTAGGGAAAGTGCTAAATATGCGTGTTTCAAACGTTTTCTCTCTACGGTTAAAATGTTGTTGGCGATAAAGACCGAAAGGATTAAAAATAACTTTCAGTAAAATTTTGATTCTTTTTGTTTTTTAGAACATAACAAAACAGATGCATTATAAAGATGGTAATTAAGTAGTATTGTTTTATTAGTTGATAAAATATTAATACAGCGATTGTACTAGAGTGAATGTAAATATATGCTTTTAATAGAATTTTTAATTATAGACTACTTTCAACCTGCTAACATTTTAAAAGAGTTAACTTTTATGCAGCATTTTTTAAATTACTTAAATAAGCTTCACTTTTAGTACTGCATGGCTTAACTAATGAATTTAATTAAAAATTTTTGAAATAAAAAACAACTTATACGGTCTAGGTTACTTCTACGTTTATTAATATTCATTTAAGGAAATTTTATGACAGGTTCAATGAATTCTGATGTGCAAAACCGTTTGCAGTGGTCACTTTTATCTTTGCGTTTAGGCGTGTTTATTGTAATGGTTATGTGGACATTCGATAAGTTTGTTAATCCTGGGCATAGCGCACGTATTTTTGAACATTTTTACGGTATTAGTGGCTCTACAGATATAGTGGCTTACATTATTGGTGCGGTGCAGTTAGTGCTTGCTTTAGCATTTTTAGCAGGTATTAAAAAGCGTATAACGTACGGTATCATTTTTGTAATGCATGGCTTATCTACGCTTTCTTCTTACAACCAGTACATAGATGGCTTTAATAACTTATTATTCTTTACTGCATGGCCAATGTGGGCTGCGTGTTTTGCACTTTACTTATTACGCGACCAAGACGTGAAATTTACTGTAAAGTAATAAAGTACATGCAAAAAAATTGGTTATAAGCCATAAGGCTTATAACCAATAAGTACACAGGGAGTGTGTGGAAGTCGGTTTGCATGTTATGCAACTAATGCATTGCGTCGTTGTATTGCTCAGCAAGGCTCTCTTTTTGCCCTTCGGTAAGTGCTTTACCCGCTAATTGAAACACTTCGTGTTCTTCTTCACTTAAATGATGATGTACCAAATGGTGTAGCTTTTTAGCTGCAACTAACCATGCAGACGAGCTCATTTCGGTATCTTCAAGTTGTTCAATTAATTCATCAATTTCGTGATGTTCAGCTACGCTGTGGCGCGCTTTTTCGTGAGTTAAGTCATCAAACATAAGTGGGTTATAAAAGTAACGTTCTTCAAATTTTGCGTGATTTTCTAATTCTGTTTTTAGCTCATCCATTAGCGTGTGGCGCTGCTCTGTGTCGCCGTGTGTTTGAATAAGCGCATCTACCAATTCTCGTTGTTTGTCATGGTCATGACGTAGTGCTTCAAAAATATTCATAACTAGTCCTTTACTTGCTCTTTAATTGCTTACAAATATTGAAGCAAGCTAAATGCCATGATTTAACTTGTTGAATTAAATTAGTTTATATTTGTTCGTTTGCTCGTGGGAGTATGCGGCCTGTAAGTTTTACAAGCACGCTCATGCAATATTTTCAGGCTTTAGTTTTACTGATGTGTTGGAGGAGTTAAGGTAGTTAATAAAATAGCGCGCAAATAAAAAAGATGAAAAAATGATACTTTCTTTGATACTATCAGTACGTTCTTTTTTAATTTTTTGTAACGGTGGCTAAAAGTAAATATGCCCATAAAGATCTTGAGATAGATTTATAATCCAGAGCATAGTTTGTTTAATAAGGTACATATGAAAGAAGAACTAAGAGCAAAAATAATTACCGTATGCGATAAAAAAATAGCAGTTAAAGGAGAAAATGTAGGGCTTTCTTTTTATGCATTTTTTGCCAATAAAAACGACGATCCAGAGCTACTTATGGATGCTGCTACTTGGTGGATACACACCCATAAATTAGATCATTTTGTAAAAGCAAAGACCATCAAACAAATGATCTTAGATGGGCTTTAGCTTAAAAATCTGCGGCTACTTCAAACTCTAATCGTTTAAGCGTAATAGGGTGAGTAAATGCTAAGTATTCTGCATGTAAATGTAATCGTTCGGCTTTTTGCCCGTAATGTGTGTCGCCTATAATTGGCATGTTTAAACCTAAGCTGTGCGCACAATGCACTCTTAATTGATGAGTTCGCCCTGTTTTAGGGTATAACTGTAATCGGGTAATATTGTTGTTACGCTCTAAAACCTGCCAGGTAGTAAGTGATTGCTTACCGTGTGTGTAACACACCATTTGGCGCGGTTTATCATCAAAGTCTAGCACTAAGGGCAAATCAATTACTCCGCTATCCTCAGCTACGTTACCATTAACTAATGCTACATAACGTTTATCTATGGTGCGTTCAATAAACTGCTTTTGCAGTGCTTTGTGCACGCGTTTATTAAGTGCAATCATCAATAACCCAGAAGTCGACATATCTAATCTGTGTACAATTAGTGGCCCTGATGCCTCTGGAAACTGCGTTTTTATGCGCATATAAACTGAGTCATCAATATTAACGCCAGGCACTGATAAAAACTCAGCGGGCTTATTTACCACAAGTAAGTCGTCATCTTTATAAACAATACTTAAATCTTTACCCTGAGCTGGGTTGATAAGTAGCGGGTTATCTTCAACATCTAAACCCTTTAGCATATGCCCAAGTATTGGTTGGCATTTACTGTAACAAGAAGGGTAGTAATTCTTATGCTGCCTAATTGCTGATTTAGGTGCTGCTCCCCACCAAAACTCTGCCATAGCAAGTGGCTTTAAGTCATGTTTATAGGCGTATTGTAATAATTTAGGCGCTGCACAATCGCCAGCACCCGAAGGAGGAGTGTGCTCAGGTAATGCTGCAAAAATAGCATTTAAATCTGTAGTTTCACCATTTGCATTTAAAAATTGGTACTGTGCAAATAGCTTTATTTGTAAGCTTTTAGAAAGTGTTTTACGGCGCTTTTTTAAATGAGCAATTTCATTAGAAATATTGATGTGTGTTTGCTGCAGTGACTCGATTATATTTTGCCAATAGGATTTAAGTGCCAGCAGTTGCTTTTTTTCTACGATGCTTTGCCCTGCAAGCTTATTTTTTAACTGCTCAAAATCACTTTCGCTAAGTTCTAATTTGCCTTCGGTACGTTGTATTTTTCGCTGCTGACGACCGGCTTGCATTACTGCCTGTTGAGCTAATAGCGCTTGCTGGTAGCTCTGTGTTGCATCATCAAGTTTGCTATTAACTTCAAGCAGTTGTTCACTATTTTCTAATTGCTCAATTTGAGCATTAATATCGTTAATTATTTTACTTTGAGCCAAATAGCTATCGTCTTGAAGTTGCATGCTAGAAACAGGCGGCACAAAGCTAATATTACCTTTATCACCTTCAATTTGTCCCGAATAAGCACTTAAAAAGCCTAATTGTTGCTTAGCATTTTGCACCACTAAAACCCCAAACATTTTACCTGCATTTTCTGCTTTTAAATGCGCTAACGTTTCAAGCTGTTGCTGTAATTGTTTAGTGGCTGCTACAGCTAATGGTTGCGGCTCGTAATAAAAAGGGAAAGTAAACTTTTCAGGAAGCGCGAGAGCATCAATATTTTGAGAAAATAATGTAAAGCAAGAAGCAGAATTTGACATAGAAGTAAGAGAAAAGCATTCAGTAAAATAATTGAGCGCATAATAACATATTCATAGTTAAGCCACTAAAAATCTCGCACCCGCATATTCATAAACACTTTAAAGCGGACATTCATGTTTTATGTATCAGTATGGGGTCGCAGCAAGCATAGGCGTTTGTTAGTAAAGTCTCAGTAGTAATATATTTATCATTATCAAAATATTTAAGCTTATCGATTCTCAATAATTGAGCGCATTTCGAAACGATGACTTACCTGATAGATCAGAGACGAAAAATCAATTTACAGAATAACTGAATATTTAGGAGTTCTATATTATGAGTCAAAATATCGCAAGTTTTATCACTAAAACCCTCGAACAAGCAGGCGTAAAACGTATTTGGGGAGTAACTGGCGATTCACTTAACGGCATTAGTGAAAGTCTGCGAAAAATGGGAACAATTGAATGGCTAGGTACGCGACATGAAGAAGTTGCCGCATTTGCAGCTGGTGGCGAAGCACATTTATCAGGCGAGCTTGCGGTGTGTGCGGGTTCTTGCGGGCCAGGTAACCTTCATTTAATTAATGGCTTATTTGATTGTCAGCGCAATAATGTACCAGTATTAGCAATTGCCGCACATATTCCTTCATCTGAAATTGGCAGTAGTTATTTTCAAGAAACCCATCCGCAAGAATTATTTAAAGAATGCAGTGTGTATTGTGAAATGGTGTCGAGCCCTGAGCAAATGCCGTACCTGCTAGAAACAGCAATGCGACAAGCAATACTAAACAAAGGCGTGAGTGTACTTGTGCTACCTGGCGATATTGCATTAAAAGATATGCCTAAAGCTATTAAGCCGAAATGGAACGTGCCAAAGCCAGCAACTTATACCCCCGCTTTATCTGATATTGAAGCAATGGCGACTCATCTTAATAAAAGTAAAAAAGTAACCTTATTGTGTGGTGCTGGTTGTAAGGATGCCCACGACGAAATTGTTGCGCTAGCCGAAAAATTACAAGCACCGATAGTGCATGCCATGCGCGGTAAAGAATTTATTGAATACGATAATCCTTACGATGTTGGTATGACCGGATTTATTGGCTTTGCATCGGGCTATCATGCAATGCAAGAAGCCGATACGTTATTAATGATTGGTACTAGTTTTCCTTATCGTGCTTTTTATCCCGAAAATACCACCATATTGCAAATTGATAATCAGGCTGCGTCACTCGGGCGACACGTGCAAATTGACTGTGGCGTGTTAGGGGATACTAAAAACTCAGTGGCCACACTGCTTGATTATATTAAAGGTGAACGGACAAGTTCGCACTTACAAAAATGTGTTAAAAATTACAAAGAGTCTCGACAAGATCTTGATGAACTTGCCAGTGGCAAAACCTCGCAAAACTTAATTCACCCGCAATACCTAACGCGTTTACTCAACGAGCAAGCAGCTGACGATGCTGTTTTTACTTGTGATGTAGGTACGCCAACAGTGTGGGCTGCGCGTTATTTATCAATGAATGGTAAGCGTCGCTTAATTGGCTCGTTTAATCATGGCTCTATGGCAAATGCGATGTCGCAGGCAATGGGGGTTCAATCTGTTGATAGAGACCGCCAAGTCATTGCAATGTGTGGTGATGGTGGCTTTTCGATGTTAATGGGGGATTTAATCTCACTTAAGCAGCTTAATTTACCAATAAAGATTGTTGTTTATAATAATCGCTCACTTAGTTTTGTGGCTATGGAAATGAAAGCCAGTGGGTTTTTATCAAGCGATACCGATTTAGAAAACCCAAGTTTTGCTAACATTGCACAGGCCTGCGGCTTAAAAGGGATTCATGTGGATGACCCTGAAAAATTACCATCGGCAATGAACGAGATGATGAACCACTCAGGACCTGTTGTTTTAGAAGTCGATACAGCAAAACAAGAGCTTTCAATGCCGCCGCAAATCAAATTAGAGCAAGCAAAAGGCTTTAGCGTTTACATGATGAAAGCGCTGATAAATGGCAAAGGAAACGAGATTGTAGAGCTTGCCAAAACTAACTGGTCACGCTAGTTAGTTACTTCCCTATTGAGTATTTTAGCTCAATAGGGAAGTGCCAAGTAATAATCCTCACTATCATCTTTTATTATTAATAAGCTAAGGCTGCTGTTTGTAAGTGATTGAACCGAAATAGAAAACCATATATGGTTTATCATTAAATTAATAAAAGCACGCATAAAATACCTCTACTCATAGAGGGAACAGAGCAATAATGAAATGGAAATCGGTTTTACTGTCGCTGGCTGTTTTATGGCTTATTCAAGCTCAGCAAAGCAGTTTACGCACCAGTGAATACGCAAATATCTAGCCTATTGCAAGTAAATTCAACGCAGTTAGCGCTGAAAATAGCTGCTTGAGATAGATTTATTATCCAGAGTTTAGGTTATTTAGAAAGCGCTGAACTGTTTTTACGTTGGAATCACTATGAGGTTTTTGAGTTTGACTCAAGTGCAATGTAATGAGCTAAAACATTTAGCATTGGCCTCAATTGCTACTTGGTAGTTGTTTTTAGTTTAATGTTTTACTCGCTTTACTCAATTAAAGTAAAGCGAGCGCTCAGTATCAGTTACAAACTCTTTTTAGGCGGTAGGGCTACGTTTGCAAATATTAGCCCTGCAACAAGCGACATAAATATTAAAAACGTTTGCTGGCCTATATGCTCTGCGTATATAAAGTCTTGGCCTTCAATGAGTGAGTTTAAGCCAATATAGGTTTTGCTACCTGGTACTAATACAATTAAGCCTTGCATGGCCACAATAGAAGCCGGCGCATTAGCAACACGGTTAAACAAGTTACTAAATATACCTACCGATAAAGCACCCACAAACGTACCTAACGTGTAATCAAGGTACATAGCCGAGCCAATACTGGTGCCATACGCTATAAAGCCTGATGCAATAGACCAAACAGCGTGCTTAAGTTTGGTTCTAAAAATAACGATTAAGCTGCTACAAAGTAAAAATATGGCGAGCCATGCTGTCCACTTTGGTAATGGTTCAGGTTGTACAAAGTCAGCTTGCCCAAAGAGTGCAAAGCCAATGCCTATGCCAATAAAACCGCCAAAATAGAGTTTAAATAACAGCATAAACGAGTCCATGACTCTTGCTGTACCCGACACTAAATGCCGCGCTGCAAGCTCTGCTAAGCCAAGCGCAAGTGCTAAACCGGGTATAAACACAATAATGGCCGAAAGTACCACCAAGCGTATGTTTATTTCAGGTGTTATGTATACGCTTACTGCACAGGCAAGTATGGCCGATATTATTGCTACTAATGGCTCAAGCATATGTGCTACGCGTTTTGAGCGCCCAGACCAAAGCACAAACACATAAACAACTAAAGTAAGAAGCGATGACCAAATAACATCAGTCCAGCTAGTACCCATTAACATTGCAAACGCACCACCAGAAGTTGCAAACGCAACGCCCGTAACAAGTTTATTGTATGGGTTTGGCATTACAAAAATAGCGTCTAGTTGCGCATCAACTTCTTGTAAACTTAGCTTGTCGTCAAGCATTTGGTTTACAAGGTCGTCGGTGTCGGCAAGTGAGCCTAAATCGTGATCGCCAGGGTCTACACGTGCAACATGGGTATATTCGTCTTCGTGGCCATCGGTCCAAATAACAAACGTTACAGAGGTTGGCGACATAACAAACGACGATTTAAGTCCTAAGTATGTAGCCACTTCCATGAGGTGAGCTTCTAGGCGGTAAGCAGGCGTACCATATTTGTGAAGCATCTTACCCAATTTAACGATAAATTTGCGTTTTTCTGTAAAGGTTGCAGTTTTCAAATCTTTTTGGACCAAATATTGCGATAACTAAGCTAAAAATATAGACAATACAGCTAAAAATGCCCACGTTTGATGGGCGCGATTTTAAACACTAATTGGTGTGTGTCTAGTCATTTTTAATCTAATTTTTTATTTTTTTCGGCTATCCATTGCGACATGTATTGAGTGCTGCGCATTGTATGATGTTTGAGCATTTGGCCTGTGAAGTTTTTTTCGCGATGAGCGTTTAAATCACTACTTATTGAATCGACTTTTTGAATTAACGCAGCGCTCAATAGTGCTTTGTTGTACAGCGTATTAAGTAGTGTGCTGCCATCTTGCTGCGCTTGCTCAAAGTCACTTTGATTGGTGTACATTTCAATGGCAGCACTGGCAAAGTCATCGGCGGTGTTGGCTATTTTCCCCGGCCATGGTAAATCGTTATGCATGCCCTCTGCGCCAATATTGGTGGTAACGCTGGGTGTTCGCATAATCATGGCTTTAAGCAATTTACCTTTAATCCCTGCACCAAAGCGCAGTGGTGCTAAACATACGCGTGCGCTTTGCATTACATCAAACGCATTATCGGCCCAGCCTTTTATTAAAAACCCTGTTTTAGGGTTATTTAGTGCCGTGGCTTTTGGTGGTGGATAAGAGCCATAAATATGTAGTTCTGCTTTTGGTAGCTGCTTGCGAATAAGAGGCCATATTTTTTGTAGGTAAAGTACAGCATCCCAGTTTGGTGCGTGCCTAAAGTTACCTATGGTCATAAAGTGCTGGCGCTGCTCAAACGTTTTTGTACTTGTAGGCAGTGAGCTTAAATCGACCATAAACGGTAAATGGTGTAATAAGTTTGGCTCTATTTTAAATACGCTATTTAGTAGGCTCATTTCATAACTTGAAATAATTAAGCTTAGGTCGCAGCGTAAAATAGCGGCAATTTCGCGTTTTGCTATGTCTGAGTGTAAATCGCTGGTTGTAAAATCACGCTCACCTTTAAACGCTTCGTGGCGAGCATTACGCAGACATTGTAAATCTTCGGTGTCTAAAATTTTAATTGCATGAGGGCAATGTTTATCAACGCGCCAGCCAAATTGTTCTTCCATCATAAAACGGTCAAACATGACTATATCTGGATTATAGGCTTTAACGTATTCGTCAAAGCTATCGCAGTTTAGTGCAATGCTTTGGCTGGTTATGCCAAAGTCGTCAAGATTTACCATGTGGTCGGTGCGCTGCGCGGGCGTTGCAAATTCAACGTCCCAGTTTTGCGCTCTAAAGGCATTTAATAACGACATCATGTGCGTTCCCGCAGCAGACGAATTTGGCTCTGGCCATACGTAGCCAATTACCAGCACTTTTTTCATTGGCTAGAATCTCTAATTTGTAAGTTTACATTTACCAGTGTTTTTACTGGCGGGGCTGTATTTTGTAGTAGCTCTTGCAGTATTAAAAGGCACCGCTTGGCTATATCAGTTGTACTTATAGCCACAGTGGTTAAGTGATCATTTATAACCGCGCTATTAGGAATATGGTGGCAACTCACCACTTTAATACAGTGATGTGTTAATGAGTTAATAGCAGCAATAACACCTTGAGCAATAATATCGTTTGCACACACCACAGCGTTTAATGTTGGGTTGTGTTTATATGCTTCTATAAATGCATTTTTAGCGCTAAGGGCTGCGTTTACTGCGCAGTGAATGGGTGCTAATGGTGTAATGCTGTGCTGCGCGCAAGCGGTATTAAAGCCACTTTGCAGTGCTTGTGAATCACTTAAAGTAAGTTCACTGCTTATAAATGCTATGTTTGTCACGCCTTGTGCGAGTAAATGCATACTGGCTACGTGGCTGGCTTTTTTATAGTCGGGTAATACACACGGAGCTGCGCTAAAGGGCACTTCACTCATTAAGGTAATTACTTTGTGTTGCGCGCTGAGCGCATCAAGCCATTTGGGGCAAGTATTAGCAACGGGGCAAATAATAAATGCAGCTGCGTTGTATTCTTTTAAGTTTTTAACTGCGTTTGCTTGTAGCTCAAGACTATTATTACTGCTTACAATCATGGCTTGTAAGCCATTGTCGTTTAACAAAAGTTGTAAGCTGGTAGCAAGGTGTGCCATAGCTGGGTTAGTTAAATCATTTATTACTATGGCCACTAAGTTAGAGCGTTTTGAGCGCATAGCAGCGGCATCACGATTATAAACGTACCCTAGCTCATCTATCGCTTTGAGTATTTTTTGTTTACTTTTATTGCCCACTTTATCGCTTTGGGTAAGTACCAAGGATACGGTTGATTTTGATACACCAGCACGCTCTGCAACATCAAAAATGGTGACTGATTTGGCTTTGTTATGCATTGTATTTTAAGTACCGCAGTGGTGAATAAATAGCGCTGTAGTTTAGCTTAATCAGCACTATTAAGTCATCTTTTAGAGGTGTTTAACTTACCTTAATACTTTATGAACAAAGCAAAACGTGTTTATATACGCCTATAAGAGTAAAAAATAACAAAAGGATAAAAACATGAGCGCTTTTAGGCTGTTAGTTGTCTTTATTTGTTGTGCGGCATTAGTCCCAACAAGTTACGCCGAGCAGGGCTATCAAACCCCATCACCCGAACTTGCAGCATTGGTTGACGCTAAGTTAGCACCCACTAGTTACTTATCGAGCGATGGCCAGTGGCTAGCGCTTTTTGAGCGCAAACGTGTAGTAACCCTTGATGAACTTGCAAAAGAAGAGCTTAAGCTTGCAGGTATTAAGCTAAACCCCGCTAATTTTTCGCGCTCTCGTGTGAGTGCCAAATTTAGTGCCGTGGAGCTTAAGCATGTTCAAAGCGGGTCGGTTATTAGCATTAACAACTTACCTAATGGCATTATCCGCTCACCTAAATGGTCATCTAATAGTAAATATTTAGCCTTTGTTGTTGAGCAACCAACCCAAGCCAACTTATGGCTTTACAGCGTTGAAACCAAACAAGCAAAAGAGTTAACTAGTGCTGCGTTAAATTCGGTACTAACTGCATCGCCATATAAATGGCTGCCAGATAGCAGCGCCATTGTTGCAAATCTTGCTGTTAATTTTGGTAAACCAAGGCTTGAAAATAACAGCCAAAATGTAGTGCCTGTTATTCAACAAAGTACTGGCGAAAAAGCGCCAGCACGTACTTACCAAAATTTATTAACCAGCCCGTTTGATGAATCACAGTTTAAGTTTTACGGGCAAGGGCAATTGGCTTACATAACGCTTGATGGCAATACTCAAGCAATAGGTAGCCCTTCTTTATTTAAATCGTTTTCAGTATCACCTGATTCTACCAATATTTTAGTTGCCGGTATTAATGAGCCGTTTTCGTATCAAGTGCCTTACAGCCGCTTTGCAAGCACGTGGCAAATATGGGGCATGCGCGGCTATGCATTAGCAGAGCTGGCAAAACAGCCACTTGCCGATAATATTCCACAAGGTTACGACAGTGTACGCACTGGCCGCCGTGATTTTGAATGGCGAGCCGATCAAGGTGCTGAAGTTATTTGGGCCGAGGCGCAAGATGGCGGCGACATGAAAACCGACGTTGAGCATCATGATTATGTTTACAGCTTACGTGCACCATTTAAACGCGAGCCTAAATTATTTGCCAAAGTAGAGCGCCGTTATGCGGGAATGGAGTGGGGCAACGAAAACGTAGCAATGCTGACAGACTGGCGCTTTAGCGATCGCCAAGTACGTACTTACATAGTGCAACCACGAAATGCCGACAGAAACCGCGTGCTATTTTCAGAGCGTAGTTACAACGATGCGTACAAAGACCCGGGTAATGCCATTTACGAGCGCAACGATTTAGGCGCAAACGTAATTAAAATTGTAGGCGGGCGTTATATTTACCTGCGCGGTAATGGTGCTTCAGAGCAAGGTAATGTGCCGTTTTTAGATAGGTACGATGTTAAAACAAATAGCAGCAAGCGTTTATGGCAATCAGAAGCGCCATACTATGAGCGTGTTCGTGCACTACTTGATGACGAAGGTGAGCGCTTTATTACTATTCGCGAATCTAAAACTGAGCAACCTAACTTTTTTATACGTGATTTAGATAACGACACGTTAACGCAACTAACGACATTTGAGCATCCGTACCCTGCATTTAAAGGCGTAACTAAAGAGCAATTACGTTATAAACGCGACGACGGCGTTGAGCTTTCGGGCACGCTTTATTTACCACCAGGGTACGATAAAACACAAGGCCCGTTACCGGTACTTATGTGGGCTTACCCACTTGAATACAAAGATAAAGCGGTTGCATCGCAAGTACGCGAATCGCCTTATGCGTTTACCTACATTGGTTATTGGGGCCCAATGCCTTACCTTGCTAAAGGTATTGCCGTGTTTGACGACCCTAAAATGCCAATAGTGGGTATTGATGGCAGCGAGCCAAACGATAACTTTAGAAAGCAGTTAGTATCAAGTGCGCAAGCAGCTGTTGATGTATTAGTTAAAAAAGGTATTGCCGATAAAAACAAAATAGCCATAGCAGGGCACTCGTATGGTGCATTTATGGTTGCTAACTTATTGGCTCATAGCGATTTATTTAAAACAGGTATTGCTCGCAGTGGCGCGTATAACCGCACATTAACGCCGTTTGGTTTTCAAGGAGAAGAGCGTGATTTTTGGCAAGCACAAAGTGTGTACGCTAATATGTCGCCGTTTTTCCATGCTGAAAAAATTAACGAACCAATGCTAATGATCCACGGCCAAGAAGATCCTAATTCAGGAACCTTCCCAATGCAAAGTGAGCGCATGTACGCAGCCCTTAAAGGTTTAGGTAAAGATGCTCGCTTAGTAATGCTCCCTTATGAAGCACATGGTTACCGTGCGCGTAAAAGCTTATTACATGTGTTGTGGGAACAAGAACAGTGGTTAGATAAGTATTTGTTAAATGATACAGCAGAGCCAGTAGAGGTTATTACTGACCCCGTGGTAAGTGCTGGTCAATAGTAATAAAAATGAGTAAGCAACAGCGCGGCTACTTATAGCCGCGTTTTTGCTTTTAATATGAGAGTAAATTAATGATTGATGTAGCAGCACTTGCGGTTTTTATTCCTACGTTCTTTTTTGTGTCGATAACGCCTGGTATGTGTATGACCCTTGCCATGACACTCGGTATGAGCATTGGCGTGCGCCGCACATTATGGATGATGATAGGCGAGCTGTTAGGTGTCGCAAGTGTTGCCATAGCTGCGGTATTAGGTGTTGCAAGCGTAATGCTAAATTACCCAGATGCGTTTGCTATTTTAAAGTGGGTAGGCGGTGCGTACTTAATTTATATTGGCGTTAACATGTGGCGAGCCAAAGGAAAAATGTCGGTCGATACCTCAAAACCAAGTGACGTAAGTAGGAAGTCGTTATTTACGCAAGGTTTTGTAACCGCAATTGCTAACCCTAAAGGGTGGGCGTTTATGATTTCACTACTGCCACCCTTTATAAGTGTTGAGCATGCTGTAGCCCCTCAGCTTTTAGTATTGCTTGGTGTTATAATGACCACCGAGTTTTTAAGTATGTTAGCTTACGCAACAGGCGGTAAAAGCTTACGTTTATTTTTAAGCCGTGGTGATAATATTAAATGGATGAACCGTATTGCTGGTAGCTTAATGGGGTTAGTTGGAATTTGGCTTATTTTTGGTTAGCTCAAAAAGTGGTTGATATTGTCAATTAATTTGTTATAGTTGACTTTGTCATCTATTTAACGCTTAAGGCATGCCCAAATATGAGTACACCCGTATCAGCAAACCCAGTAATGGTTGAGCCTAAAAAAACACCTGTAATTTATAAAATACTGGTTATGGTAAGTATTATTACCTTAATTGGCGGTACTCTAACTGGCATTATGACTTATGTGAATGTGGGTGTTACAGAGCATTTTTATGCAGATTGGTTTACCTCATTTATAAGTGCAGTATTGGTTATGGCGCCTGTTGGTTTTGTAATGATGACCTTAATGCATAAGCTAGTTAATAAGTTATTGCCTAGTAGTAGCGAGCTAAAACGTAATTTAGTGATTAGTGTTTTTATGGCGCTGATCATGGAGTCGGTTATGGCGTTTGTTACCGCTACTAATAATATTGGCTATGCAGATATGCGTGTATTTGTAACTGGATGGGTTGAAGGGTTATTAGCCGCATTACCAATAGGTTTAACTATAATGCTGATAATGTCGGTTACGGTAAAACCTAAAATAGAACGCTTTTTAAAAAGCTAATAACAAAAAAGAGCCATTGGCTCTTTTTTGTTATTTAGTGTTTACCTGCTCTTTAAATTGCACGATTCAAAAAAGGTGCTGTTCGGCTTATTTTAGATTGGGCTACCTCTGGAGGTTTCCCTTGCGCTACAATTAAGCCGCCTTCTTCGCCAGCACCGGGTCCTACATCAATAACCCAGTCACTATTACGGGCTACTTGCATATCGTGTTCAACCATAATAACGGTGTTGCCAGCATCCACTAATTTATTTAACTGCGACATCAGCATTGATACATCCGATGGGTGCAGGCCTGTAGTTGGCTCATCAAGAACATAAAGTGTGTTACCGCGCTGCGCACGTTGAAGCTCTGTTGCTAATTTAATACGCTGCGCTTCACCGCCCGAAAGCTCAGTGGCAGGTTGCCCTAAACGTAAATACCCAAGACCTACTTGCATAAGTGCATCGAGTGATCGCAGTATTGCAGGCTCATTTTCAAAAAAGGTATATGCCGATTCAACCGTTAAATTTAGAATATCGCTGATGTTTTTATCACGATATGTAACCTCAAGTGTTTGCTCGTTATAACGTTTGCCATGACACACTTGGCAAGGTGAATAAACGCTAGGTAAAAACAGCAGCTCTATACTCACAAAGCCAACGCCTTCACAGTTTTTACAGCGACCTTTAGCAACATTAAACGAAAAGCGACCAGCATCGTAACGGCGCTCTTTCGCTTTTTGGGTAGAAGCAAATAGTTTACGCACATGATCAAATAAACCCGTATAGGTAGCTAAGTTTGAACGAGGGGTACGGCCAATCGCTTTTTGATTTACGGTAATCAGGCGGCTTATATTATTTATTCCTTCAATGATTTTTCCGCTGGTGTGTGTTTGCAGCTCTTGTTCGAGTAAGTCGGCTTCGTCGGTTGGCGCTTCCGTTATTATTTTTTGCCCAAGTGCTTCGTAAACAAGTTCTACTAACGCTTGGCTTACTAAACTTGATTTACCAGAGCCCGAAACACCAGTAACGGTTGTCATAACACCTAGTGGAAATTCTGCATTGAGTTTTTTAAGATTGTTACGCTCAATATCTGCCAATTTTAACCACGCTTTTGGCTGCCTTTGCTCCTTTTTTTGCGCGCTGTTTTGAGTTGACTCTTGACTGGCGTTTTTAGCAAAAAGGTGACGACCGGTGTGCGAATTTTTTATTTTTCTTAACCCTTCAACAGGGCCGCTGTAAATAATGTTGCCACCATGCACACCGGCATCAGGGCCTACATCAACAATCCAATCAGCATGTTCAACAACGCTAACATCGTGTTCAACAACAAATACAGAATTGCCAGCCGCTATTAGCTCATCAAGCGCTTTTAAAAGTGCTTGAGTGTCTGCAGGGTGTAAACCCGCTGAAGGTTCATCTAACACGTAAACTACCCCAAATAATTTAGAGCGAATTTGTGTGGCAAGTCGCAATCGTTGTAGCTCTCCGGGTGAGAGCGTTGGCGTTGTACGCTCAAGCGACAAGTACCCTAAACCAAGCATGGTTAGTGCTTCAATACGGGTAAGAATATCGCTGGCAATGCGCTGCGTAACAATGGCTTGCTCTGGATTTTTTGTATTTTTATTTACTTTGGTGTTGGCGGCATTACTTAATTTTTTAGCAAGTTCGTTTAATGTAAGTTGAGATAGCTCGCCAATATCAAGCCCTGCAAATTTAACACTTAGCGACGCTTGTTTTAATTTTTTACCTTGGCAGGTAGGGCACTGCGATATTTGCATAAACTGCGATACGCGCTTTTTTGTACGCGGGCTTTGGGTAGTAGCAAAAGACTGTAAAACAAAGCGTTTAGCGCTTGAAAAAGTTCCCATGTAGCTTGGATCTTCATTATTTTTTATCGCATTATGTGTTTGCTCATAGGTGTAATCTGGGTATACCGGCACAGTAGGTGTTTCGTCGGTAAATAAAATCCAATCGCGTGCTTTTTTAGAAAGTTTGTTCCAAGGTGTGTCTATGTCATAACCAAGCGAGGTAAGTATACGGCTTAGGTTTTTACCTTGCCATGCTGGTGGCCACGCGGCTATAGCGCGCTGGCGAATAGTTTTTGTATCATCTGGCACAAGTAGCTTTTCGGTTACTTCAAACACTCGGCCTATTCCTGAGCATTCTGGGCAGGCACCTTGTGGCGTATTCGGCGAAAACGCATCGGCGTAAAGTATGCCTTGCCCTTTGGGGTATTCGCCTGCGCGTGAGTAAAGCATGCGTAGCGCGTTAGAAATAGTTGTTATGCTGCCAACTGATGAGCGAACCGACGGTGCGCCGCGTTGCTGCTGCAAAGCAACGGCAGGCGGTAGCCCTTCAATAGAATCAACATCGGGCTCATCAACTTGATCTATCAACCTTCGGGCGTACGGCGATACTGAATCAAGGTAACGGTGCTGCGACTCAGCAAACAGCGTTCCAAACGCAAGCGACGACTTTCCAGAGCCCGATATTCCTGTAAAAACAACCAATGCGTTACGAGGTAAATCAACGTCTACATTTTTTAAGTTGTGAACGCGCGCCCCTCTTACTTGAATGCTGTTACTGGGATCAGATAAATCCGTTGTTGAGTTTTTATGTGTGCTTGCCATACGTTTATACTCCTGTTTAATCGCGCTTTTTACTTTAAGTTAGCTTTGAATTATTTACTCTTATCACTCGTTATTACCTCAAAGTAGCGCAAGCACACTGAATGAGCGCTTAGTCTGTAGTGGCGAAGCCAAAGCGCTGGATAAAATTGTGATGATTGTTTGTTTACATAATAGGTATGGAATGCGAATATAATTTAAACAGTTATTGTTATGTAATTTATTAGGTAATTTACTAGGTATTTTACTAGGTAATAAAAAGGAACTCACAGTGAAGAAAGCCTTAGTGATCATTTTATTGGTGCTTTCGTGGGCAAGCCAAGCCGACTCTATCAAAGCGCTAAATGTTGACCGTGCAGTACCAAATAGCATGCACTTATCGTTTGCAAACGATAGCAACATAACCCCTAAAAAAGGGGATTTTAAAATCGTTAATTATGTATTAATGAGCAATGAAGAGGGCGAACGCTGGGCTGTTATAACGCTAACTAACTTATCGTCGGGCAATCGAGAATTAGGCGAGGAGCACTTACTTGCACTTTTTGCTGACGGCAGCCGATTTATGCCAATGGAATTTAAACTCGGTTTTAAAGGCAACGAAACACAATCGGTAACTGTATCGTTTGCCGATTATAAATTCCCTATTTTAAGTGTGTATTCGAGTAACGACCAGTAGCATATTGGATAAGTTAAATATGCAGCAATTGCTTTAACTTATCTGCGCCGGCTCTGCTGGTGCTTAGTTCAGATTTAATATCGTCATTTACAATCACCATAAGTTTGCCATTAAACCAGCGCTGTATTTCTTTAATGTGGTCAATATTAACCAAATAACTGCGGTGGATTCGTACAAAGTTATGTGCTGCTAAAGCATGCTCAAGCTGATCAAGTGTATCGCTTAAATGATGAAATGTATCGCCATTCCACGCCAAACTATTGCCCTGCTCCGATTTAATAAATTTAATATTACTAGGGGAGAGTAAAAATATCCGCTCACCGTTTTTACTAATGAGCTTATTTATAGTGTTTTTGGTTAATGTAAACGTTTGCTCGTTGGGTTCGTGATTGACTAGGGTATGTGCACGTTGTTGCTCTAGTTGCTGCTGCGCTTTGGCGAGAGCTTTTTTTAGCCTAGCAATAGGAAAAGGTTTGAGTAAGTAGTCAGTTGAGGCGTGCTCAAAAGCTTCAATAGCAAATTGGTCATACGCGGTTGTGTAAATAATAATGGGCTGGTAGTTAAGTAAATCAATAAGCTCAAGGCCGTTAATTTCAGGCATTTGAATATCAAGTAATACCACATCAGGGGTCAACTCATTGATTAATGTAATAGCCTCTTTGCCATTTGTAGCCATAGCCACCAATTCAACATGCTCCATTAAACTTAATTGATGGCTTAATTTTTCGCGAGCGGGAAGCTCGTCATCGGCAAATAATACGCGCATTTTAGTAATAGTATGTTGCTGGTTTTTGCTGTTCATAGTGCTAGCTCCAACGTAACCACTGCACCATTATTATTGCTCAGTAGTACCTTACTTTTACCAAGTTGTTTGACGCGCTTGAGTATGTTTTTCATCCCTACACCATTGCCATGCCCGTGCTTTATTACATCGCTCGAAAAACCCTTACCATTATCGCTAATTTGTATTTTAACGCCGTTTGGAAGCTCACTCAGGGTTATATTAAGTATTAGAGAAGTTTGGTTGGCGTTGTGTTTAATGGCGTTTTCAATAATTGGCTGAATCAGTAGCGGTGGTAGCGATATGTCTTTAAGCCTATTGGGAATATGGTAATTAACCTGAAGTTTATCGCCAAAGCGTGCTTTTTCAATATTTAAGTATTTTTCTATTATTGTAAGCTCTTGCTGTAAAGGTATTTGCTGTTGCTCGGCGGTATCAAGGGAGTACCTTAAAATATCAGCAAGTTCATGCAGTACTTCATCGGCTAAATCAGGGTTTGTATGAATATAGGCCGAAATTGTATTTAAGCTATTAAACATAAAGTGAGGGTTTAGTTGATATCGTAATGTAGCAAGTTGAGCTTGTTTAAGTGCGTGTTTTTCGGCTGTTGCGCGTTTTTTATTTTCAATAAAAATACTGGTAAAGTAAATACACGATCCCCAAAGTAAGCCGTTAAATACAACAAATACTCCCATCGATTTATGCCCATCAAAAAGCTGTGTGAGTAATATATCGGTAAGCACATTACCAAGTGCCATAAATACAACTGCAATTAACCATTCAAATGCTATTTTGTTAATGTGTTTATTGCGAAGGTAAAAAATAACCGCTGCCGCACTCCAAACAGGAAGCCAGTAAAAAGTAACGAACCACACAGTTGCAGCGAGTGCACTACCAGTAGTAAAGGATGCGGAGTTCGCGATTATTAGCCCAAGGGCATAAGCAATATCTACAATAAGTAGAGTAAAAAAGCTGTATTTATAAAATGGATGTTTGAGCATAGTATGTGCTTCTTTTTGTAAGTGATTAAACCATAACAAAAAACAGTCAAAACCCAAATGATTTTGTGTTTTGACTGCTACTCATTTAAAAGTAAGTTAGCTCTTTGATTTGTAGTGTGTTTTTTAATGACTCATTGCTTGCGCCTGGCATTTTACGCCACATTAAGTTAACCCCAGTTAATTCTGTTGCCGACCACGTAACTGGGCTACCAAAACCAAATTGTTTAAGTGTAGTGAAGGGAATATCAAGCGTGGTCCATTCATCGCGCGGCTTTAAAAGTACACTAAAGTGATCCCAATCCTTTACATCACTATGATAAACAGACAAAGCAAAAGGCGTGGTAGACCCTTTATACGTTAAGCGCACACCTTTAAATGCTGAAGCATCAGCCGGTGATGTAAATTTTATATCAGCGCCTGCCCACGCGCCAAAGCTTGTTGGCTTTGTAATGGTTGTATCTATAGTTAAGCTATTTTTATGCGTGGTAAGCGTTGCCACAGACTGACCACCCATTACCGAGTCGCTTAAGGCTTGCCATGGTGTATCACCGGTAAAATCATCAATAACATGCTGCGCTTGGCTGCTTTTAATTACTTCATTACAAGTGGGGCCTTGTGGCTTTATGGCTTTGTTTTGAGCAATAAGCGCTGGGCGGTCTACTTGTATACCTGCTTTATAAACCTCTGAGATTGTGTGAATATGGTTTATATCATCAAGTGGGTTTTGCTTAAGCAGTATAAAGCTTGCCTCAAAGCCTTTAGCAAGCTTACCAATACTATCTGCTTTATTGATCGCTTGTGCGCCGTTAACCGTTGCCGCATTAATTATTTCACCATTAGTTAGGCCCGCTTTTTTAAGTGCATCTAACTCGTTATGTAACCCTGTTCCATGGATTGTGTATGGGTTTCCGGCATCAGAGCCGGTGCCTATAGTGATATTAGCTTTATGTAACTTTTGAATATTTGCATAAGCGGTTTTACGTTCACTCCATGCGTGTTCTTTCCATTTTGAAGGCGCAGGCACATTTTCAAACAAGCACTCTTGAAGCTTTTCGGGAATGGTTTTTAGTAACTCGTTTTGTGAGCTAATAGTATGGTTATGCTTTTCATCGCTATGGTTGTGGTACACCGCAAGGGTAGGAATGTAGGTTACATTATGCTGTTTCATTAGCGTAATAAACTCATCATCTATCGCTTCGCTATTAATACCGTGGGCTAAAGCCGTTGCACCGGCCTTAATAGCGCGTTTGCCATCATCTAGTGTAGAAACATGCACAAAATACGGTAAATTAGCCGCTTTAGAGCGCTTACCAAGATCGCTTAATTGGCTATCAGTCAACGATTTACCCATACCGCCAAAGGTTTCAATAACCGCTTTAGTTACATGGGGTTGGGTGCTTATATGTTTTTTCCATAGCGCTGCTATGTCTTCATTTTTGGCAATTTCGTAAGCGTTGCCACCAAACTGCGTGCCATGCCCGCCAGGGTTGGTAAACAATGTACCTGCATAAAAAAGGTTAGGGGTTAGTTGGGCTTCTTCTAATTGAGCGGCTTCGTTTAGGGTTTGCTCAAACGAAAACAAATCAACAATGTTAGTTACGCCTAAATACAAATTAGAATTAAAGTGCGATTTAACCGGCAAATACTGAAACTCAGTAAAGTTACTGCCTGATGAACCCAAATGTACATGTAAATCAATTAAACCTGGTATTGCATATTGGTTGTTGGCATCAATAGTTTTATCGGCGTTTTGTAGTGGGTCGGTCGCTTTAGCAACGTTTACAATTTTACCATCGTCAATATAAAGCGAACTCGGCGCAGAAAAGCTTTGCGAATTACTTTGGTATACACGAATGTTGTCGACTCGCAGGTCAATGGCATGCGCACTAAAGTGGCTTGTTAAACTCAGTGCTATAACTGTTTTTGTAATAATGTTCATGACTATATTCCTTATCAAAATAGGTATTTGGCGTTTTGTTGATAAGGAATTTAGCGAGTTTTTTAACTTGCTTCATTAATGTTTATCTGAATTGACATTTTTTGCCGTTGAACCGACACTAAAGTAAATAAACGTAGTGGTGCGCTCAGATTAACTGAACTAAATATTATGAATTAGCGATAGATCCCTTCGGCGGGTATGCCTATTTTAAGACAGGGTTTTAAAATTTAATCTTGTTTGAATGACTTTTAAAGGCGGCTAGGAGCGATTAACAGCCGCTCAAGCATCTTGTAACTGGAATCCATTTTTCTCTATAGCTGACGTTCGAACCTGCTTTACTAAAGCTAACTATTAGCCGAAAGCTGACATTAGTTTTTGTAAAAGAATAAACAGATTATTGGTAATTCAAACCAATATATACTGCATGTTTGAGGGGCTAGTGTAAGCTCGTTGCTGCCTTTGAACTTCCATCACTTGATGTTCATTTGAGCCTAAAGCAGTCAGTAATGAATTCGGTTTCAAGATCGCTTTGTGAGTATATAAGACGCTAGCATTTAATTTTCACACAGATTTCTAATGAATTAATCATGTCAAATTACTGAAAATTATCAATAATAATGTAAATTAACAACTTAAATCGAGCAACCGTTAGCCAACAAAATTGACCCATTCCTAACATTCTTTTTTTGAGGTGGTTTAACTATGGATGCCCTAGTTATGATATAGGTGATTTTAGCAATTAAACACTAAACTCTTCCCTAAACGAGTGACAAAATTGGATCAAACGGGCACCTTTAAAGCTTTTGGGCTGGAAGACCTGTCTGATGGGGAAATTTTGCCATAGATTGACAGCTTAGTTATATTTAGGATGTCTGATTTGGTTCGACTCTCAAAATGAAAAACTAACTTGCTAGCACCAAATAAAATGTTTAAATTTAGCTGTTTAGCCTAATTGCAACCGCTGGTTGACAAATTAACAACTTGACTTGCTGGTCTGCAACTACCTGACTTTCTATGCTTACCGCTCAACAACAAATGAAGGAATGAACTTTATGATTTTAGCAGAAAAGATTGTCAGATTAAGAAAACAAGTTGGTTGGTCGCAGGAAGAATTGGCTGAAAAGATGAATGTTTCTAGGCAGTCAGTGTCTAAGTGGGAAAGCACTAATAGCATACCTGATTTAAATAGGATAATTATATTGGCGGAGCTTTTTGACGTGTCTACTGACTTTCTACTAAGAGATGAGAATGAAGCTTTTGATTCTCATGATGAAAATAAAAAGCCTGATATCATTCAAATTAGTTTAGAACAAGCAGCAAAATATATTGAAAATAAGATGGAAGTGTCAGCCTTAATCACTAAAGGAGTTATACTTTGTTTATGCTCAGTAGTACCTTTGTTTTTCTTCTTGGCAATGGCTGAAACCAATCGATTGAACCTGACAGGCAATATCGCAGCAGCGATAGGAGTTGTGTGTATTGTAGTTATAGTCTCTATGGGAATAAATTTTTTTCTCAGAGCCAACCAATATGAAAGCGATATAGCGGTAATAGATAATGAAGCATTTGAATTAGCCTATGGTGTACATGGTGTTTTCAATGAAAAATTAACAAAGTTCAGACCTACCTATAATCGAAGATTATCGTTGGGTATATTTATGTTCATTATCAGTTTTGCACCTCTTATGTTTGCTAGTATGCTTTTCAGAGGCCCAAGTATAACTCTAATGATGCTAATTGTACTTATGCTCATCATAGCCGCTGGGATATACATTGTGTCTCCTGTTGCGGCTAAATACGAGGCTTATAACAATATTCTAAAAGATGGGCCTCTAGATACCGTAAAGAGTAGACGTGTAAAACGTGCTGAAAAACTCGCTGCATTCTACTGGCCTTTGCTAATCGCTATCTTTCTTGGTTGGAGCTTATGGACTATGGATTGGGGCGTAACTTGGATAATTTGGCCTGTAGGGGCTGTACTTTTCGCTGCACTGGTTGGATTAATGGAGTTGCTGGATAAAGAAGAGTGATGAACATGATATGCATCTTTATCAGCGATACAAAAACCTAATCTTAACCAGTAACTTTCTAATATGGCAGAGATTAGGGGGGATACAAATAAGTCATCTAAATATAAATACTTGAACAACCGCTATGCTGGCATTTACGATCATCAATCTAGACCTAAATTCAAATACTATAAATGGCACTTTAGCGAAGTTCGGCTGTGAGCGTGAGGCAGACTGTGAGAAATTATGATGTATGAAGTCAATACTCGTCTCCTTGGTTATTACATTTTATGAACGTTCGTTACGAGCGTTCATGTTTTTTACTTTATATAAATGAATTATACCCTATGGTAAGCTTTTAAAAGCATTGTCAATGCTCTTAAGCTACATAGATTTAATAGGTACTCTTAATTGCTTTTGAGGTTTGATGGTTTGCATTAATAGGCATAGTGATACCAAAGCCACACCTATCCAACCAATTATCTTAAACCTTTCACCAATAACGAAAACGGCTAAAAAAGTTGCAACTAATGGTTCTATTAAGGTAATTAATGTCGCTTTACTTGCATTTATATAATTCAAGCCAAAACCAAATAATAAGTATCCTAAAAACATTGGAATTACTGCCATATACAAAGATACCAATGCATTGGTTGCGCTTGAAAATAAGTTATCACCTGTAAACCATAATGAAGGGAGTAACAATAAAGCAGCACAACCAAACAGTCCTGACATTGACGATTTCGAATGAACTCCACTTTCAATTAAACTCCTTGCTGCCCATGAATAACCTGCATAGGTTAATCCAGCAATACACCCCAAAAGAATACCCAGGCTCTGTTGATTAATACTGTATGAAGGATCATTACTCTGATCTCTACCTAACGTTAATAAAGTAATACCTATAGCTCCAATAACAAAACTCAGTACCCATTCCAGTGATATATTTTTTTTACTAATTAGGCTTTCAAGGATTGCAGCAAAAAAAGGTGCCGTAGCAATTGAAACTACAGTGCCAATTGCAACACCTGATAAACGCATTGAAGTATAAAATGCTAATGGATAGATAGCGACAGAAGCGGCACCTAAAAGTAATACCTTAGGCTGTGAAATCATGAGCTTATAATCTATAAATAACGTTTTTCGTGCTGTAATAACAAGTAGCACTCCCCCTATTCCCATAGAGAATGCACCAATTGCAAACGAACTCACATCAGGGGAATAGCTTGCTGCGGTGCCTGTTGTTCCCCACAAAAAACTAGCAATAATGATAGCAATTACACCTTTAAAACTTCCGTGATGACTTTGCATAGTGATACCTGTTTTTTATTATTTCAATACAGAAATTGTATGCTAATGATGAAAGGAGTTTTTAACAATTAAGACGCTATCGTTGACAATAAAGACTAAGTTTACTTTTTGAATTTATTAGGTGGTAGGCCAAAGAATTGTGAAAACTTTCGGCTAAAGGCTGACGGCTCTTTGTAGCCTACTTTTTCACCAATGATTGATAGTGGATAATCTGTGTGTGTTAGTAAAGCTTGCGCTTTTTCCATACGAAGTTTGGTTACGTATTTCATCACAGTCATATTTGTTTGTTGCTTAAATAGTTTCTTAAACTGCGTTTCGCTTAGAAAAGCAGATTCAGCCAGGCGTTTAATGTGAAGTTGCTCTGCAATATTTTGCTCTATGAAGGATATTGCTGTACCAATACGGTTATCTACTTTTGGCAATAAAGGTTGCTCTGCAAGCAGTAAACTGAACATTTCAAACATCGCCTGTTCTAATTGAGCATTAACTTTATTTTCTAATTGGTTTTCGATAAAGGTTAAGTAACTTTTAAGGGATGAGTTAATTGCAAAAACAATACAGTGAGAAGATGAAATATTTAGGGGTAGGTTTTTCATGTCCACAACTACAAATCTAGCTTCAGTATCTGCAGTGAACAAGTGCTCTTCATTGGCTTTAACTACAACACATTCACTTGGCGCAACTTTACCATTGAAATCACCAACGCATATATTTATGACACCACGTAAAGGTAAAACCAATTGATTAAAGTGATGTGAGTGACGGGTTGGTTTTGTGCTATAAGAACGAATGGATAATAGATTTTTCATAATAACAGAAATGTATGGCCTTATTTCATCCTGATTTTGGTTATACATAGTAGAGCAATGGATGACAAAGTGAAGTGTTAGTTTTATTAGCTCTTTAACTTAAACCTCAATGACTGCAATGGTGTGTGAGTTCACATGGCTTAGCAGTCCCACTCAAAGGCCTTGAAAGGTAATATCTGCTGTTGGCATTCTCCGCCACTCCACAACATAAAATGTAGATAATAATTGGCAAGGTATTTTACTGTGTCGGATGGCGCTTCGCTTATCCGACCTACACGTACACAAAGCCTCTTATTTGGCGTCTCTCACCGGTAAAATAAAGCGTTTACTCAATACTAATACCTTGTTTTAAAAGGTACTCCACTGCTTTATCAGTATGGGGCTTAAATGCTTTCCAGCGCCCAATTGCTTTGTTGTTAAGTGGTTGGCGTACTTGCACTTTACTTGCAGTAGAGACCGGTGAGGTGTTTAAGTGAAAGTCTATACACTGTGCTTGCCACTCTAAATTACAAAAGCTAACTAGCTCTTTTATTTGCTGCTCGGGCTGGGCGACTAGTTCTTCGTATTTTACTAATTTTATATTGCTATGCAGGGCGCTAAAGTGCTGCATGAGTTTGTAAAAGCGGCTGTAAAATTTGGCAGTGTCGAGTAAATCGAGCGAGTACGCGTAGTAGGGGTTATTTATAGTAAATAACTGGCGATAGTTACCAATGCAGGTGTCCATTGGGTCGCGTAGCATGCAAATAATTTTAGCGTTTGGCAGGGCTTTGGTAATTAAGTCGATATAAAAAAAGTTAAACGGGAGTTTATCTATAAAGTGCTTATGGCTGCCTGTTATTACGCGTGTTGCGTTTAAATAGGTTGACCCAAGCTGATTAAAATCAAGCTCGTAGGCTTTACTGAGCGTTTGAGTGTCGAGCACGTGAGGTGTTTGTGTTTGGCTTAGCTTTTTAACGCTTAGGCCAAAGTCTTGTAATTCACCGGCTGATTGCACGTCGCTGTGGCTCGATAAAATACGCTCAACTAATGTGGTGCCAGAGCGGGGCATGCCTAATACAAAAATAGGTTCGGCCGTTGGGTTACCTTGTGTTAGCGCTTGTGTGTGTTGTTCACTTAAGAGTTTAATATGTTCAAACAACTCAGTTGAGCTTTTATGATCAAATGGCTGCACAGTACGTTTTGCTACTTTACCTTGCTCTAACGCGTTAAAAGCCTCTGAAAATTCACCAAGGTCTTGATACTCTTTTGCTAAAGCATGGCCTATATGCAGTTTTGCATCGGGGTGTGTTACTTGCTCAAATACATTTTTTAAGCGCTCAATATGGTTATTTTGCTTACTTACTTTAGTTAAATCACTTAATGCAAAATGACTTTGGTGGTGCAGCGGGTTAAGCGCTATGGCATTTTCAAAAGCGTGTTGGGCTTTATCAAATAGTCCTAAAAATTTAGCGCTTACGCCGTAGTTATAATAAAACGGTGGTTGAGCTTTGTTAGCTGCTGTAGCCAGTTTAATAGCGCACTCAAAGTAGTTAAGTGCGTGTTCGTGAATGCCTGCTTGAGTAAGTGCAACGCCGAGTGTGTCGGCATCAAGTGCTTTAGTTATTTGCTTTAATGGCACCGATAGTGCGGTATTTTTTGCTTTTTGTAATTCGCCAGTAAGTGCGTAACATTTAGCAAGTTGCGCGGTGTATTCAATACTTTGGCCAAGGGTAAGGGCTTTTTCGATGAGCTTTATTGCTTTGTGTATTTGCCCAACAGTTAAATTAACCATTGCCAGCAAAAAATACCCATCAGCAAAGTCTGGTTTGAGTGTCACTAACTCCACTAGGGCTTTGTGTGCTTGCTCTATTTTACCTTGGTTTAGGGAGTGTATTGCGCTTTGATGAAGTTGCTTTAAATTTGGCTGCATGGTTTTTGGTAATTATTTTGTAAAAGAAAATAAAAAGGCTCAAATAAATTTGAGCCTTAAAACAGTGTTTAAAAAGTGAGACTGTTTAAAAGTCGCTTAAATTATATTTCAAATTTGTAGTTAAATTTAACACCTACCGTTAGCGGGCGATTAATGTAATGGCCGTAGTTACGTTGTATATCGGCGCCATTAGCTGATGTTATATCGGCATCTGAACGACGAACTGACGTAACTGCGTATTTGTTGAATAGGTTATCAACATATAGGGTCGTTGACCATGCATCAGCTGTTAATTTAGCTGATATATTACTTAAGCTGTAACCTGGTAGTGTTTCGCCGTTATCACGAAGCCCAACTCTTGAAAGCACGTCGCTTTGCGCGGTTAAACCGTAGTTAATATCGAGTGTTTTGTCGTAAAATACGTCTGTTTGATAGTTTACACCCATCGAAAATTGGTTTTCAGGTGAACCAGGTAAACGGTCGCCGTCTTCTGCGCCACCGGTGCCATCGGCGTTAAACAAAAATGGTGCGTCTGATGTTAGCTCTGCTTTTGTGTAGGCATAAGTTGCATAAACTGAAAACGAGTCAGATAAAATCGCACGGGTTGAAATTTCAATCCCTTTTGCATTTGCGCTGCCTGCGTTTGAAAGGTACGTTAATTGACCTATATCTGTAGCGCCCGTAATTTGTGCATCATCCCAATCTACGTTAAATAACGCGGCGTTAAAGTGTAGTTGGCTTCTAAACCATGTACTTTTAAAGCCTAGCTCGTAGTTTGTTGTGGTGTCGGCTTCATATAATAATTCGTCAGGTTTACCACAACCTGTTTGTTGATCCTCAACAATTGGATCAGGACAAGACACTAAACCGTTTGAACCACCAATTCTAAAGCCTTCACTTACTGTTACATAACCCATTACTGAGTCAGTGAACTGGTATTTAGCATTAAATTTAAATAAGTTACCGTTATCGCCTGCTTCGTCTTTTTCGTATGCAACGGTGGTTACATCAGGATCTACTCCACCATATAATGTATTTGCTAGCGGGAAGTCAAAAGCCGCTTGCGACTCTATATCGTATTTGTAAAAACGGGCACCAATGGTCACATCTAATTTGTCGGTAACTTGGTAGCCAACTTCACCAAATAGTGCAGACTCAGTGACGGTACTTTTTGTAAGCTCTAAGTATTCTAATGAGTCAGGTCTTAGCTGCTCGCCACCAAAGTTATCGATAGCGAATTGGTCAAACCCAGGGGTAAACTCTCGGCTTGATGCTTCGGTTTCTGTTTTGTTGTAAAAGCCACCCACAATCCAGTTAAAGTCGCTGTCGCCTTGCGACACTAAGCGAATTTCTTGAGTAAAGGTATCTTCTTCGTCAATTTCACGGGTAAACGTTGAAAACGAAGGAAACTCTTCATAACCGTAATCAAGACGAATTAGTAAGTCTGTTTGATCGCGTTGACCGTCGGCATCAAAGCTTGAAATACCGGTTGCCGATACTAGCTCTGCAAAACCTAGGTCGGCTTTTAGTTCGAGGCTTAGTAATTGATCTTTTTTCTCGCGAGGTTCTTCAAAGCGATAAGCCGATTCGTATTTACCTATTACATCGCTTAAACCGTTATTTGCATTAAGGCTGTTGTAATGAACAATCGAGCGGCCTTCGCTGTCTTGGTTTTGGTAAAAGTAGTTAAGCGTACCTTCAAACGATTCATTTGGTTTAAAGCGTACGGAAATACGACCTGTTGTGGTGGTTTCGCCGTTGGCGTCTTTTACATTTTTAAGGTTGTTATTAACTGCTGAGCTATCGCTCCAATCTGGATCTGGCAACGATACGCTAGGTTCACGTACTACATAGCCGTAATCGATAAAACCCGGATCTTCATATACATTTAAGCTGGCGCGTACCGCTAATTTATCTTCGATAATAGGAAGGTTAAATATAAAACCGCCTTCGCCACCTAAAGAGTCACTTTCTTTTGTTTGAAACAGGTCGCCGTAAACTTCAAGCGATGTAAAATCAAGCTCAGGCTGTTTAAGCATGTAGCGAATTGCACCGCCTAATGTGCCTGCACCATAAAGGGTGCCTTGTGGCCCAATTAATACTTCAACACGCTCAATATCTACAAGGCGCATATCTACCGAAACCGGAATTTCGTTAATGTAAGTAGATACCGTGCCGCCATCTGATGATGGACCAGATGAATTGGTATTTAAACCACGAACAATAATAGGCGAGCCTGATCGACCACCTTGATCGGTAATTGTTAAACCAGGTACCCAGCGCGCTACATCGGCAAGCTCATTGATATTTTGATCTTTCATAATATCTGCATCAAGGGCTGTAATATTTAGCGGTGCATTTTGCACAGAGCCGCTGCGCCTTGTTGCTGTAACTTCGATTACTTCGAGTGATTTGTTTTTAGCTGCAACTTCTTCTTGAGCAAGTGCGGCATTAGGCAATAAAAATACGCTAGAAACAGCGCTCGAAATAGCCAAGGTTAACAAGCTTGGTTTAAACATAAAAAGTGATCCCCGGTTCAAATGTTTTACATTAGTAAATTAAGTTAAGCAGTTTATCAGGGAGTGAAGTAGCTTGGAATATTTAAATTGAATTTTAATTCACTTTTATAGAATAAATATATTTTGTTTGTGGGGGGGGGGTATTTAGTTAATAGGCAATATAAGCAATAGCTTAGTCCTATTAGGTACAGCCAGGTTAAAAATCGCACTCTTGTTTAAAGGTAAATAGTCATTCATTTTTTAAAAATGGCTTTATGATGTGCTCGTTAAACAAATTATTACATTAAAATTGATAGTTTATAATGTTATTAATTATGCTTTTATCAGCACTATTAAAGTATATTTTTATCCCCATTAAGAGTGTTAAGTCGGAATTATAAGTAACTGTGTAAGTTATTGAGTGAGCGTGCTTGATTGCCGCTTCGTATTCTTTTTTTTGTTTTGTCAGCACTTTTTTGTGCGTGTTTTCAAGGATTAACAATGAGCCAACTATTTTCGCCTTTATCACTTGGGCAAGTAACGTTAGATAACCGTATTATTATTGCACCCATGTGCCAGTATTCAGCAAACAATGGCGCTGCTAGCGATTGGCATACTATTCATTTGGGCCAATTGAGTTTAAGTGGTGCAGGATTACTTATTTTAGAAGCAACAGCAGTAAACCCAGAAGGGCGTATTAGCTATGGCGATTTAGGGCTTTGGAATAACGAAACCCAGCAAGCCCTAGACAAAAGCCTAAAAGCAGTAAGGCAATACAGCCCTATGCCTATTGGTATTCAGTTAGCGCATGCTGGGCGCAAAGCATCAACTGAAAAACCATGGGACGGTGGCGATGCCATTGCACCTGATGATGTTAATGGCTGGCAAACGCTCGCCCCTTCGGCAATTGCGTATGACGCTAACAGCCCAGTACCAAAAGCAATGAGCCAATCCGATATTGACTCACTAATTAAAGACTTTGTCAGTGCAGCTAAACGCGCTGATGAACTCGGCCTTGATTTAATCGAGCTACATGGTGCGCACGGTTACCTGTTACACCAGTTTTTGTCGCCACTTTCAAACAAGCGCGATGACAACTACGGTGGTAGCCTAGAAAACAGAATGCGCTTATTGCTTGAGGTATTTAAAGCAGTACGCGCGGTATTCCCAAGTGAAAAAGCAGTGGGTGTGCGTATCTCGGCAACCGATTGGGTTGAAGGCGGCTGGGATTTAGAGCAATCGATAGTGCTTAGTAAAGCGCTTGATGAACTCGGCTGTGATTTTATTCATGTAAGTACGGCGGGTTTAAGCCCTGAGCAACAAATACCAGTAAAACCTAATTTTCAGGTGCCATTTGCAACAGCGATAAAAAACGTTGTTAAAATGCCTGTAATAGCCGTTGGTTTAATCACTGAGGCGCAACAAGCCGAAGATATTATTAGTGAGCAGCAAGCCGATGGCGTAGCACTTGCGCGTGGTATTTTATATAACCCGCATTGGCCGTGGCATGTTGCTGCAGAGCTTGGTGCTACAGTGACTGCACCTAAACAGTATTTACGCTCAAGCCCACATGGGCAGCCATCCCCAATTAAGTAAAGTTTAGTTTTTTGTAAAAACCCAATCAGCGTTTGCTGGTTGGGTTTTATTATTTTTGTAAAGTAGGATACACATGACCCAAACAGGCGTTTCAGCGCAACCACTTAGCAATACACTCGTCACTATTATTGCTTTGTGCTGCGGCCTTATTGTTGCCAATATTTACTACGCTCAACCTATCATTGAGTTACTAGCACCAGAGGTGGGGTTAAGCTCGCATAGTGCCAGCCTTATCGTATCGCTTACACAAATAGGTTATGCCTTAGGTTTGTTTTTTTTAGTGCCTTTAGCTGACTTAATAGAAAACAAACGCTTAATGCTTATAACGCTCGCTGTGTCGTTTTTAAGTTTAGTGGGTACGGCATTGGCTGATTCACCTAATGTAATGCTTATTTTATGTTTGATGATAGGTATAAGCTCGGTGTCTGTTCAGGTTCTTATTCCGCTTGCTGCGCATTTATCGTCGGATGAAAAACGCGGACAGGTGCTTGGTAATATTATGGCAGGTTTGCTGTTAGGTATTTTGCTTGCAAGGCCAATATCGAGCTTAATAGCCGATCACTTTGGTTGGCGTGCTGTATTTTACTTTGCAGCAGGGTGTATGGTGTTTATTGCAGGCGTAATTTATTTTGCTATTCCAAGCAGGCAACCTACCCATAAAACAACGTATTTTAAGTTATTAAAATCGCTTAAACAGTTAATGATTAGCCAACCAGTGCTGCGCCAACGTTCACTTTTTCAAGCATTAATGTTTGCATCGTTCAGTTTATTTTGGACGAGCGTACCGGTTGTGCTTGCCCGTGAGTATGGTTTATCCCAATCAGAAATAGCATTGTTTGCACTAGTGGGCGCAGCAGGTGCTGTAGCAGCTCCCATTGTTGGGCGTTTGGCTGATAAGGGCTATACGCATCAGTTATCGTTACTGGCCAAACTCATTGCAGCACTGTGCTTTTTACCAAGCTTATTTGAGTTACCTTACGGCATTATAGTATTGGCATTAACCGGTGTGTTTATTGATTTTTCTGTGCAGGCCAATATGGTATTGGGTCAACGTGCAGTGTACGCACTAGAGCCACAAAGCCGTGCGCGTTTAAACGCTATTTACATGACGAGTATATTTGTAGGTGGCGCAGTAGGCTCGCTTATTGCCAGCCCATTATATGAAGCGTGCGGGTGGACAGGTATTGCTCTGGTCGCGACGGGCATGCCGCTTATTTCGTTGATTGGCTATTTGGTTACAACTAAAAAGCAAAGTAAGGCTGTGAGTTAAAAAATTACTGGATACAACACAATAAAGTCACCATGTTGCGTGGTGACTTTATTTAGATTATTTAGGTTATTTGGTAGTTAACTAAGTAGTCTGTTTTTTTGCGTTTGAAAACGAGCTACCAACAGAGGCAATAATTACCAGTAATATTGCCAGCCACTGCCAAATAGACAATAGTTCGCCTAATATGAGTAATCCGGCTAATGCTGCAATTGCGGGCTCTAAACTCATCATAATACTAAAGCCTTGCGACGACATATTACGCAAAGTGATCATTTCTAGGGTATACGGCAGGGCGCTTGAGAGTACTGCAATAGCAATACCTAATGGAATAATATCCCAACTGAATGAAGAGGCTTGCAAAATTCCGCCATAGGGCACAAGTACAATGGCCGAAATAGTCATACCCATAGCCACAGTTGCACCACCAGAGCCTTGATTACCGGTTTTTTTACCAAAAAGAATATAACCTGCCCAACATGCACCAGCGGCAAGCGCCAATATAACGCCAACCGGATCTAGGCTTTCTTGGCCTTTCATATCAGGCAGTAGTAATAAAATACCCGCAATAGCACAGCCTACCCAAAATAGATCACGCTTACGGCGCGATGAAAATAATGCAACTGCTAATGGGCCGGTAAATTCAAGTGCAACGCCGATACCCAGTGGAATACGCTCTATGGCGTAATAAAACAAAATGTTCATACCGCCGAGGCTCAGGCCGTAAATTAAAATAGGAAATCGTTGGCCTGCGGCAGGTAAGTGTTTCCACGGTTTAAAAATCAGGCATAAAATAGTGGCAGAAAAACCTAAACGGAGTGCAGTAGTCCCTTCAGGGCCTACAATAGGGAAGAGTTGCTTGGCAAGCGAGGCACCAGATTGGATAGTTACCATAGCGAGCAATATACAAAAAACAGCGAGTAAGAGTTCTTTCGTAGATGAATGCATTATTTTCCTTGAGTTGAGTAACTCTATCAATTAGTTATGTAATGCAGGGAGTATAAAAGCTAAACCCCCCCGATATTAATGGCGGCATAGTATCTTTTTTTAAATTTATAGGTAAGTGTTTGCGACCAAAAATAACGCAATAAAAAGTATATTAAATAGGGAAGGTAAATAAAGTAAGAGGTAAAGTTAGCAAACAGGCGCTTGCTAACTTTAATCAATTGGTTAAAAGGCCCTAATGGGCACTTTTATTAACTAAGCCATCAAGAGAGTAAAGACCTCGTTTTTCATTATTTTTGCGTTTAATTTCTTCAAGTGCGCGCGACTCTACGGCATCAAATAAAGCATTAATTAAGCGATTAAAATGTTTGTGCATTGCGCTGCGAGCTGCATTTGCATCATGAGACTTTAGGGCTGTATAAATAGCGGTGTGTTCATCCATAACGCATTCGTTATTGTTTTTACATACACTACTATAGTCAGCAACAATTTGTGGGTTTGTTAAACGTAAATCCCACAAGTTAGATACTGCAAATTCAAGTGCTTTATTGCGTGTTGCTCGCGAGATTATTTCATGGAACTCACGGTCAGCTTGCTCAACATAAAGGCCTTTTTCCATGGCGATTAATGTTTTATTTAGTTGCTCTAGTTCTTCTTCTGTAATGCTTTGAGCAGCTAAAGCGGCAATTTCGCCTTCAATTAATGCACGCGCTTGAGTAAGTTCAAATGCACTGATCTCTTTTGATTTTATAGATGCATTTTTTTGTTCTACTACGTAAACACCAGAGCCAGTTTTAACTTCAACTCGGCCACGTACTTCTAATGCGATAATAGCTTCTCTAATGGTAGGGCGACTTACATCAAACATTTCTGCAAGTTCACGTTCAGGTGGTAAACGACTCCCAGCAGAAAATTCGCCTTGATTTATTAAAGACTCAATTTTATCAACTATGCGCCAAAATAAGCGACGATTACCCATACTTTACCTTCATTACCTTAAGGAATAATGGCCTCTGGGGCCTATAAGTCAAAACCAACTGTTAATATCAGAGGTTACCTTAAAATTCACTATTATGTCAAAATTCTAACGCGATGTTAGGGTTAAAAACCACTATACACCAACGGTTGCATTCTTGTATCACCAATTTAGTTTAAAATAATGTAATTGGCCAGCTTGATTGGTAATGTTTTTATGTGTTAGGTTAAATTTAAGGTTATTGAGTAATAAATATTGGTAATAAACCGAGTTGGGTTGTCAGTGTTAAGTTTGTTGTAGAAGTATTTGATTGCCCATGGATGGGGATCGCTATTTTAAAGTGTTTTGTAAAATGTGTCGTTGTACGAGAGCTATTTAAGCTTTCTTCTGGGCGTTAGCTGTCGTTGGTTAACGCCCATATTTTATTTAATTAGTCGTTAGGGTACACAACCCAAGCTGTTTGCGCGCTTCATCAAGAACGCTCATTACGTTACTGGCTAAAATGTGCGTATTAACAGGTGACTCAAGGATATTTTGCTTCACTAATGACATGAAATGCTCAACTTCGTATTTCATAAAGTGCTCATCAAACGGCTGGGATATAATCTCTACATCACCATTATTAGCAATAAATTCCACTTTTTTAAGTTGCGATACGGCTTCTATACGTATGCGCCCAAGCTCGCCTTGTATTTCGGTTATGTTGTCGCCTTGCGATATTTTGGAGTAACTAATAACGGCTTGTTTATCTGCATAGTTTAGTAATACATCGCCCGCACCATCTACACCAGTATCGAGCAATACGCCACTGGCACTCACGCTTTTTGGTGCCCCCCAAAGTGCAATTAATAAATACAGCGGGTAAATCCCTAAATCAACTAAAGCACCATTTGCAAACTCGGGTAAAAATGTGTTTGGGCGTTCTCCATTTTTATACTTATCGTAACGCGATGAGTATTGACTGTACTGGCCAATATATTTACGTGGTGTGCCAATTTTTACCATTGCCTGTTGTAGCTGTTCATAGTTAGGCAAGTGAGTGGTCATCATGGCTTCCATGTAAAGGCGCTGATGCTTTTTTGCTGTAGCTATAATGCTTGCAAGCTCTTTAGAATTGGCAGCTGATGGTTTTTCGCCAAGGACATGTTTACCCGCTTCTAGACACATAACGGCATATTGTTTGTGTAAGCTATTAGGGGCGGCTATGTAGACAGCATCGACATTTTGATCTTGGCAAACTTGCTCGATTGAGGTGAAAATTTTTGCTTGTGCATTTTGTGGGTGTTTGGCTAAAAATGCTTCGCCGCTAGATACTGCGCGCGAGCACACCCCATATAAATTAAAATCGTTTAACGTATTTGCAGCGGCTAACAATGTGTCGCTAATAAAATTGGTGCCAACAATAACAAAGTTCATGCTCACTCCTTAGAAAATATAAGAGCGATAATTGTATCATTTTAAATTTTGGCGTGTTTGTTTTAAAGGTTAAGTTTTTAATGTGTTTAGGCTTTAATTAACGTCGTTTTTTAGCTGAGGGTTTATGCAATATAAATAGCGATTAATGAGCTGGTTTTATGTATTGTGGTGTAAATAAAAAGTAAACGGCAAGTTGTATGAGCACAGAGTATGATTACATCATAATTGGTGCAGGCAGTGGCGGCTGTGTTATGGCATCGCGTTTGTCTGAGGATAAAAATGTAAATGTTTGTTTAATTGAAGCTGGCGGCAGCGATAAAAGTGCATTTGTGCAAATGCCAGCTGGCATAGCAGCGAGTGTGCCTTATGGCATAAATAGCTGGCATTACAATACGGTGCCACAAAAAGCGCTTAATAACCGCTGTGGTTTTGTGCCGCGCGGCAAAGTATTGGGTGGGTCAAGCTCTACCAATGCAATGGTTTATATTCGCGGTAACAAATACGATTACAATAATTGGGCACAGCTTGGTAATGAAGGCTGGGATTTTGAGAGTTTACTCCCGTACTTTATTAAAGCTGAGAACAATAAAGCGTTTATAAATAATGAGCTGCACGGAACAAAAGGCCCGCTACATGTACAAGAGCTAAGTAATCCAAGCAATGTAAACCAATATTTTCTAAATGCCTGTGCTGAGCAGAGCGTTAATTTAAGCGACGATATAAATGGCAAAGAGCAAAGCGGCGCGCGTTTATCGCAGGTAACTCAGCACAATGGCGAGCGTTGTAGTGCAGCAAAAGCATATTTAACACCGCATTTAAACCGCCCGAATTTAACGGTATTAACCCATAGCCACGTTAATAAAATAAATATAGCTAATAAGATAACGCAAGGCGTGCAAATAGGGCGTAATAAGGAGGTTATTAATTTACGTGCTAAACAAGAGGTAATACTTAGTGCTGGCGCTATTAATTCGCCGCAAATATTAATGCTTTCGGGTATTGGCCCAAAAGAGCAGTTAAGTGCACATAACATTAAGGTTCAGCACGTACTTGAAGGTGTTGGCGCTAATTTACAAGATCACTTAACGGTAGTGCCACTTTATAAATCAAAAACAAGTAAAGGCACATTTGGTATAAGCCCGCTTGGCATTGCCAGCATTTTAAAAGGATGCGTTAACTGGTTTAGTAAACGAGAAGGGCGATTAACCAGTAATTTTGCAGAGTCGCACGCGTTTATTAAATTATTTGAAGGCTCGCCAGCGCCCGATGTGCAGCTAGAATTTGTAATTGGGCTGGTGGACGATCATAGTCGTAAATTACACACTGGGCATGGTTACAGTATACACAGCAGTATTATGCGCCCCAAAAGCCGAGGTACTATTACATTAGCCGATAACAACCCGCGTAGTGCACCGCTTATAGACCCTAATTATTTAAGCCACCCAGATGATTTAACTGTAATGCTTGCAGGCCTTAAAAAAACACTCGCTATTATGCAAAGCAACGCTTTTGATAACATACGCGGTAAAATGCTCTACCCGCTTGATATAAATAATGATGAGCAGCTAATTGAGTTTATACGCCAAACTGCAGATACCGAGTATCACCCAGTAGGGACATGTAAAATGGGGCAAGACTCAATGGCAGTGGTAGATACTAATTTACGAGTACACGGGGTGAGTAACTTACGCGTAGTTGATGCGTCGATTATGCCTACTATTATTACCGGCAACACAAATGCGCCGGTAATTGCGATTGCTGAAAAAGCGGCTGATTTAATTAAACACGAAAACGTATAATTGAATTAACAATAGCAGGGCTATTAATTAGCGATAAAACTCATTTAGCCATTGTTGCCAATCGCTTTCAAGATGTAGCATTTGCTGATGCTTTTTAGCGTTTAGATGCTTGGCTTCGTCCTCGCTTGCCACATAAGGCCCAACGCGGCATAGGGGGCAATGGTTAGATGTTAAGTATGCAGGCTTTGTAAGGCGTGAGCTTAATTCGCTAGTATGTTTATCGAGACTTTTTGGGCTGAAAACGTAAGTTATGCCGCTTGTGTCTTTAACGTGTTTATCGCGGTCAACATTACGAATTTTATAACCTTCAAAATGGCTAATATCAAATGGGATTTGGCCTAAATAATCTGCGGTTAAACCGTTATTTAAACTCCCTTCTATATTCCACTCACGATAAGGTTTTACATCCTTTGAGGTGATGTAACAAAGCATTGGCCCATTTTTATCAAGCGCGTATTCGTTAGCGTATTTAATAAATTGGTGCAGTAAAGCGCGGTTTAATACGTTCATACTGGTTTGGCGCGTGTTGTTTTCAAATGCTTCACGGCCAACAAATGCAGGTATAAGCGGAAACTGAAAAATAACCACATCAAAGCTGTGCTGGTTTTCACTTAGAGCTTGCCAACATGCAGGGTTTGTTACATCAAAACTATTAAGTACCTCAACGTTATGCGCTTTTAAGTTGCTAAGTGCATTGTGCTGGTACTTTTGCTCAATAGTAGTTTGGTCATCGTAAGTGGATGCAACCAAAACTTTTGGCGATAGATGGGTGTAAATAGCGTTCGAAAACGATAAATCGCCATCGCCTACGGTGAGTATTCGCCATTGAGGATTTAAATACATATTTTATTTAGTGTTTATGTGTGTAGCAGTATTATTTATATTGCTATTTGTTTGTGAGTCTTTTGCTAGTAAACGATGAAACGCAAGTCTGGTTTTTAATCCTTCGATTGCGATTTGTTTAATAATAAGATTAAAGGTAATTAAAATAGCAAAGGCAATATGAATAGGGCCGTGAGTGAACCCTGCATCTGTATCGTACAGTGTTAAACCGAATAGCAAAAATAAGACGACTAATAATATTTCGAGTAATTGACTTGAATAAAAGCTTAAACGACCTTCGCTTTTATGATCTTTTTTAATGCGAATAGCACAAAAAAATGGGATCACTTTGATTTTAAATGCAGCGTTTTTTTCTACGTAGTTTTCGCCAAGTTCGTCGAGTTGTTGGCGTAGTTGGTCAATCATGGTGTGTCCTCAAATAGCAGTGCGCGGATATTACCTTATTACCACGCAATATTTAAGTTTACAGCTGCTATTTAGGGTAAATACTCATACCAATAGTCAGAATGTGACAAACAAACACAACAGAGGTAAGTACAAAGCGCATTTTTTGATAATCTTTATGATAGGTTTGCCATTGTGGCGTGGCTTTTTCAAATATAAGTACTAACCAAAAACTAGCACCTAGCCAAGCCAGTGCCCACTCTACAGGTAAAAATGATACAAATGGAACTGGGATAACAGGTAATACCGCTTTAATTGCATTGCTATAGCTTTGCTCTCCGGCGCGCCATAAGTTACCCGCCATAAATGCTAAAATGGCGATACTGTAAAAAGTAAAAAACTCTAAGTTAAGGCTATTACTGCCAAACATGAGTGGCCAACCTACACACCCTAAAAACGGGATTAAGCCTAGATAACCTAGCTGTATATGGTTAACAAATTTTTCCATTACGGTGCGCCTTATATTTAATGACTTATTTGAAGCGGGGCTATTGTAGCAGTATTGCGATTAGCGGTCTTAATAATTCGCCAGCGTTTACAATTCAACTGATGTTTACAATAACAATGATTATATAGTTCAACCCAAAAAACCGATTGTTTTAATCTAAACAATCAATTTTATTTAATTTCCTATTGGCCTTATTGTACTACTCAAGCCAACGCAGAAGGTCGTTCAAAACGAAAGCGTTGATTACTTTTAAAATACATAAACACAGATGAGGAAATACCATGAGCACTTCATTAATTAATACAAAATTACAACCATTCAATGCAACCGCTTACCACAACGGTGACTTTGTAGAATTGTCTGAAAAAGATGTTCTAGGTAAATGGTCAATCTTCTTCTTTTACCCAGCAGACTTTACATTTGTATGTCCTACCGAATTAGGTGACCTTGCAGATTACTATGCACAACTTCAAGAAATGGGCGTAGAAGTTTACTCAGTATCTACCGACACTCATTTTACTCATAAAGCATGGCACGACACGTCAGACACTATCGGTAAAATTACTTACCCAATGATTGGCGACCCAACAGGGCGTATTACACGTAGCTTTGGTGTAATGATTGAAGAAGAAGGTTTAGCACTTCGCGGTACATTTGTAATGAACCCAGAAGGCGAAATTAAAGTAATCGAAACTCACGATTTAGGAATTGGCCGAAGCGCTAAAGAACTAGTTCGTAAAGTACAAGCTGCACAATACATTGCAACTCACGATGGTGAAGTTTGCCCTGCATCTTGGCAGCCAGGTGAAGACACACTTGCACCTTCACTAGACCTAGTCGGTAAAATCTAAGTATAGATTTATTCCTACTATAAGGGCAGGTAACTGCCCTTAAATCAACGAACATCCGTTTGTTGGTGCCTCCTATATCAATATACTTGTTTAAGCACATGCATTATTTGGCATGGGAGGCTTGCTGTTTAAATTTTCCTAAAAGGGTTAAGCCATGTTAGATAACAACATAAAAAATCAATTAAAAAGCCATTTTGAATCGCTTACTCAACCTGTTGAGCTGCTTATTGCCTTGGATGACAGCAAAAAATCAGCAGAAGTAGAAAGCTTAGCGAACGATTTAGCCTCACTGAGCGATAAATTTACGGTAATGAACAACCCAGATACAAGCGCGCGTCGCCCGTCAATGGTTGTACATTCACCTATTAAAAATACCCATATTACGTTTGCAGGCGTACCTATGGGCCACGAATTCACAAGTTTAGTGCTAGCACTTTTACATACTGGCGGACACGCAAGTAAAGCTAAAAGCGAAGACATTGAACAAATACAATCGCTCACTCAAGAACTCAGCTTTGAAGTATACATAAGTTTAAGTTGCCAAACGTGCCCGCAAGTAGTCCAAGCACTTAATACTATGGCAGCGACAAACAGCAATATTAAAGCGACCATGATTGATGGCGCATTATTTCAAAGTGAGGTAGAAGAGCGAAATATTTTAGCTGTACCGGCTGTGTATTTAAATGGCGAACCATTTAGCCAAGGTGCACTAAGCCTTACCGATATACTCAATAAAGTAGATAGCAAAGGGGCACAGCGCCAAGCTGAATCGCTAAGTAAAAAAGATAAATTTGATGTACTTGTAATTGGTGGCGGGCCTGCGGGCGCATCGGCTGCGATTTACTCAGCACGAAAAGGTTTAAATACAGGTATTGTTGCCGACAGATTTGGTGGACAAGTTGCAGATACATTAGCAATAGAAAACTTTATTTCGATTAAGGCGACTGAAGGGCCTAAATTGGTTGCTCAGCTTGAAGAGCACGTTAAAGAATACGATGTTGATGTAATGCATAATCAGCGTGCAGCGGCACTTGGTTATAACAATGGCTACGAAATTACACTAGAAAATGGCGCAGTACTTAAAGCTAAGTCGCTCGTACTTGCAACTGGTGCACGCTGGCGCGAAATGAACGTACCAGGGGAGCAAGAATATCGCGGCCATGGTGTGGCATATTGCCCACATTGTGATGGCCCTTTATTTAAAGGTAAACCTGTTGCCGTAATTGGCGGTGGTAATTCAGGTATAGAAGCAGCAATCGATTTAGCTAATATTGTGCAAAGTGTTACGGTACTTGAATTTGCAGACACACTACGTGCTGATGAAGTGCTTATTCGTAAAGCTAAAAGCATGGCTAATATTACCATTATCAAAAGTGCACAAACTACCGAAGTACTTGGTGATGGTAAAAAAGTAACTGGCTTAATGTACACAGATAGAGTTACAGGGGAGAGCAAAGAGCTTGAACTTGCCGGTATATTTGTACAAATAGGCTTAATACCAAATACTGAGTGGTTAAAAGACAGCGACCTTGAATTAAGTAAATTTGGTGAAATACTGATTGATGCTAAAGGCGCAACTTCATTACCAGGAATTTACGGCGCGGGGGATGCAACCAATACTCCGTTTAAACAAATTATTATTGCAATGGGCAGCGGTGCAACAGCAAGTTTAGGTGCATTTGATTATTTAATTCGTCACTCTGAAGAAGCTGATCAAAGTGCTGCTTAACATTATTTAATAAAAAATTTAGTAAAAACTCTCTTGATATAACAGCAAGGCTACACCCATAGCTGTTTGTTAACCCAAGCCGCCCTTCTCCAAAGGCGGCTTTTTTAATACTTAAGAATTAGCACACGATTTAATCGCACCCACCGCCAGAATCGCCGCCGCTACAATTTGTATGAGAATGCGATGAGTTACTGCTAGAGGAAACTGATGAGTCACTGCCAGTATAAGCTGATGATCCACGTGATGACTTAGCACTGATAAATGTAACTAACAGCAATACGCCTGATACGATAACTATTGTTATTGATGAGCTCCATTGCCCAGTGGAAACGCCTTTAAATACTGCAACAATAAGTACTGTTAGTAATATAGTTCTAATTATGTTTTTAATTTTATATCCTTATTTAACCAATCAGTTAGCTATAAAGGTTAGCTAACTTTAGCTGTATGCTCAAGCGCGTTAATAACCGCTTTTTCAAGTATGGGTAGTTTAAACGGTTTTGATATAAACATATCCATACCGGCTTGTTTGCAGGCAAGTTTGTCTTGTGATGAAGTATTAGCAGTTATAGCCACTATGTAGGTTTCTTCATGCGAGCAGATGTTTTCTGATCTAAGCTGCTTTGTTGCCTCAAATCCATCGAGTATGGGCATTATGCAGTCCATAAAAATAAGGTCATAATGCTTTTGGCGACATTTTAATACAGCATCTTGGCCATCAACTGCAGAGTCGGCTTTTATATTAAGTTTGCCTAAAGAAGCATGAAGTACCAACCTATTAATGTCGTTATCATCGACTACAAGCACTGATAGTTCACTGCCGTTGATATCTAACGTTGATTTAAGGCTTTCTTGTTTTTGTTCTGTCCCTTTCTCAATAGGAATATTTACTAAAAACGTAGTGCCTTTATTAGGTGTACTTTTTACCTTTATTTTTCCGCCCATATATTCAACAAGCTCTTTTACTATTGCAAGGCCAAGGCCTGTTCCACCTTTTGAATTCTTAGCATCTACTTCTTGAGAAAAAGGAGAAAATAGTGATTCTAAAAAGCCTTTACTCATTCCTCGGCCGGTATCAGACACTTCAATATTTAAAATTAGCTTATTTTTTATTTTAGAAAGGTTTGTGTTTAGTGTAACTGAACCATTCTCAGTAAATTTCAGCGCATTGCTTAGTAAGTTAGAGGTTATTTGGCTAAGGCGTGTGTTGTCGCTAAACGCCCAGCAGTTGTCATCAATTGTATTATTTACTTGTAGCGTTACATGCGTGTTTTTAAATAGAGGTGTATACAAAGAAGTTAAATCGGTAAAAATTGTTTTTAGTAAAAAGTCAGTAGGTTCAAGCTTTAGCTCACCATGATTAATTTTAGAAAAATCGAGAACTTCGTTAATTATACTGAGTAAAATATCGGCGCTTCTAAGTGCGATTTTAATTTTTTCGGCACGCACTTCTTCACTATGCTCGTCGACTAATGTTGTAAGCATACCTGTAATACCATTGAGTGGGGTTCTTAATTCGTGGCTGATTTTAGCAAATAGCATGCTTCTGTCTTCAAGTAGGCGCTCTGCTTGAGCTTGCTTTTGTTTAAGCTCTTCTCGTAGCATTACTGATTCGGTTACATCTTGGCAGGTGCCAAATAACCGCACGCATCGGCCTTCATCAAATTCGGCCTCACCAAAGGTAGCCACCCATAAGTGTTTATTTTTAGCGGTTACTACTTCTAGTTCTAAATTCCATTTTTTGCCTTTTTCTATGGCTAATTCTACCGCGCGAGTAATGCCTTCACGACTTGGGCCTTCTTTATAAAACTCGATTGCAGAATTCATTTGCGGTTGAAATTGTTCATCCACCTCATGTATGAGGTAGGTTTGCTCACTCCAGGTAATTTTATCGGAGATTAGATCAACTTCCCACGTGCCTATATTTGCAATGTGCTCTAACTTTAATAAAGTATTACTATTTTTTATGAGTTGTTCTTTAGCTTGGGTGCGAGCAAATTCCGATCCAAGCCATTGTGCAAATAATTCGATGTAGTCATAAGCATCATCGTTAAAAGCGAGGGAGTCTTTTGCGGATGAAAAGTTAACGGTGCCAAATATTTTATCACCAATTTTTATTGGCGCGCCAATATAAGACTCTAACTGAAAGTTTATATAACAGGGGTGGTTTGCAATTGCACTTTGAGATGCTTTATGAAAGGCAAGTGCAGAGCCAGCAGCGAGCGTATGTACGCAATAGGTGCCTTGTAATTCAAACACGGTACCGGGTAAAAGTGAGTTGTCAGGGGTTTTGGCATATAAAACGGTGTAGCTGTTTTTATCTACTTTACTAATAATACCTAGCTCAAGGTCAAATACTTCTAACCCAAACACTAAGAGCTTATTAATTTTATTTTCAAAATCAAGAGATTGATTAGAAACTATATCGTGAAAACATCGTAAAAAATTCAAAAGAAAACACCCCGTAAGCTTTTGTTCAATTTATATAATACATAGGCCAATTAGGGCATTGGTATTAGTTTAAAATCCAGTTTAGCAGTTTTAATTACTAATAACTAAAGTTGATACGTATTAAATTATATAACCTTATGTTTTTATGAACTAAGTTAGTGGTTTATTAATAGTGCTAGTTTATAGTGCAACATGCCGCCGAGCATATAATACTCAGCGGTATACTTTTAATACGTTGAATTTGGGGTATATTGCGGGTTGATATCGCCGCCTACTTCCTCTGGGTCAACATCGTTAATAAGCAGTGTTTCACGTACAGCTTCAATGTGATCAAGTACGCTTTGGTAGCGCTCGCCATATTCATACTTTGTTACTTCAATCGCTTTAGGCATGTAAGTAAAAGCTATTTTTAGGGCGTGGAGTGCTTCTTCGTTTATTTTTTCGCTCATAATATTCTCTTATGTGTAGGCTATAGCTAATAAAATAACACCAAATACGATTCGGTAAAGACCAAAACTAACAAAAGTGAAATTTTCTAGAAAGCGTATGAATAGTTTAATAGTAAAATAAGCGACTATAAAAGACGTTAAAAAACCCACAGCAAGGGCAGTTAGGTCATCTAAGCTAAACAGTTGGTAATGTTTAAGTAAGTCATATCCTGAGGCTGCTGCAAGTACAGGTAAACCAAGTAAAAATGAAAATTCAGCGCTGGCTTTTCGGTTTAAACCACACAGCATGGCACCAACAATAGAACTTCCAGCACGACTAGTCCCTGGAATTAACGCAAATACTTGTGCTACGCCAATCCAAAGAGCTTGTTTATAAGTAACTTGGGTTACATCGGTAGTTGTGCAGTGAGTCTCTTTATAATTGCGCTCTAATAGTAAAAAAATCACACCGCCTACAATAAACATAACACCTACTACTGGTACGCTAAACAGTGTTTTTATTACATCACTAAATATAAAACCAATAATACCCAAAGGAATAAATGCAATGGCAACTTTCACCCATAAATTGAAATGTTTAGGGCTAAACTTATCTTTATAGTTGGCTAGTACCGCTAAAATGGCGGCAAGTTGGATAATGACTTCGAAGGCGAGGTTAGCGTCTGTTGATTCAATGCCTAGCCACTTTGACGCTACAATTAAGTGCCCAGTTGATGATATGGGTAAAAATTCTGTTATACCTTCAATAATACCTAAAATAATCGCGTTAATTATATCCACGGTTTACTGCTTCCTGAAAAATTAAAAAGCCCGAACTCGGCTTAACTGAAATGACGCATTACTGCGTACCTAAATTGCGAGGCGTAGCATAAAAGCTCTTAAGGCAAACCAACAGTGTTATTAGACTTAATTTGTTTAATAAATTGCATTAAGCGATAAATGCACAATATAATAGTAATTGTTATCATTTGCATATGCTGTTTTGTATATGTTTGGGCAAATTTATTGAGCGAATAATGAATAATAAAAAAACGTTTACAGCTACACGGAGAAGGCACTTAATTGCGTGTGTTTTAGCGCTAGTTACAGCGGTAATAATGATTCCGGGTATGACAACCTATTTACCATTTCAAATGAATGAACAAATATTACTGCCTATTTTACTCTTTCCTGTTATTTGGACTGCGTTGTTTATTTATGCGTATTTGGCGCAAAAGGTATGGCAACCGTTTGTTGTAATGTTTGCACTGTGTGTATTACATGGTTTATTGAGTTTTTGGGCGTTAACGCAGGGGCAGGGATGAAGTCGATTACTTTAAAAAAGCTATTTTTATTACATAGCTGGGTAGGAATTATTACTGCTGTACTGCTATTTATTGTTGCATTTAGTGGGGCGTTAGCAGTGCTGTCGCGACCTGAGTTAAAAATATGGGCAAATCCAGAGCTACAATCTAGTCAACACGTTGCCAGCGCGCAAATTAATCGACTAGTAAACGAATACCATAAACAGGTGCCTAGTGAATTTGGTGAAAACATTCATGTGTTTTTACCAAGTGGACATAACTTTCATTTATTAACGTTGGTATTTGAATCCCACCATGGCGATGAAAACTATGACCAAGAGGTGGCCAGAGTATTTCAATTTCATCCCAATACATTGGCGCTGGAAAATACTTACTATGGTCCTAGTAAAGAATTTTACGCTAATAAAAAAACGGATGCGCCAACTTATATAGGTGAGTTTCATGCAGATTTGCATTTAGGGCGACCAATTGGGTTAATACTCACTGGTTTTTTAGGTTTAACACTTTTAGTAAGTGCAGTGACAGGCTTGTTTATTCATCGTAAATTGATAAAAGAGCTCTTTACGTTTAGGCGAGATAAAGGATTAGATATTGCAGTAAGCGATGCTCATAAGGTCATAGGTATTTGGGGCAGCGTATTTAATATTGTAATTGGTTTTACAGGATCATTTTTAGGGCTTGCGACCGTTATTTTATTACCAGCAGCTGCGTTTGTGAGCTTTGGTGGCGATCAAGATAAGTTAATAGAAACGTTTACCGCTATTCCTGAGCCGGTAGTTAGCCACATTAAGCAACCTACAAAAATAGACACTATTTTAGACAATGCTCATAGTCGTTACCCTGAAGCAATAATTAGGGATGTCACAATAATGGCGCATAACGATGCGAATGCGCAGGTGTATTTGCGTTTGTTAGGTGGCGAGGCTGTTGCTTCTCAATTACTGCATTATAAAGGCAATGGTGAGTTTGTGCAGTCGATGAGTAGTTTTGGTGATATTTCAGGTGTTTCGATAAAAGTAATTGAGTTGATGTTTCCGCTGCACTTTGGGAACTTTGCAGGGGTGTTTGTAAAATTACTTTGGGTATTGCTTGGCTTAAGTACTGCGCTTTTACCTATTTCGGGCATGATGATGTGGCTAGCAAAGCGTACACGTGGCAGTAGCCCGTCGCTGAGTGTGCAGGCATATGCACGCTGGAATCGTTTTATTATTGGTAGTTGTGGAGGCTTGGTATTAGCAAGCTTTGTGTTATTTCCTTTGCAAGTTGTACTTAATTATACCGTTATTGGTGTGGCGCAAAATAGCTTTTTTGGACCCGTGTTTTTTTATACGTGGTTGGCATGGTTACTCTTAAGTGTATTGCCTATAGGTTATAAAAACTATTTTAAGCTGACTCTTTTGCTATGCGGCGCTTCGCTTGCTTTGGTGCTGCCGCTCAATATTATATTTGGCGTGAGTAATGTTATTAACCTTAATAGCTCGCTTGTCGCGATAGTAGATATAAGTTTTATGGTGGTGGGTATCGCGTGTATTTTTGGTGCCTTAAAAATAAAAAACACACAAAAATTACAAGCAGAGGTACAACCCGCATGAACGAACTACTAATTATAATTGCCATGGTAAGTCTATTATTAATGATGCTTAATATACGCAAAAACACACTCACAATACCCACTAAAGCTTTTTTATGTACACTGCTATTTAGTTTAGCGCTGATATGCTTTATGAGTGTTTATGGTATTTTAGGCGGTGCAATATGCACCGTTGTAGGAGCTATGTTAGCAGGGTTACTAACTGCAGTTATTGCGGGTAAAGCGCCGCAATTATTAGGGTAAAAATGCAGTTATTTAGCTAAAAAGGCCTTAGCAGCATCAACTCCCATATTGTAACCACTATTAAGTATTTCAAACTTTTTAGTGGTTCGGCCAACTTTAAAATTAGCTGGTGGAGCAATAATATTGATTTTGCAGTCATTTGGTGGATTCATAATAAAATCGATAGACTTATTATAAAAATCAGCCCTATCTAAGGTCGCTTGAACTAATGCAGGATAGTTTTTATACATTTTTTTAGTAAGCCAAGGTGCCTTACTTGGTTTTTTACGATAGCCTAAACATTGAGACAAAATAACGGTGATTTCGCGTGCACCCATTTCGTAAGCTTTTATAACCGGAATTGAATCAGCAACACCGCCATCGGTCATCGCTATGTCATTAATAATAGGGTAGTCACGATATGCAATGGGTATAGCGCATGATGCTTTTAATTGATGCACCATATCGGCGCTGGTGGCTTTTAAATAGTGTGCTTTGCCTGATTCGATTGCCGTAGATACAATATAAAACTCTTGTGGAGTTTGTTCGAATACCTCTGTATGAAGGCGTATTTCGCGAATTGTTTCTTGCCATAACCAATCTAAATCAAATAAATGACCACCTTTAATAAAGCGCGCTAAATTAATAAATTCAGGACGGCATGAATAGTCGGTAATCACTTTATAATTTCGCATCGGTTGTTTGCATAAAAATGCGGCTATATTAGTTGCTCCGGCTGAAACACCAAAATAGCGTTCAAATGGCTGGTATTGCTGTTTTAAAAACTCATCAAGCACACCAGCGGCAAATATACCGCGCATTGCACCGCCTTCAACGACGAGTGTGTTTTTATTATTGTTGTTCATGGCCAATCCTTTTTATGAAATTTGATGTTATCAACTCAGTCTAAAAAATGCGATAGAGATTACTGAAGATGATAAAAAATTAAAGCCGGGTACACATCGCGAAACTCACTGCTTTCTGGTAAGGTTTAGTATTACAAGGCTTTGTTAATAATAAAGAATAACTACTTATGTTTGATCCTAGCGTAACCATTTTTGAAAGCACACAGAGTCAGCTTGCAGAAAGTCCTCTTTGGCATCCTATGCTGAACACTTTTTTTTGGGTCGATATAAATAAAAAATTACTTTTAAGCAAAAATATACACAGCGAAAGCCAACTAAAAACCGTGAATATGCCCGATACGCTCAGTGCAATAGCGTGGATTGATGAGCAGCACTTATTGCTAGGGACAAGTACTGGTATATACAAATACCATATTAATTCAAGCACTCGCCATCTTATCCTTAGTATTGAAAATACACAGCTAAATCGACGTTCAAACGACGGCCGTGCTGATCCATGGGGTGGCTTTTGGTTAAGTACAATGGATGTAAATGCTAAAAAAGGGGATGGTATAATATACCGTTATTATAAAAACCAGCTTAAAGCCGTTGTAAGTGGTTTGAGTATCCCAAATGGATTGTGTTTTGATAAGTCCCGTTTACGCGGTTATTACTGCGACTCTTTAACTAGTTGCATTTATGTATTAGATTTGGATGAGAAAACTGGTGAGCCTTGCGCTGAGCCACGTGTTTTTTATCAATTTAATAATACTGATGTTGACCCCGATGGCTGCGTAACCGATAAATTAGGCAATTTGTGGCTAGCTGTTTGGGGAATGGGATGTGTTATGTGTTTATCCCCAAGCGGTGAGCTAATTAAAACAATAGAGCTTTGTGCATTAAAACCGACGTGCACCGCCTTCGGTGGTGAAAATGCTGAGTTGCTACTTGTAACATCGGCATTTGATGAAGCGATTAATAATACTGTTGGTGAACAAGGCGCTGTATTTCAGATCTCCGGTATAAAAAAAGGGCAGTTTGAGCCGCCCGTTTTACTGTAACTTGTAATTTTCAGTGATGATTAGCTTTTAGGCGTAACCCACATAATACCACTTCTTTTTTAGTTACTAAAACCTCAGTACTGGCGATAATTGGTTGCTCACTTTCAACGCCTTACTTAGCTTACTACGCGTAAATCACTGAGTAGTTGTATTGTTTATAATTTCAGGTGTATGGATTATCACTACAGCAAACTTTAAACCACTAAAACTCACTGCAGTGAGCCACCTTAGTCGGTTTTTAAAAACTAGCTATTTTATTTCTACCTGTTTCTTTTGCGTTATAAAGGGCTATGTCGGCGTTAGTTATAACCTCTTTGGGTTTTGTTTTGTGATTGGGTATGAAACTATAAAACCCAATGCTTAAAGTGAGGTATTTACTGACAGTTGAAAAGTTATGTTCAATTGCGAGTTCTGCGATTTTTTCCTGAATAAGAACAGCAAACCTTTGACAGTGTTCTGTGTCGACTGCAGGTAAAACTATCGCAAATTCTTCACCCCCGAAACGAGCTGCTAGATCACCTTCGCGTTTACAAATATTGTGTAGCGCTTTGGCCACTCGCTTTAGCACTTCATCGCCAAGCTGATGCCCATAGTTATCGTTATAACGCTTAAAAAAATCAATATCACACATAATTAAACTAATGGGTTCCTTATTACGTGCACAGCGCTTAATTTCGCATTTTAAAGTCTGATCAAAACAGCGTCTATTAGCAATGTTTGTAAGGCCATCAGTATTGACTTGTTTATTGAGTTTTTGGTTGGCGTTAATGAGTTGCTGCTGAGTTTGTTGAAGCTCTTGCTTATAATTTAAATTTTTGAAAGCATTAGCAAGCATTTCACCTACTAACCTTAGGCGAATAAGGTCTAAATCTGTCCAATCTCGCTTTTGAACAACACAATCACAGCCAATAAAGCCAACCAGTTCTTTGTCATAACGTAATCCAATGCAAAGTACCGATTTTATTTCTTGTCGCTGGAAAATCGTTTTTTCGCTCATTGCTTGAATGGGGAGCAACGTTACATCATTCACTCTGAATAAGTGGGTACGGGCCATCGAACTAAAAAAATAAGGGAGGTCGCTTTTTAAAAGGTTTTGTAAGTCGTCTTTAAAAGCTTTGATACCATCATTGACCCATTCGTGAGTGTTATTAATAGTTTTACCATCATCGGAAAACTTAAAAAGATAACTCCTATCGGCATTGCAAACCGTACCGACTGCTTTTAATGCATAGTTGATATGCTTATCAACATCGTCATTTTGAATATCAATTAAGTCAGTTGAGATGTTCGATATAATATTATCAAAATCATATTGTTCATCCACGTTGTTATTTAATATATCGATAATAATAATGGAGTTTGAATTAGGTAAATTTGCAAATTTTACGTTGAGTAGCAATTTGGATGATTGTTTCGATAAAATAAACTGGCATTGGTTATTTGCCGTAAAATAATCAAAGAATAGCTCCTCGATCAACAGATTTTTTTTACTGTGATGATTGGTTAAAGTGATGTGTGAAAAATCAGTTTTATAAAAATGTGATTGGTCTTTTAAGTCAAACAAGTCCTGTGCCTGGCTGTTAACTTTAAATATATCTTCATTTGCATCATAAAGTAATACACAAAACGGCAATAACTCCAAGTTTTGCCATGCTTCTTCTGATAGGTTATTACTCACTCAACTCTCCATGTGTCCAAGCCATAATTAAATTCTTTTTCTTTACTAACTATTAGCACATTTTTTTTGATTTACTAAGTTTTTAGTGCGTTTGCGGGCAGTACGTATTATAATTGATACTGTATATCATTACCCATTTCTACTCTAAGCCATCTTTGGCTTATTTGCACTTTAAGTATAGGTTATTCAAGCATTTCATGACAGAAATCACTACACACCAAGCTTCTCGTCGTCGGTTACTCATTGCGCTAGCAATTACGTGTTCGTTTATGGTAATTCAGGTTATAGGTGCTTATTATTCTAATTCGCTTGCTGTTCTTGCTGATGCGGGGCATTTGTTTGTTCACAATAGCTCGTTATTCATCGCACTGATAGCATCAAGTCTCGCTATTCATTTTGCCAAAACCTATAACGATGGCCATCAACGAGCAGAGCTTTTTGGTGGCCTAGTGAACGGGTTTTTATACCTAGCAATCAGTTTAATTATTTTGTATGAAGGTGGTGAGCGCTATATACACCAACATGAAGGAAATGAGCTGGCTATCAATAGTTATTTAATGTCGGTTATTGCTGCTATTGGTTTTTTATTTCATGGGGCTGCTGCATGGGTTTTATATAAAGGCCGCAAAGCGAGTATTAATGTGTACGCGGTATTTTTACACTCATTCTTTGATCTGATTTCTACCGTATCGACATTTGTTGCCGGTATTCTTATATATTTCACAGGCTGGGTTGTAATCGATATTTTATCGAGTATGTTAATTGCTTCTTTCGTATTATTCACCGGTATTAAGGTCATAATTAGTTGTATAAAAGGTTTACGCCTAAATAAAGCGAAACTTCCTAAAGTTACTGATATTGAAAGTAAAATTACAGATATGGAACATGTTCATAATGTCCATAACGTCACTGTAACGCGCAAGTATAATGGTATTGTAGTAGGCGCACACGTTGTCCTTAAACAACATTGTACGATTGAAAAACATGATGAAGCGTGTCGTATGAAGGTAGAGCAATTATTAGCCGAAAAATTTAATGTACGTAATAGTGTATTACAAATCGAAAGCCATGAATGCCATCATATCCATTAATAGCATCTAATTAATATAAAAGCGTGTAATAATGATTAGCACGCTTTTAATGTTTCAAATCAAATCAAATCAAATCAAATCAAATCAAATCTAATCAAATCAATGATATTGCTAAAACAATCGCTTTTACGTAAGTCTTTAGCATTCATTGGTTTTGCAAAGTAATAACCCTGTAATACATGGCAGCCAACCTCGGCTAAAAAGAGCATCTGTTCGCGCGTTTCTACTCCTTCTGCAATGCAGTATAGATCTAAGTTTTCTGCCAATGAAAAAATAGTTTTAATAATTGATTCATCTCCCTTATCTATACCAATACTATTTACAAAGCTTTGATCTATCTTAATAACATTAATAGGGAATTGGCTTAAGTAGGTGAGTGATGAGTATCCTGTACCAAAATCGTCAAGCAGTAATTTAAACCCAGCAGCTTTTAGGTTTTGCAGCTGTTTGGCTGCTTTAAGCTTATCTTCTAATAAAATACTCTCTGTTATTTCGAGCCTTAATTGTCTTGGATGAACTTGAGAGTCCGCTAATATAGCCATTAACCGCTGTGTTATGTTTGTTTTTAAAATGTGTTTAGGCGATAAGTTTAAAGATATATAAAACAACGGGTTTTCGCTGAGTATAGGTGCAAGTTCAATTAGTGAACGGTGCAAGGCTTGCTCAGTAAGAAGTTCTATTAAACCGGTTTCCTCAGCTACAGGAATAAAAAGAGCTGGAGATATTAACTGGCCTTCATTTTTCCAGCGCATGAGTAACTCCACGCCATTTATTGTTTTCTCTTCTATGTCGATAATAGGCTGGTAGTGATTAAAAAATCGGTTGTCTTTTACTGCATCTTTTAAATCATTTTCAAGCAGTAATTTTTGTTTTATTAGCTCATTCATTTCATCGCTAAAAAACTTAAAGTCGTTTCTCCCGCCTTGCTTAGCGTGCATCATTGCAACATCGGCATTACGGATGAGTATATCTGTGGTTATAGCATCGAATGGGTACAGAGCTACGCCAATACTTGCTGAAATATTAATAGAGAAGTCTTCAATAATTACTTTATTAGCTAATTCATTACTAATTTTTCTTACGGTATCGCGAAGAGATTGGAGTGATTTTATATTTTGAATCAGCACTAAAAATTCATCACCACTTTGGCGGCCAAGTATAGCGTCCTCGCTAAGCATGCCGCTTACTCTTTGGGTGATATTACATAAAAGCTTGTCACCTACTGCATGACCAAAAGAGTCATTAACAGGTTTGAACTTATCTAAATCAATAAATAATAATGCGCATTGGGTATTGTTTTTATCGGCATATTTAATCGCCTTTTCAATGTTTTGATACATTAAACTACGATTAGGTAGATGTGTTAGAGGGTCAAAATTAGCCAAATAGCGCAGTTCGTTTTCAGCACGTTTTTGTTCAGTTAAATCTGTAATAACAATCACATAGTAACTTGCAGTGTCTTTTGTTACAGCTGTGGCACTTATATGTATTGGGTGTTCGTTATTTCTTGCTGTTCTTATATAAACATCACTTTGCCAGTTTTCAGTTGGTTTTAATTTTTTTAAAATACTAGCAAACTCTCTGCACTTATCTTTACCAATTGCTTTAATAAACAATTTAGGGCTAATTTGGGTGGCCGTTTGCTCGTTTGAAAATGTTTCAATAAAACTATTGTTCGCAGAAAATGGCATTAAACGCTTATCGAGTATAAGTAACCAATCGTTTATTTGGCTAAACGCTTCACCTAAAATTTTTGCTTGTTGCTCATTAGCTCGTTGCTCGGTGATATTGGTATATATGCCAGAAACATATAGCGGCTCATTTGTTTGAGGATCGTATATAACTTGCCCTGTATCTTGATACCAGAGCCAATGGCCATTTTTATGCTGTAAACGGTAAGTTGCTTGCCAGTTTTGTTGTTTTTTGTACTTGAAGTAGTTTTCCCATTGGTTTTCAAAACGACGTCGATCGTCTGGGTGTATAATCGCTAAAAATTGATCTATATGCACGCGTTCAGGTAAGTCTGTATAGCCTAATTCACTTCCTCTGAGCGTATTTACGGAAGCGTCTTTAAAGTTATAATCCCATACGCCGCTTTTATTATTTTTAAGCGCGAGTTCTGTTTGCTTTTGCGAATGAATAGTCGCTCTATGGGCTTGTTCAATTGCTACTCGGCGGCTGCGATACTGCCAAAAAATAAAAAATAACACCCCAAGAATTAAAATAATGTAGGTGGCTATAGCAATGGGCGATTTCCAAGGAGCATACGCCACGTTGATATTAAGTGTTGTAGGCTCGCTTGTAATAATACCATCACGATTATGTGCTGATATTTTTAGTGAGTAATTACCAGGTTGAAGCTTTGTGAAAAACACTTGATTAGATTGTAAATCTTCATATGTAAGAGACGTAGGCCCTGAAAGGATTACTTTATAATATGCTTTATCAATATTAGGGTAAGAGAAGTTAGAAAAGCTAACCGTCAATCCCATGTCTTCATAATTTAATTCAAGTGGTTTGCTAAGGTATTTATGAGGGTTGTAATTGAGTTCCCTAGTAAGGAGGCTAATATCAGTAATGGCTAGATTACTTTTTTGTAGTTGTTCTTTTTCATTAAAGTCTATCGGGTCAAGAAGTAAGGCTCCAGCATTGCTACCGAATATAAGCCTGCCATCGCTTAGTGTTGCTGCCGCTATTGGTGTAAATTGGTTTATATTCAAACCGTCTTTTACTGAAAAACTCACTACATTGAGAGTATCTAGGTCTATTTGATACAGACCATTGTCGGTACTTGCCCATAAAAAGCCGTTTTTATCGGGAAGTAGTGAATAGATAGAATCAGTATTAAACGAATTTTTTAATCCTATATAGTGCTTTCTTTCATAAGTAACGGGGTCAACGCCGAGCAAACCTTCGTGAGTGGTTGCTAACCATAAAATGTTTCGTTTTGAGTCTAAGTAAAAGTTTTCTACAGTGTAAAAAATATCTTCTTTAGGATTAAAAGACTGAAATATAGTCGTTAAAGTTTTCGTTTTTTCGTTGTACCTAAGGAAGCTTTTTGATGTGCCAAGTACAAACTCTTCAGGATGTGTGTCGAGGTGTTTATAAAAAGCGTAAGAAAATAAAGGATCGACTTGCTCTTTGAGCCCCTTAATAATTCTTGTTTTTCCTGTTGTTTCATTAAAAACATAAAAATTATCATTCGACATAAATGCATATGTGTCTGCAGATAACTGGGCAAAGCCAAATAAGTTGGATTGGTTAATTACATTTTTTTCTGTGTCTTTATTTTCAATAATTTTACCCGTTTGTTTATCAAACAGTTTAAAACCATCGAAAGTAACAAGCCAAAGGAATTGATTATCACCAATTGAAGACGCAAAAATATCATAAACGGCAGATGCCCCGTATATTGCTTTTGAGTCGGTTGAGCTCAGATATACATCACTTTTATTTGTTGTTTTGTCGTACCGTGCAATTCCATCTTCTGTTCCTAACCAAATAATATTATTTTTGTCTTGGTAGGTGGCATGAATAGTATTGTTACCGGGTAAAGTAATGTGTTTAAACCGTCGGGTTATAATTGGCCATGTAAACACGCCCTGGGTTCTAGATGCGAGCCAAAGTACGCCGGACTTATCAACCATTAGATCGTTTATTGAGTTTTCATTAATATTAAACTTACTTTTTTCATAATTTAATACGAATTCTAGTTCTTTGGTTTCGCGGTGATAACTGAACAATCCACTTTCGGTTGCTACAAACTCCCCGTAAACAGTATTGGCATAATCCCATATATTATAATCAGGGATTAAAGTTGTAATATTTGCTGCAGATATATTTTTGGTATTATCGAATGCTAATTGATACATGCCTTCAACAGTACCAACAAGTAATCCTAATTCATTATCAATACTTAAGAATTTGACGTTTACATTATCTATCGTATTTTTTTCAGGGGGATGAAGAGGTATTTTTACAAGTTCTGAATTATCTATATTTGCAGTGTATAAACCATCATTTGTACCAATATATAAAGTGTTTTTATATATTGTTAATGACCGAATGTAGTCACCTTTATTTGGTAGGGTTAGCTTAAATGTAAAGTGTTTACTCGTCTCATCAAATGTATATATTTGAGCATCTATGGCGAAATAAAAAGTGTTTTGTTGCTGAGTCATTGCAGAGATCGGAGAGAACATTTTTTGTTCTTTATCTATTTGACCAGAATAGATTTTTTCGGTTTTTAAAGTGAGGGGATCTATTATATAGGCACCAGAAAGATCTGTTGAGACAATGATTTTTCCGTCTTCGGCTTTAAATAATGCATAAATATAGTGTTTATCCAGGCCAAAGCCGCCACTAAAAGTTTTTACATTATATCCATCAAAACGATTTAAACCCTGTTGGGTTGCTATCCAAATATAACCAATATCATCCTCTTGAGTCTGCAAAACGTAACTTTGCGATAGGCCTTCGTCAGTAGAAATTCGTTGTAATTGCTGAGCATAGTTTTGTGATGCAAAAGTGCTTTGGATGCATAGTAAAAAAGTAATGGTGATATGAAAAAAAAATTTGCTCAAACGCACTTATAAACACTCTCAGTGGAAGATAGGATGATGCTTAGCTAGATAGTAAATATAGCATAAGTTTTTATTTTTTAATTACAAATAATATACATAACGCTAAAAGTTCTATTTTTAAATAGTGAGCTACTCTATACAGATAATAGTAAATGCTTATAAGGAGAGTATAGTGCTTTTCTCTAATATTGATGCAAAAAACAGCGTGTTATTAGTTATAGACTTACAAGAGTTGCTTGCTCCTGCAATTAAAGATTTTCCGAATATTTTAAAAAGCACATTGCAGTTAGCTCAAGCGGGTATTATTCATGGCGTTCCATGTTTAGTAACGGAGCAATATGTGAAAGGTTTGGGCGAGACTAATCAGCAAATTAAAAATACGTTACCTAATGCCACGTATTTTCATAAAACGTACTTTAGTGCGTGTGCAGAGCCTGGTTTTGTTGATACGTTAAAAAACCATGGTAAAAAGCAAGTTGTTGTTGTGGGAACTGAAGCACATGTGTGTGTTTTACAAACATGCTTAGATTTAATAGAAAATGACTTTGAAGTTATTATTGTTTACGACGGAGTTGGTTCGAGAAACCCACAACATAAAAATTTGGCGATTGAGCAGCTACGTCAAGCTGGAGCTGTAATTTCATGCGCTGAAATAGTAATTTTTCAATGGACAAAAAAAGCTGCTACGCCTACGTTTAAGAAAATACTGCCTATAATTAAGTAGACCGCATGCATGTAATGTAAATAAAATGCATTGCTTTGATGTGTCGTTAGTTAATTATTGTGTTAAGTAAACTGAAATTCGTTTATATACGTATATTGCAGACTGCTTTATAAAACAACAATGCAAACAACAATTTTAAGGTTCTTATGTCTAGTATTGGCCGGTTATTTACAATTATTTTCAGTCTTTTGTTTGTCGAGTCTATTGCTATAGGCTTGTATTTCGACACATTAGCGCAGGCTTTTATGATAGGTTTGCCATTGTGTTTATTACCTATATGGCTTTTAAAAACACAAGGTGATAGCCCTATTATCCCCCATGTGGTAGCTGCCGCCATAATGATGTTTTCTTTTTTGCACATACAACAAACTTTTGGGCTGATTGAAGTCCATTTTGAAATATTTATTTTAATGCCCATGTTAATTGTTTTTGTACAGTGGCGAGTGTTTATTACCGCTATTATTTTTGTAGCGGTACATCATTTATCTTTTTATTATTTACAAACTCAAAATACGGGTTTTTACGTATTTGACCCTGATAGACTCGCTTTTACTACGGTGCTAATTCATGCTGGATACGCAATAGTTGAAGTATTAGTTGCAGGCTATATTGCAAAAACGCTGCAACGGGAACGTCGTGCGGGCTTATCTTTAAGTTATGCGACAGAACAAATAATGAAAGATCCTGAAAACATTAAACTCTCTCTTCGCGCGGATGACACTAAAAGCGAAGCTGTAGCAGGATTTAACACATTACTAGATTACTTATCTGATGTTATTAAACAGGTACAAACACAATCAGAATCATTGCAAAAAAACTCACAAGAGCTTATTGATGTACACGATCAGTTAGCGAGTGGTGCGGTTCAACGCACACAACAAACCGATGATATTGCTAATTCTGGCGCTCAAGTTGCCAATGGCTTTAAACTTGTAGAAGAAGAAAGTGAGGTGCTTAAGCGCCAAGTTGACCATATTACACAATCTGCAGGTGATGCATTAAAAGAAGTGCTTCAAACAGACGCTAAAAGTAGAGAGTTGTTAACACTGCTTAATCATACCGAAGAAAAAATAAATCACTTAGTGGCAGCTGGCGATGTTATTTCAGGGCTTCTTAATGAAATATCAGGCATTGCTGAGCAAACAAACCTACTTGCTTTAAATGCAGCTATTGAAGCTGCCCGCGCAGGCGAACACGGTCGAGGTTTTGCTGTTGTTGCTGATGAGGTAAGATCTTTGGCTAACCACAGTAAAGCAACAACAGATAAAATTAGTCTTACATTAAAAGATCTTGTTAATAATAGTAAAACGTCAACGCAATCAATGAGTCAGTGTGTGAGTTTTGTAGTTGATTTAACAAGTATTAGTGCTGCAATGAAAGAAAATATTTCAGCAATGAGCGAGCAAATAGCCGCAGTATCTTCAAGCTCTGACTCAGTTGCACAAGTTGTAGCGGAGCAGGCAGGTAATACCGAGTTAATAGCAAGCAGTACTGATACTATGCGCCAAAATCAGTACCAAGATACGCAAATAGTGCAGCAGTTAACCGCTAAGGTGCAGTTAATCGATGTAAGTATTGATGTATTAGAGCAAAGCATTGCCAAGTTTAAATAAATCTAACTCTTTTGTATTTTCGCTTATAGCTATATGGCTTGTTTGTGTTGTTGCAGGTTTAGTTTATTTTCAGTTAGAGCAACTTAAACCGTTTGATAGCTCAAAAGTTTTATTGCAAAAGCACTGGTTTAATAACTTTAAAAAGCAATTGGACTGGGTTGACACTAATGAAGCGTCGTTAGTGCTTATAACTGAAAAAAATTGCGGGTGCACCATACAGGCTAAACCACATATTTCATCGTTAAGCTCTTTTGCTGCCAATAAAGCTATGAAGGTTGTACAAGTTGAATTAACACCAAAGCTTAAACACGTTATTCCGGCAACGCCTGCCGCCGTTATTATTAATAAAAACGGTGAGTTTGTTTATGCCGGTCCGCTCTCTGAAGGATTAGCGTGTGCCCAAGGAAGTGGCTTTGTTGAAACTGCGGTCACTAATTTAGCTGCAGGTTTTAATTCCAACCTTTTAATTACGCAAACCAAGGGGTGTTACTGTGTAAACAATGCATAAATAACGTGCAGAAAAAATTAAAGCTCGCACTTGAATTAACAGGTTCGAGCTTTAATATTGATTAAATTGTAACTAAGCCATAAATACCTAATGACACAAACACACAAGCAGCAATAGCACGTACGGTGTTTAGAGATATTCTTTTTAGTAATGCATTACCAGCATATATAACAGGCACGTTAGCAATTAGCATACCTAAAGTGGTTCCTACCGTTACCCAAAACACAGACTGATATTGTGCGCCTAGCAACACTGTCGCTATTTGTGTTTTATCACCAATTTCTGCAATAAAAAATAATACAAAAGCGACTAAAAAAGCCCCGTAGCTATCGTATTTATTACTTACATCTTCGTCTTTGTCTGGAACTAATAGCCAAAGGCCAACAATAATAAAGCTGATGTTTACAAGCCAAGGTAAATATTCAGAAGAAAAACTATTACTTAACCACTGCCCAAACCACGCTGATAGGCCATGATTGAGTAAAGTTGCGGCTAAAATACCAAGAATAAGTGCGCTTTTATTACGAAAACGGGCAGCTAACAGGAGTGATAAAAGCTGGGTTTTATCGCCAATTTCGGCAAGTGTAACAGTGACGGTTGAGGTTAAAAAAACTTCCATTATTGATTCTTACAGGCGGGAATACTAAACCAAGGCAAACAACTATCTCCCGCCATGAGGATAGTGTCTACCTAGGTCTCGCCGATAACGCTTGCTACAACATTACAAACTTACCATGCACATGAGGTGCAATTATGTTGATAAGTTTACTCATTACTGAGCGGGCTACTCCCCTAAGAGGCGGCCATTATTCCATAACTTTACTTTTAGGTAAATATAGTTAAGAGAACAAATACCATATTCTAATAAATAATTTATATTTATTAGTGAGGAGGCTATTGATAACAATTGTCGTTTAGATTAGTATGCACCTATTGAATGTAATTAACACGGTTTGTATTGATGTATATTTGTCTTTGTCACGGTGTGACTGATAAAAAAATTGAGCAAACAATTGACGATGGTGCAACGACCATGCGTGAATTAACCAAAGAGCTTAAAGTAGGCAGCCAATGCGGTAAGTGTTGTGGTTGTACTAAAAAGATCCTTAATCGCAGACTTATTCAAATTGCGGATGTAACGGATCAAGTTGCTTAATTACATATAAAATTTAGATATAAAAAAAGCAGCTTTTTAGCTGCTTTTTTTATGCTTGTTACTATTTACAGTTGAGACTGTAAGTAGTTTTTGATACCCGTATTTTTAATAAGTAATTGTTGGGTTTCTAACCAATCAATTTGCTCTTCTTGTTCATTTAAAATGTGATCAAGGGCTTCACGGGTAATGTAATCTTTTTTACTTTCAGCCAGTTTAACGGCGCTTCGTAACTCGTCAATAGTATCGAGTTCAAAACTCATGTTAGCAGCAATCATTTCTTCGCTGTTTTCACCAATACGTAATCGGCCTAGGTCTTGAAGATTTGGTAAGCCTTCTAAAAACAAAATACGTTCAATTAAACGATCAGCGTTTTTCATTTTTTGAATTGATACTTTGTAGTCTGCTTTATCAAGCTGTGTAAAGCCAAAATCTTTAAACATACGTGCATGTAAAAAGTATTGGTTAATACCAACAAGCTCATTAGCGAGTACTTTATTAAGCGCTGCAATAACGTCTTTATCGCCTTTCATAATATGCTCCTACTAAGCCATTTGTGCTTGATGATAATTTTCAGAACCAATTTTATCAATTAGACCAAGTTGTTGCTCTAACCAGTAAACATGATCTTCTTCGGTATCAAATAACAGCTTTTCTAAAATGCTACGAGATTGATAATCTTGTTGTTCTTCACATATTGCGATTACGTCTTTAACACACGCAACTACTTCAAGCTCTAGTGTTAAATCGTTTTGCATCATGCTTTTTACATCGTTACCGATAAGTAAATCACGGCGCTTAGTCATATTTGGTACACCTTCTAAAAACAAGATGCGCTTAATAAGCCAGTCTGCGTGATCTTTTTCTTCTTCCATTTCGTGGTTAAGGCGCTCGTATAGTTTGTTTAAACCCCAGTCGTCATACATGCGCGAGTGTATAAAATACTGATCGATTGCTGCTAATTCGTTAGCTAACAATGTATTAAACGCATCGATTACTTTTTGATTACCTTTCATGATAAATCGCCTCAACTATTTCAATTGTATGCAGTGTAGTACATATAGCCTATATTGCAAGTTTTCTCTATAAAAATCATTGCGTTACTATTGGTTTTGATTCTTATTTAAGTTTGCGTTACTGCTTGGTTTATGGACAGTTTTTTATTTGTATTAGTATCTGAGAATGATTACTAGAGGTATTTATAAACAATAAGTAGAGATACTGCTTTTCATATTATCTTTTTAAATAAATAGGCATGCTGATGCCTATTTATTGAGTCTATCACTAATTAAAACTGGTATTTAGCACCCAGCGTTGCGGTTGTGCCTAATCCTTTAATGTTATATCCACCGTAGGTGTAAGCCTGTGCGCGGGCAGGGTAGTAATCACTATTAAATAGGTTTTCTATTCCAAAATACCCACTCCACCTGGCGTTAACATTGTATTGGCCACTTAAGTTGAATGTGTTGTAGCTGCTAACAGGGCCCTGATCGCCAGAGTATTGGCCTTGCGCATTTTTATCAAAACGCTTTCTGTCGCCTACATATAAAAAGCTCATTGCAAGCGATAGCTCGTCATTTGTTTGCCACGTTAAATTAGCAGTGGCTTTCGGTGGGCTAATTTGGCTTGCGCCTAGGTAGTCATCAGCTTCGGTGTTTTTTCCTTCTACGTAACTATATGTGGCGCTTAATTTAAGGTCTTGGTTAATAGTATAATTAACTAACCCTTCGTAACCCCATATTTCTTGTGGTGCACGTACGGGTTCGTAAACACCTGTTACTTCATTATACTCATTACTTGTACCAAGCTCTGAGGTACTTCTGTAAAGAGCAAATTCAAAACGTACGTTTTCAAACTGTGAGGTAAAACCAATTTCGTAATTGTCGATTATTGAGGCTTGTGTTTGAACAAGTGCAATATCGTCAACGGTTGCAGCGCGAAGTAGGCGACCAATATCAGAAATATCAGAGCCCTGTGAATAACTAAAAAATGGGCTGAATGCATCTGTTAAATTGTATTTTATGCCTGCATTATACGTTGTAGCGTCATAGTTTATGGTATCACCACGCACATTTAATGGTACTGAACATTGAGATACGGTTTTGCAAAGTTTTAGCGTTTGGTAGTCACTTACACTCAAATCAATGCTTTCGTTTCTTACACCCGCTTTTACAATAATATCGTCGTTTATTACCCATTTAGTTTGTAAAAAGCCAGCCACACTTTCCATGTCCATTTCGGGCACCCACACACGGCCATCTACTAAAGGTTGCGATGTTTTATCATTTAAGGCATCAATACCGTAGATTAGAGTGGCTGTTAGGTTTTCAAAATCAAACTGGCTATTAAATGTAGCTCTTGCACCTTGCTTGTCTGATTTAATAACCGATTGACCACCGCTATAACCTTCATCAAGATTGGCTAAAGCGGTTGAGAAAAAGAATACGTTTTCTATATTTTGTTTATACAGATCGAGGGTCATTTGTGTGTTTTCAAACAACGCGTAATCAACATATTTTAGGGTTATATTTTTGTTGCCTTCTGGGCCTTGCGGTTTACCTTGTTTTTGAAGCGCTAATGGGACGTGTATAGCGTATGTTTTTTCCCCTATATTGCCATCGCCAGTAACATCGCCTAAATCAGTTTTTTGCTGTGAGCTGTAAAAGTTATAGCTGAACTGCAGTTGCTTTTCGTCGTCAAAATCATAAGTTAGTTTGGTAAAATAGTTTTGAGTTTCAGAGTCTGATAAACCATATTGCAAGCCTAAAATATCGCCCTGTGCATCGCGTTGTACGCCGTTTTCTTCATAGCTTGCCGTTAACAGGTAGCTTAGTTGGTTGAGCTTACCGTTTACTGCGGCTGATACTCTACCGCCACCACTTTCTGCTAATTTAACAGCGCTAAAGCGGCTTGAAATACTTATTTCGCCTTCCGGTTTACCATCACTACGCGCTTGTTTTGTTATGTAGTTAATAATGCCACCTGAGGCACCATTACCATAAATAGACGTTGCGCCTTTTATGACTTCAATGCGCGCTATTGCGCTGGCGTCTAACGTTTTTACGCCTAAAGAACCATTACGAAGAGGGGTTGATTGCGGTACGCCATCAATCATTATTAATGGCGCACGGCCGCGTAGTGTTTGTCCTGAATTACTTGAACTGCCTGTATCTGGGGCAAGGCCAGGAACCATTTTCGCGAGTAAACTTCCCAATTCTGAGCTTACTTTTAAATGCTGTTGTATTTGTTGCTGATTAATAACGGTGATCGAGGCTGGTACTTCGTCAATGCTTTCTGATATACGGCTGCCTGAAACAATGACATGCTCAAATTGATCAGAATTGTATTCATTTTTATTATTTTCATTTGCTAACGTGTTAGTACTTATTGCAACAGCGATAAGGCAAAGCGAAGTTTTTAACATGGGGTGTCTTAGTTGATAACAATTTACGTAATGGTAATCATTATCAACTAATGACACAAGTGTTAATGAGATTTATTTCCATTTATGGCGTTTTAACCAGAAATACACACCGCTTACAATAAAAAATGCGAGTGAAAGGGCTATTAATAACCATAAAAACTGCACGATAGGACCTGCAAAATCACCAATGTGAAACTTATATTTGAAGTTCCATGCTTGTGTTGTGAAGTTTGTTTTACTGGCGTCAAATGAGTTTAATACTTTACCCGTAAATGGGTTAGTCCAAACCCAGCTGTAAGCGTGGCTTTCGCCAGGGTTTTGCATTCTCAGTGCAATTGCTTCGTCATCCTTTTTAGGTAAGTAAACTCTATATAATTTACCGTCTGGAAATACGTTCTCTGCATTTTTAATTGCTTCATTGTAGTTTAAAGTAGCTTGAGAAGGGGTTATTACTTTTGGTGCTTTAGGTCTTTGTTCTACTTTATTAAACGTCACAAATTCTAATACAGATTGAGTTTGTGTTTTCCAGTTAAATGCCATACCAGTAAATGCAATCAGCATAAGCGGTATAAAAAAGTAAACACCAAGCACTGTATGTAATTGATACATGAGCACTCTAAATTTGGCTTTTGGTTTTATAGCTAAACGTTTAACTCTGTTTTTGGGCTTTACCCATAAGTAAAAGCCCAGTAATACATTTATTAAAAGTAGCAATGCACACACCGACATCCAATTTCGAAAGGTTTTCTCACCTTTACTGTTTTCAAACAACAGCCAACGATGTAATCCCATAGCAAACCCATAAATCGTATCGGTTGATTCATAGATGTTTAGTACACTCCCTGAGTAAGGGTTAACACTGGCGTAGTGTTTATTGGCTAACCGAAATTGCCATGCTGCGTTTGGCGCTTGTTCGGGCATAAAAAAGGTGATTTTTTGCTTAGTTTGAGCTTGTACATTTTGTATAAGTTCATCGTAATGCATTAAGTTTTTTTGGGGTGTTACTTGCCATTTCTCAGGCTCTATTAGGTGCTGTATGTCTTTTGCATAAATCATAACAGCACCGGTTAGGCTCACTATTAATAAAAATAGTCCGCTAATTAGGGCAAGGCCTAAATGAATTCTACGTAACCAAAGTTTCAAAAACGGTATCTCATTATGAGTTAATGACAATATTGTAAATGATAATACGAGCTGTTTTCAATTAAATAGTTATGTATTTGGTTTAGCTTGTTATTAAGAGCATTAAATTGGGCTTTAATTTGCGATTGGTCGGATTTCTATTATGCAATTTTCAATATTAAAATTGTCGTGTAAAAAGCTTTTTACTGCTGGCAAATTAATTAAGTGCTGGGTGCCAATAATAAGCTCACAATAATTTTCTTTATCATCTAGTTGCCAAAGCTTAATACTAACTACCGATTCGATATTAAATTCATTACTAATAGCACGTGATATTGCATCTGTATCAATATTGCTAGGCGCTGCTTGCATTAAAATTTTGCAGCTTTGCTTTAATAGTAAAATGCCATGATAAATTACATAAAGAGAAATAAGCACAGTGGCAATTAAGTCAACGATATACCACTGGTATAAAATAATTAAGGTGCCCGCAATAATAACAACAATAGATGCCATTGCATCTGATACGTTATGAATAAAGGCCGCTTTTATATTTATACTGTGATTTGCGCCAGCTCGGTAGGTTAAATATGCGGTTGCTAAATCAATAATCAATGCTATTGCTGCCACCCACACAACTATCCAGCCATTAATTGGTTGAGGGTTTAAATAGCTCGAAATGGCTTCAAAAATTAAATACACACCAATTAATATCAATGTACCGCTATTAAAAAGTGTGGCAAGTATTTCAGCGCGTTTATAGCCAAAATGATGAGTGGTGTCAGCAGGTTTATTACCAATTTTACGTGCAACGAGCGCGATAAATATAGCGGCAGCATCACTTAAATTATGAAGTGCATCGGCTATAAGTGACAAACTGCCCGAAAATACCCCGCCAATAACTTGGGCTACGGTTAGCAATACATTAATAACCACAGCGACGGTTAGCTGTTTATCGCTCTGGTTTTCGTCTACATGACTATGTGAGTGATCGTGCGCCATAATGACCTCAAATGTATTAATTGAATATTGCTTATATCATGGCTGGTTTAAAACCGCTACAGATGTGGTAGCGTCAATAAATCTAATTATAAGTTAGTAATAAAGGCGTATATTTTAAAAAGTGTGAATTTAATATTGTAACGCTAAACACCCATTTTTTAAGGAGTTTACCGCTCAAAACTTGCGTCTTTATATATTTAGTGCATTAATGTAAGTAATATTAAATGATTATAAGTTGCTGGATATTAAGCATGCACAAAGGTTTAAACTTTGATGAATTAACAGGTAAAGGACAGTCTGTTCGAAGTAAGTTAATTATAACCTTTATAATTATAGCCTTAGGGCCACTATGTATACTTACTTGGTTTAGCCTTGGACATGTAAATAGCACGCTTAAGCAAAATGCAGACGCTGAACTAAACGAGCTTAATAATATAGGTAAGCAATTTGCTGATATTTGGTTTGCAGAGCATGTTAAGGATCTATATTTGCTTAGGGCGCAGTTTGATATTAGCCCGACTAAAAAACAACAATTAATAGCGCAATTTGTTGAGCAGTACGACTTTGTTAATAATGTAGAACTTATTGATGTAAACCTCGTTAAATCACTACCTTCATCACCCTTTTTTAATATTATTAAAGATCAACGTTTTAATAACATACTCTCTGGTATTAAAAATACAGGTAAAATCCAATTTCAGTCAATGACAGTCTCAGGGCGTGAGTATCATATTATTGGCTTACCGTTAGTAAATACCGAAAATAAGCTACAAGCCATATTGCTCGCAGATATAAATTTAAACGGCTTATTAAATAATCTAAGTAAAATACACGCTGCAAATAAAGACATAACATTTTATGTTATGCATAATAATAAAATTCAAAAAAATAATAATTCAGAAGATTCTCAACCACTATTTTTCTCTCAAAACGGCTCCCCAACGCAACGTGTTTTTTCTTACAGTAATAAAAATGAAGAGACTTTATACGGGTATATTGATTCTCTAGAGTTTTTAAATGAATCTGGATGGCAATTACTTGTAACAAAACCAAAAGAAGTTGCACTACAAGGTGCTAATTTTTATAAACAGCTTGCTTTATTAACAAATGCGGGGGCATTGCTGCTTATATTAACGTCATCGTGGTGGTTTGGGCGTCGACTTTCTAGACCTTTAATTAACTTAGCTAAAATTGTTGAAAGTATTACAAAAGGAGATAAGGTAAAAGTCCCTGTAATAAACGACAGTATTGAGTTTAACCAGCTTTCATTGGGTTTACGTAATTTAGTAGCCGTAAAAGAAGAGCAACACAGTATATTACAAAAGCAACGCTCTGCACTTCAAATTGCATTAAAACAATTAGCCGAGCAAAAAAGTGCATTAGATGAACACGCTATTGTTGCTGTAACTGATTTGCATGGCACCATCACTTTTGTAAATAAGAAATTTTGTGAGATTAGTGGCTACGATGAACACGAATTAATAGGTCAAAACCATCGCCTTTTAAATTCAGGAAAACACGAAAAAGCATTTTTTAAAAATATGTATAAAACGCTTAAACGTGGTGATATATGGAACGGGCAAATATGCAATAAAGCTAAGCATGGTGGCATATATTGGGTAGATACGACGATTGCACCATTTTTAGATGAAAATGGAAAACCGCAAAACTATATTGCTATTCGTAATGACATTACAGCCCTGAAAGTACAAGAGCTAGAGCTTGAGCAACACAAAACACAGTTACAGTTAGTGATAGACTCAACAGCCGTGGGTATTTGGGGTTGGTATATTGATACGAATAAAGTGACGTTTAATAACCGCTGGGCCGAGATAATAGGTTACAAACTCAGTGAGATTGAGCCTTGTACTATAGATACTTGGTATACATATGCTCACCCAGACGACTTAGTGATATCAAATAAAAAACTTCAAGAGCACTTTGCCGGTGAGACTGACTATTTTGTTAGTGAAGCCCGCATGAAGCATAAAAATGGACATTGGATTTGGGTACTCGATACTGCAAAAGTAGTTGAGTGGAATACCGATGGCTCTCCAAAACGTATGATAGGTACGCATTTAGATATATCAGAACGAAAATCTACAGAGCTTGAGCTACAAGGAAGCCGCGATAGGTTTGCATCTTTGGTATCAAATATCCCTGGCATTATTTATCGATGTAAGTTTGATAATAAATTAAGCATGCTTTATATGAGCGAGCAAGCGAGTGGAATAACAGGTTATTCACCTGATGAGTTGATACATGATGAACCCCCCAGCTTTTTTGATTTGATATGCGAAGACGATTCTAAAAAAATAAAAGATGAAATTCTACGTTGTGTTAGCGCTAAGCAGTCATGGTCTGTTGAGTATAGGATTACAGCCCGCGATGGCTCCTTACATTGGGTAAATGAAAAAGGCCAAGCCATTTACGCAGATGATGGCAGCATATTGTATTTAGATGGATTTATTTTTGATATTACAGAGCGTTACAATACACAGTTAAAAATAAATCGTCAGCAAAGCCTACTTGAATCAATGAGTAAGCAAGGGCAGATTGGCGCATGGGAGATGGACTTAGATGCGCATACACTTTATTGGTCTGATGAAGTTAAAGTTATTCACGAAGTACCAGAGGACTTTGAACCGAGCATAGATACCGCTATTAACTTTTATAAACCAGGCATACACCGAGATACTATAAGTACCTTATTTGAGTGCGCAGTGACTTTAGGTGAAAGCTGGAGTGTAGAGCTTATTATTTTGACCTATTCTGGGCAAGAGCGTTGGGTTAAATCGATGGGCCAAGCTGAGCTTAAAGACGGTAAATGTGTACGTGTGTTTGGTTCATTTCAAAGTATTGATGCACATAAACGACTTGAACTTGAGAGCGAAAAAGCAAATCGTTATAACAAAAATTTAGCCGCGCTTACAGTCGCACCTGAGGTGCAAAATAGTGATGTAGAACAGGTTAAAAAGCTAGCCGTTAAATCTATGTGTGAAGTGCTAAATGTTACACGAGCTTCGATATGGATCTTTAACGAAAAACGAGATGTGATGACGTGTCATTGCTTATATATAAATGGTCAAGGGTTTGTAGATACCGACGCTATTTTAACTGCTAAAGACTACCCAGCTTATTTTAATGCTATTTATAAACATAATTTAGTGGCTATTGATGATGTTTATACTCACTCAGCAACTGTTGATTTTATTGAAGCATATGTAACACCACTAAATATTAAATCGATGCTTGATGCTGTAATTGCAACAGGCGATGGTAATTTAGGTATTTTGTGCGCTGAAACAGTAGGCGAGCATCACAACTGGACGCAAAGTGAAGAAACGTATCTTCGCTCATTAGCTACTTTAGTGGGAAGCACTTTAGTTTCTCAAAAACGAAAAGTAATTAGTGAGGAGCTAAAAGTAGCACTCGTGAAAGCTGAAGATGCAGCCATTGCTAAGAGCCAATTTTTAGCAACCATGAGCCATGAAATTAGAACGCCGATGAATGGCGTACTCGGTATGCTAGAGCTTGTTCAATTAGAGTCGCTATCTAAACCAATAGAAACAAAAGTAGATATAGCCAAAAAAAGTGCACATTCTTTATTGGGTGTAATTAATGATATTTTAGATTTCTCTAAAGCTGAAGCAGGTAAAATCGAGCTTGAAGAAATTAACTTTAATGGACGTGATTTAATTGGTGAAGTTGCTGCCGCACAAGCATTTACAGCTCAAGACAAAGGTATTGAAATTATTTTGGATCTGGTAGCGCTAGAGCCTTCGCAGTTATGCGGCGATCCAGGGCGCATTCGCCAAGTTATTACTAATTTATTGAGCAACGCCGTTAAGTTTACGAGTCAAGGCGAGGTTGTTGTAAGCGCGAAAATTAATAAAGTAGCTCAAGGTTTAGAGTTTGTTGTAAGTATAAAGGACTCAGGCATAGGAATAAGTTTAGAAAAACAAGAGCAATTATTTACCCCTTTCTCTCAAGTCGATGCATCAACAACGCGTGAATATGGAGGCAGTGGCTTAGGGCTGGCTATTTGTAAGCAGCTTTGTGAACTAATGGGGGGGGCTATCTCTCTCACTAGCGAAGCAGGTAAAGGAAGCACCTTTACTGCCTCTATAATGCTGACTCCGGGAGATCAAAAAGAGCGCTATATTCCTAATATTAATATGGAAGAGCTAACCGTTTTGGTTGTTGATGATAACGAGACAAATCGAATTGTAATTTCACAGCAGCTTGAGCACTGGGGTGCTAAAGTTGCGCTTGCATGTGACGCACGCGAAGCTCTTGATATGTGCGCGCAGCAGTATAAAAGTAACAATTGCATGTATGACATTGCAGTGCTTGATATGCAAATGCCAGAAATGGATGGTATAGAGCTGTGTAAAGCACTAAAAGCACATGAACATTATAAATCAATGCCACTTGTAATGATGACCAGTATTGCTGGTATGGAAGGTGCGCAGCGCTATTCTAATGCAGGCTTTCAGGCATATTTCCCCAAACCTGTAACCACTGCCGATTTAATTTCTGCACTGTCAGTCATAACAAGTAATGATTCAGATGAGACACTCCCACTTGTTACTTCAGGCTATATTTCCTCTCTTAAAAAAGAAAAGGTGCAGGAACCTACCCAAATATTACTTGTAGAAGATAATCCAATTAATCGACAAGTGGCTACATTAATGCTCAAAAAGCTTAATTGTGACGTTACAATTGCCGAAAATGGTCAATTAGCGATAGATATATTAGAGTCTCACGATTCTGGTTTCTTTAAGCTCGTTCTTATGGATTGCCAGATGCCTGTTATGGATGGCTTTGCTACAACTGCAGCTATCCGTAAAGGTATGGCGGGTATACAACACAAAAACATTAGGATCATTGCTATTACGGCTAATGCAATGGACTCTGATAAAGAGCGTTGTATAACCGCTGGAATGGATGACTACTTGAGCAAACCGATTCAATTAGATATTTTAAAAGATAAATTAGAGCAGTATATTTAAGGTAAAAATAAAATGAGCCAACCCGTTATAATACGTGATGCAAAACCAAGTGATGCGAAAACAATTTTGCACTTTATTACCGAACTTGCCATATATGAAAAAGAACCGGATGCAGTTAAAACAGACGAACAGGCTATTTTAGATACGCTGTTTAGCGACGGTGCTACTGCGCACAGCATAATTTGTTTAGAAGGTGATGAGCCAATTGGTTTTGCGGTCTATTTTTATAATTACTCTACATGGTTAGGTAAAAATGGCCTATACCTTGAAGATTTATACGTAAGCCCAGATAGCCGTGGCAATGGTGCAGGTAAAGCCATTATGAAGCACTTAGCTAATAAGGCGATTAGTAATGACTGTGGTCGTTTTGAATGGGTAGTGCTTGATTGGAATAAACCCGCTATCGATTTTTACAATAGCATTGGTGCAAAGCCTCAAAACGAATGGATTATATATCGCTTAACAGGGCAGGAATTACTAGACTTTGCTAAATAGTTAATGAAAATCATTTGCATTTAGGTTTGTGGGTGTGTAAGTTAACTACACGCCCATAAATAAACGTGCAGATGATTATATGATCTCAAACCAAAAACAATCCCACTCAGATTTACTTTGTCTTGATCAAGCATTAAGCCCTTGGCAGTCGAATATAATGCAAGGTAATTATGCATTTGAACAAGGTGCACTTCTCGAAGCCCGCGATAAATACTTATTAGCTAAAACACTTGCAGATCATCTTCTTCAGCAGTTTTTATATGCTCAGATTAATAACAATGTCATCCATGCTATTGAGCATTGCATACCCGCACTTGTTGTTGCGTCGCATAATTTAGCTGATACCTATATAGCTATGCAACAGCCTGAAAATGCATGCAAATGGCTATGCGAAGTACACTTAACACTCTGTTCGCTAATTAAGCATACTCATTACGATATACAAAAAGTGAGTAAGCATCATTACACTAAAACGTCCTCTGAACTTGTATCATTTGCAAGACGCTATCATTTTTTACCTGAGCTAATAGAGCAAGTGAATTTTTGCTTATGCTCAGAGAGCACTACAAACAATCAACTGCACTAATTTAAAAGAAAAAGGAGTATTTATGGCTTTTACTTTGCCTGCACTTAACTATGAGTACGATGCGCTTGAGCCTCATATTGATGGTAAAACAATGCATATTCACCACACATTGCATCATCAAACGTATATCAATAAAGCCAATGCTGCTTTAGCAGATACTGTTTATGCAACCGCAAATGCTGAAAAATTACTTAAGGGAATAAACAGCCTGCCTAGTAATTTACAAAAAGCAGTACAAGAGCATGTAGGAGGGCATTTTAATCACAGCTTATTTTGGCAAGTAATGAGCCCAGAAGGAGGAGGGGAACCTGAAGGTAGTGTAGCTCAGGCAATAAATGAACAGTTTGGCAGTTTTGATAAGTTTAAAGATCAATTTACTGCTGCTGCAATTAGTCAATTTGGCAGTGGTTGGGCGTGGCTATGTGTGACCCCAGATAAAAAGTTGATTGTAGAAAATAGTGCTAATCAAGATTGCCCTTTAATGCAGGGAAATACCCCTATTTTGGGACTTGATGTATGGGAGCATGCCTACTATTTGAAGTATCAAAATAAGCGTCCTGACTATATTGCTGCTTTTTATAATGTAATTAATTGGACTGAAGTTGAAAAACGCTACCTAGCCGCAATAAGTTGAGTGCCGAATATGGCTAGTAATACAGTTTATTTTCTATAAGCTAGGCTCTATTAGATTAATTTATAGAGCCGTTTATGTACACTTCACATTGGCAAAAAGCACGTCAGAGTCGCGATCCTCGTTTTGACGGGCTTTTTTACGTAGCGGTAAAAAGTACCGGTATTTATTGCAGACCAATTTGCCCTGCACCAACGGCTCACGAAAAAAACGTTGCTTATTATCAGTTTGCCCATAACGCGGCGCAAGATGGTTTTAGGCCCTGTATTCGTTGCAGGCCCGATAGTGCCCCAGGCAGCGCAGCATGGCAGGGTACAAAAACGACGGCACTTAGAGCAAAACAGTTAATAGATCAAAATGACGAGCACGACTGCGAAAAATTAGCAGCTCGTTTAGGCGTAAGTAGTCGTTATTTAAGGCAGTTGTTTAAGCAGTATTTTGGCGTGTCGATTACGCAATATCGATTATTTAACCAATGCCACTTTGCTAAAAAACTGATTCAAGAAACACATTTACCCCTTACCGAAATAGCGTTTTCCGCAGGCTTTAAAAGCATTAGGCGCTTTAATGATGCATTTTTACAGCAGTTAAATATAGCTCCCTCGAAGCTGCGCAGTGGCGATAAAAAGCCAACGTCAACACTCATTTTAACCCTGCCATTTAGGCCGCCTTATAATTGGCCTGCTTTGCAGGGCTTTTTACAAAGGCGCTTGATAAAACCAATGGAGTGGATAACACAAACGAGCTACGGGCGTACTTTTGCAAGTGATAAATATAAAGGAAGTTTTACCGCAGAATTTATAGCGAGTAAAAACCACTTTAGTGTATCTATCAATATAGACAATACGGCGTACTTACAACCTGTTATAAATAATATACGCCGTGTGCTTGATTTAGATGCCGATATTAATTTAATTCAAATGCATTTAAGCGCCAATATAAACAATGCGTTTACAGTGTGCGAAGGGCTCAGACTTCCGGGGATTTGGTCAAGTTTTGAAGCCGGTATAAGAGCGGTACTTGGGCAACAAGTGAGTGTTACTGCAGCGCATAATTTAGTAACAAAGTTAGTTGATGAATTAGGCGAAAAAGAGGGCGATGCCGTTTATTTTCCTACGGCTAAAATTGTTGCTAATAGTGATTTTGCATTTTTTAAAATGCCACAAGCACGCAAAAATGCGCTACACAACTTAGCCCAGTTTTGTGCGCTAAATCCTGAAAATGACGATTTAGACGAATGGCTTAGTTTAAAAGGAATTGGCCCTTGGACAGTAAATTATGCAAAGCTGCGAGGACAAAGCCAACCCGATATATTACTTGATGGTGATTTAGGTGTTAAAAAAGCACAAGCAGCGGCAAATCCGTTTGAGCCTGCTAATTGCGCTCCTTTTCGCTCTTACTTAACGTTTCAACTTTGGCAGCAATTATAATGATCATTCAAACATCAATTTCGAGCCCTATAGACGACATAATTATTCAAGCGACTGATAAAGGTGTGAGTTACGTTGGTTTTTATCCTCCAGTTGAGCACCCTCATACGCCATTTGAGCAAGTTACTAACAAGGCGGTGCTTATTTGCGCTGCGCAGTTAAATGAGTACTTTGCAAAAAAACGCACTATGTTTGATGTACCACTTGATACAAGCGGTACGGTATTTCAGCAAAGTGTATGGCAAGCACTATTAACAGTACCTTTTGGACAATCGCAAACATACGGCTATATTGCTAACCAACTCAATAACCCAAAAGCAGTGAGGGCAGTAGGCGCTGCTAATGGTAAAAATCCGATTAGTATTATTGTACCGTGCCACCGAATTATTGGCGCAAATGCAAAGTTAACGGGCTATGCTGGTGGGCTTGATAGGAAACTGTGGTTGCTGAAGCACGAAGGATTAATGTAAATTAATTGATAAAATATAGCCAGTCTGCTTAACTCAACCTATAATTTAAATAATCAACTAATAAAAATTATTATGCGTATTAATAGCTTAGTTTACTTTTTTATTGCCAGTTTAATGTTTACCGCTACTGCGTTTAGCAAGCCGCAAAGTCTCGTGTTTTGTTACGAAGACAAAAATATAGCACCCATGTTTTTAGGTGATGGCCAAAATATACCAACAGATAAACCTGGTGCATCAATCGAAATACTTCAACAACTTGATTTAGCATTGCCCAATGTAGCAATATCATTTGTTAGAAAGCCATGGCGTAGATGCTTAAACGATTTAGAATTTCATCGAGTTAATGCTGTTATTGCAAGTTACCGCAAAGGGCGAGAAAACGTTGCTGTTTACCCTGTTGATGAGCAAGGTAAGTTACAAGATGACTACGCAGTAAGTGAATTTGGCAGCTGCCTTATAGGGCGTTATAAATTTCATAAGGAATGGGAGACTCGTGAAGTATTTCAAAATAAAGCATTTACGATAGCTATTCCTAATGGTTATGGGCTAAATAGCGCGTTAAAAGAAGAACCATTTTTTATTCATAATACGTTTTCTAAAAGCAAAGCTTTTGAGTTGCTAGATAAGGGGGGAGTGCAGGCGAGCGTTGATCTATGCCAAGTAGATGGCTTAAAAGTGTCGAGTTATCCGTATGAGGGTAATAATGTTAAACCTATTTATCCCCCTTACGAAACCAGCCATGGTTACCTTGTATTTTCAAAAAAATTCTATGAAGAAAATAATGCTCTAAGCTTGCAAATGTGGCAGTGGTTATCAAAATTTGAAAGTGCACCTGTGTATATTAAATACTTACAAACACTTAAATAAACAGGCCCTGACAAAATAAAATTCGCGTTTGTAAATTGGTATTAATTTAATATTAAGGTAGCATAAGCGCACTTTTTATAAAATGGCACCACAATGGCTCAATTATACTTTTACTACTCTGCAATGAATGCAGGTAAATCAACCACGTTATTACAATCTGCATTTAATTATAAAGAACGTGGCATGGAACCTGTGATCCTGACTGCTGCCATTGATGATAGACAAGGCGTGGGTAAAGTATCGTCTCGTATTGGCTTGCAAGCAGATGCGCATGTATTTGATGCTAGCAAAGATGTTTTTGATCTTATTCAATCACTCAACAATGATAAAAAACGCCATTGTGTGTTAGTTGACGAGTGCCAATTTTTATCAAAAGAACAAGTAATGCAATTAACCGATGTGGTTGATGAACTCGGTATACCTGTATTGTGTTATGGCCTGCGTAACGACTTTAGAGGCGAGCTATTTATAGGGTCGCAATATTTGCTTGCGTGGGCTGATAAGTTAGTTGAGCTTAAAACTGTTTGCCACTGTGGACGTAAAGCAAACCATGTACTGCGTACTGATGAAAATGGCGAAGCAATAGCCGATGGTAACCAAGTAGAAATTGGCGGCAATGACCGATATGTTTCGGTATGCCGCAAACATTATAAAGCCGCGTTAAATATGGGCCGATAAAGCATTTAAAAATGTATCAATATCTTCGCGGGTTATATCTAAATGCGTAACTAGCCTAAGCTGCTTGCTTGGACTAAATAATATGCCTTGTTGTTTAAGCGCTTCAGCAATATCTTTAATATTTATACTGCTACTGTATGTTGCGTAAACCATATTAGTGGTGTTAGTCATATCGACAGTAAAGCCACTGATTTCACTTAATTGTTGAGCCAAATAACGTGCATTTTCATGATCGTCTTTTAAGCGCTCTACATTGTGCTCAAGTGCAAATTGTCCAGCGGCTGCAAGCATTCCGGCTTGGCGCATACCGCCACCAAGTACTTTTCTCCATCGTCTTGCTTTATTAATAAGTGCTGGTGAGCCTAATAATAAAGAGCCTACGGGCGCCCCCAAACCTTTAGATAAACAAATAGAAACTGAGTCAAAGTGCTTTGTAATTTCAGTGATATCAACTTTTAGCTCAACAGCGGCATTAAAAGCACGTGCGCCGTCTAAGTGCAGCGCTAAACTATGCGTATTAACAAAGTCACGTGCTTGGGCTAAGTACTCAATCGGGAGTACTTTTCCGCCAATGGTATTTTCTAAGCTGAGCAATCGCGTTTTTGCAAAATGACAATCGTCTGGTTTTATAGCCGTCGCTATTTTACTAAAAGGTATACTGCCATCAGCATCGTTTTCAATAGGCTGTGGTTGCACAGACCCTAAAACAGCTGCGCCACCACCTTCAAACTTATAATTGTGAGCATTTTGGCCACAAATGTATTCGTCACCTCGCTCACAGTGCGCCATTAACGCAAGTAAGTTGGCTTGTGTGCCTGAGCTACAATAAAGTGCGGCTTCAAAATTAAAACGCTTACACGCATAGGCTTCTAGTTGGTTAACGCTTTCATCATCACCATATACATCGTCACCAACCGGTGCGTTGTACATAATATCGCGCATTTCTTTTGTTGGTTTTGTAACTGTATCAGAGCGAAAATCTATCATGATTGCCTTATCCTTTTTATTATTTTTAATAAAATTGGTATTAATCAAGCTCGCTACAAATTTGCTCACGAGTGTCTTTATCAAAGTAGGTCCATGCAATAAAGCGGCTAATTTTTTGACCTTGTGCCATATCAACAATTTTATACTGTGCTATTGGGTGAGCTTTTAATACTTCTTCAAGGGCTGCAATATTATCTTTTTTAGAGACTAACGACGTAAACCACAGTACTTGCTCTGCAAAGTCTTCGCTTTCTTTAACCATATTAGAGATAAACTGTACTTCACCGCCTTCGCACCACAATTCATTATTATGACCACCAAAATTAAGCGTGCTACTGGGTGTTTTTCCTAAGTTTTTCCATTTACGTTCACTGCCTTTACTTGCCTCTTCTTCACTTGCATGAAACGGAGGGTTACAGAGCGTTAAATGGTATAGATCTTTTTGATTTATAACGCCTTTAAAAATTTGTGATGCGTTTTTTTGTTGTTTTAGGGTTATTTTTAAACCATTAAACTGGGCTATTTGCTTTGCTATTTTCACCGAGGCTGTATCAATATCAGTCCCAGTAAAATGCCATTTATATTCACTTGTACCAGTAAGCGGATAAACTAAGTTAGCGCCAGTGCCAATATCAAGCACTTTAATTTGCTTACCTAAAGGTATTTGTTGTTGATTATCATCACTTAATAGGTCGGCCAAGTAGTGAATGTAGTCAACACGCCCAGGTATAGGTGGGCATAAGTTGTGCTCGGGAATATCCCAAAAATCAATATTATAATGTGCTTTTAAAAGAGCTTGATTGAGTGTTTTAACAGCCTTGTTGTCACTAAAATCAATGCTTTTAGTCCCTGCAGGTGTGGTTATAACAAAGGGCAGTAGAGCAGGATGCTCTGTTGTTAATAAATCGAAGTCGTACCCATTTTTATGTAGGTTACGAGGGTGTAATTTTGAACGTGCTTTATTTTCTTTCATGGCTTCATTTTAACAACAGATATGATGTGGTGATTGTAACAAATGCTGATGAGTAAAGTGCAGACATTTCCTTTGGTATATTTAATATTACTGGTAGGATGAGTTGAAAATAATAAAAAGGAATAACTGTGGCAATTTCTCAGCAATCAATAATTATTAATGTAGCTGATCAGCAAACACTTCATTTACGCCGTATTAGCGATGAAGATCAGCAAGGGCCTATCGTATTTTTTATGCATGGAGCAATAGAAAACGGTAAGATTTTTTACACGCACTCTAATAAAGGACTTGCCCCTTTTTTAGCTGAGCATGGGTATAGATGTTATGTGGCTGATTTACGTGGCCGAGGTGATAGCAAGCCAATCATTTCGAGCGAGTCCGAATATGGACAAACTGAGTCTATCCTAGAAGACATCCCTGCCTTTATTAAGCAAATAGAGTTGATTGAAGGCAAAAAGCCAGACTACTGGGCTGCTCACTCTTGGGGCGGGGTATTGATGAACAGCGCGTTTGCACGTTTTCCAGAATATATTAACGACGTTAAAGCATGTGTGTATTTTGGCTCTAAGCGTTCTTTATTTAATAATCATCCTCAAAAATTATTACAAGCCAATTTAATTTGGTATTTTATGGCGCCTTTACTTGCTAAAAAACATGGCTATTTAAATGCTAAAGGTTATAAGTGGGGCAGCGATAACGAAACTCAAAAGTCGCATTATCAAAGTATGCAATGGGCTAAAAAGAAGCCATGGATAGATTCTGATGATAATTTTGATTATGCAAAAGCGCTAAACAACCTGCATTTACCGCCAACGCTTCATATTGCTGCGGTAAAAGATAAAGCATTAGCGCAACCAATCGATATTCAAAAATTTATGGACGAATCGGGGCTAGGCATTCAACAAATGCAAATTTACGGTCGTAAACACGGGCATAATTTTGATTACGATCATATTAATATGCTTACCCACCCAAGTGCGCGTGATGATCAATTTAAAGATTTACTTAATTGGTTTAAAGCACATCCGTAAGGGCCTGTTGACCTTTCAGGATTAAAATTTGTTCAATCCAAGGAAGATTTAATCACGGCGCGAAGTTTGTAACCTAGTGGGCTCGGTAACTGCTCCTGCGTTACCCTACTGGCTTACATCCATGTAAGAATAAGTAAAAACCGAGCAACAAAGAGTTAATCGTCCTTAGAGAGAACCCAAAGGGCAGTGGATGTTTGGTCTTTATGCTGCGTTATCGCCTATTTATGGGGAACAACCACACTACATAGGCTCTGCCTTGCCTAAATACCAAACAGCCTACTGCAAATTTAACCTCGAAAGATAAACAGGCCCTAATTAATTCTCATCAAGTAACTTTAGAAGAGGTGTTTTGTAACGCTCCCACTTAGCGATTGCGGCATTATTAATAGGTTGGCGAATAGCATGTTTACTCAAGGTCGTTACCGGTGTTTTTTGTTTATAAAACGCTAAGCAGCGCTCTTCAAAACTACAGTTTAAAAAACCAAGTAACTGCGTTAGCTGCTCTTTTGGGTTACTCACTAAATCTTCGTAACTGACATCATAAATTGGCATCTCTTTAAAAGAGTGCCAATGGCTCATCAGTTTTTTATACAACTTATGATAAAGCTTAAACTCAGGTAGTGAGCAAAAGTAAGGCTCGTTTTCAGCAAAGTAATTAGTGAAGATAGAAAATGCGGTGGCATTAAAATCACGACTTAAATTTATAAATTTAGCATTTGGAAATAGAATATATATAAGTCCGAGCGACTGATAATTACTCGGCAGTTTATTTATTATAAAAGGTCTGATGGGCGATGCTGTTTTTAATGTTGTGATATACAGCTCGCGGGCTTTTTTGATTAAATCCGGCGTTAAATGCGCTAAACATTGCGGGTAAGTCACTCCCGTTTTTTGTTCGATAAAAGCAACTGCGTTATTACTAATACTCGTGCTCTCTCCTAGGCTCGAAAACTGACTATGGCTTGCCAACATTTGCTCCACAAGGGTAGAGCCACTACGAGGCATGCCAATAATAAATACAGGCGTGATATTACCCGTAAATTTTTTATCGGCAGAGGCTATAAACTCCTCGGTGTTGTATTTTATTATTTCATCGTAAAAAGGGATTAAATCTCTAGTGTTAAATTCACTTAATTTTTTTTGTAATTTATTCGCCAATATAAAATAATTAAATGCTTGCTCGGTATCCTCAAGTGCATCGTAACTGTTTGCTAATGCGTAGTAACACACCATTTTTAAACGTAAATTACTAGTTTGAGTTAATAAGTGGTGCAAATTACTTACATAATTATGTTCTTTATCAAAGCGACCTAATTGTACAAGTTCAAATAAAATATAGGCTGTTACAGGGTATACACCAATGCTGAGTGCATGAGCAAAAGTTGTATGAGCTTTATCTAACTCGCCATGTGTTAAATAGTGCTGTGCTAAGTAATAATGAGGTTCTGGATTATGACTTGCTAATTTTTTTGCGTATTCAAGCACCGTTAGCGCATCGTTTGGCGAATGAACACCGTTAAAAGCATCAGCAAGGGCATGTAATGGTTCAAGCATATGAGGCAAGCGCTCACAGGCTTTTTGGAGTAGGTATACAGCAGCGTCGTAACGTTCTAGTCGTAAGGCAATTCTGCCTAAGCCAAATAAAGCCTCACCATTTTCAGGGTTACTATTTAAAATTGCTTTAAAATGGAACTCGGCTTCTTTGAGTTTATTTTGTTGCAGTAGTTGGTTGGCTTTTTCAAGTAGCATAGTTATACCAATTTTATTAAAAAATAATCATTCTATCGCATTAAATAGCGTACTCACTGCGTTAAAAATTATTCATATAGAGCAACTATATATCATAGTTTTCGCCTTGTTATTACGCTATTTTCTGAGCGCTATAATAGAACACTTATTCAATGCAATTGGTATTGTTCATTATTATTTTTATTAACTATAAAATTAAAAAGGCGAAATGTCTTTAACATTTCGCCTTTGGTTCTTCATGAAAATAGTTTAAAAAGTATATGTTGCTTTAGCGTAGTAAAAGCCACCGTTAATACCAAACGGAGATGTTTCGTAGAACTGACCACCCCAGTTGTTATTAGGGATGCCCGTTGCATCTGCAAAATCAAGTTTTTCAGCATCTTGGTCGAATAAGTTTTGAGCACCTACAGAGAAGCTAACTGATTCATTTAAGAAGTAAGTTACTTCAGCATCAATAGTGACTGCAGCATCTGCTGTTTTAGCTGTTGCATCATAATCAACGTGAACACCTTGGTATTCGCCGTAGTAGTTTGCACGAGCAAATGCAGAAACTGATTCCCATTGTTGAGACAATGTGAACGTTGCACGATGATTAGGTAAATCTTCTTCTAAACGCTTAACTTTAAACGCACCTGTAATTTCACTAAATTTAGTTACTTCAGTATCATTCCAGTTATATGCAAGGCTAAATGTAGAGCTACCGCCCATTAATTCAGCTGTATAGTTTGCAACTAAATCGATACCTTGTGTTGTTGTGTCAAAGTCGTTTGTAAAAAAGCTTACCTGAGCAAGGCCTTGTACATTAGGTACTCCTGCTGCTGCAAGGGTATCTTTGTCTGCTTGGCTTAAGTTGATTTTATCTGATTGGCTAATACGGTCATCTACTTGGATGTTGTAGTAATCAAGCGTTAAAAATAATTCGCCAATTGTGTATACAGCACCAAGCGTATAACTTTGCGATTCTTCCGGCTCAAGCTCTGTACCACCTAATTGCACTGCAATTGGGTTTGTTGGTGGAAGAAGCGCTGAATCTTGTAATACACCGCCATCTAAACTTGTTTGTACATTACTTACGTTAGCTTGACCAACCGTTGGTGCACGGAAACCACTGCTTACAGAACCACGCACGTTTAAGTCTTCAGTTAAATGGTATTGAGCCATTACTTTGTAGTTAGTGGTAGTGCCAAAGCTGTCGTAGTCTTCAAATCGAAGTGCTACGCCCATTAAAAAGTCTTCAGTAAACGGTGCTTCAACATCAACATATGCTGCATAGTTACGGCGAGAAAATTCACCCGCTTGTGATGGTTTAAAACCAGGAAAGCCGTTAGAGCCAATACCAAAGCCTTGTTCTGTTAAAGGGCCTGCTGTGTAAGATGCTTCATCACCAGAGACGATAGTAAATGTTTCTTCATGCCACTCAAAACCACCGGCAATGTTTACATCATAAGCTAAACCAAAGTCGATACCTTTTGATAAATCAAAGTTAAAGTTTTTCTCTAGCTGTTCGTATTTACCCGGGCTGAAGTCTCGTGGTGTATCTGCACCTAAAGAGGCATTAACCGTGTCGTAAATAAAGTAACGTGATTCATTTAAGCCAACAGTACCGCTTAAGTCATAGTAAGTATCTTTTAAGAAGCCACCAGTGAATCGACCTTTAGTACCAATAGTTAAAGAAGTATCAGTAATGTTGCCGCCAAAGTTAGGTGTAAAGCCACCTGGAAGCATCTCATTAAAGGCAAAACAATCTGGGTTGTTTGCTACACCATTTATGTAAGCAGGATCATCTAGTACATTGCCGTCTGTTATTGTGATAGTTGGACAGTTAGCACTCATATCAGGTGTTGTGTCGGCAACAAGTAATGTTTCGCCACCATCATTTGAGTAAACACCAGAACGAGTTTGCGGATTACGGTAATAAAAACCGCCACGTACATCACGTTCAGAGTAGTTACCAAACATGTAAAATTCAGAGTCGTTTGTTAGCTCTAAACCCACATTACCAAAAATAGTAATATCGTCATCTACTTCTGGTGCACCCCATACTTGTGCAAGAGAAGATACATCAGGCACTCCGGCAGCTGAAAGTGCTGCAGCATCGGCACGTTGAACTGAACGGCTTGTTGCATCAGCTGTTTTATATTGAAAGCTTAAATTAGCAAAACCATTGTCGGTAAACGGTAAACCTACGTTACCCGACACTTGTGTTGTATCGCCATCACCTTCATAAAATTGACCATGGCGGATTTCTAATTTACCACCTTCTGAAGCGTCTTTTAGTTGGAAATTCATTACACCGGCGATTGCATCAGAACCATACTGCGCAGCCGCGCCATCGCGAAGTACTTCTACTTGTTTAATCGCAATGCTTGGAATAACTGAAATATCTGCGCCTTGCGCGCCATCGTTAATACCACCGCCTAAAAATGCGATTACAGAAGCACGGTGACGACGTTTGCCGTTTAAAAGAACCAATGTGCTGTCTGACGGTAAACCACGTAAGTTAGCTGGACGAACAAGAGAAGCTGCATCACTGATAGGGTTTTGGTGTACGTTAAACGATGGTACTGCACCTTTTAAAAGTTCAAGCATGTCAGTGTTACCTGACTTTTCAAGCTCTTCGCCGCCAATAATGTCGATTGGAACCGGTGAGTCACCTATTGAACGAGGAGCTGAACGCGTACCTACTACGGCAATTTTCTCAACGTTTTTATTTACTTTAGTTTGTTCCTGCTCGTCTGCCGCAATAGCAGATCCAGAAATAAATAACCCTGCAGTGGTTGTAGCTAAAGCAAATTTGATTGCTTGGTTTAGCGCATTACTTTTTAATTTCATTCTAATTTTCCCCAGTTAGAATAATTCTTATTTTTGATGTGAATTTCACATCATTTGTTTTTAACTTAATTTTTTGTTTCACATAAGTTTGAGGTTTTATCTCAAAAGCCTAATCAATTAAGCTTACTTTTTGTGAAGTCCTATCTACAGACTATAGATAAAAAACAGGAAGGGCAATTACTAATTAACCGTTTGATAACAAAAAGATTCAATTTAAGAAAAAATGCAACAGTGGTGCAAAGTAAAACTAAAATGAACTAAATAAGTGCAAATAAGGCTATTGAGGGGAATATTAATGCGCTAACTGCATTTAAATGTTATTTATTTGTATCTTTTTTTGTGGGGTTTTCAATGTTTTGTGCGTACCGCCAAGCTGCTAATTTTTCTTTGTATTCATCCCATACGCAGGGACAGCAACTGCCACCACCGCAACATTCATCAGATTTTGGTTTTTCAGGTTTTTGCGGTAATTGATTTGTTATATTCTGCATTGTTGTATGTATTTAATACTAATTTGGTGCAAAGGGTAAGTTAAAGGGTGTTGAAAGTAAATTATTCTTTGTGAACCTGTGCTGCTGTGTGAAAATAAAAGTTATGCGATTATATAAAGTTATTCACCGTGCACCTTGGCGGGTAGTTAAAATTAGTAAAAAACGCCAACAGCTGCGTTTTCGCCGTGCTATGGTGGCGCTTAAAATCGCACTCGCCCAAGAAAAACAAGAAACTAAAGAAATGCTCTCTATTTATAGGCGTTACACTCAAGGCCACACAAGTAAAGAAGAGTTAAAACGCGCAAATGAGCAATTTGTTGATATTTTAAAAGGGTTAGGGCTCGGTGTATTTGCTGTATTACCTTTTGCTCCGCTTACAATTCCTTTAGTTGTTAAATTAGGGAGTTTGGTGGGAGTTGATGTACTGCCAAGTTCGTTTAATATGAACAAATCTATTAAAGAACTAGATGCTAAAATAGATCAAGAAAATCAAAAGCAAGAATCTAAAAATAGCTTAAAAAAGTAGCTAAAATCCCTTCAAATTAGCGATACCTTTTAGGTGCGCTTATTGATATGCTCTTAAGTACCATTTTTATATTATATGAGCTTTTTAATGAGTGCATTACTACGTCATACATCTTCTGGTATTCCTTTATCTTTTATTCTTAAAAACGAATTATCTGACTGGCAAGCACAGCAGCCTGCATTTATACAAAATTGGTTAACTAATACAGGTTTTGAAAAGCAAGGTGTTGCTTTAATTCCTGATGCTAAAACGGGCGAGTTAAGCCAGGTATTTTGTCTAATGCAAAGCAGCGATGATTTTTGGGCTGCGGGTAATTTAGCAAATACACTTCCTACAGGTACTTATCAAATTCAAGGCGACAGCGCTTTTGTAGAGCAGGTTGCTTTAGGGTTTGTACTTGGTGGTTACGAATTTAGTGAATATAAAGAAAAGCCAACGGCAAAGGCGCAATTAGCCATTAGCGATAAAGCGTTATATGAGCGCATTAGCCAACAAGCTGATGCCATTACACTTGCACGTGATTTAGTTAATACTCCAGCGGTAGATATGATGCCGCAACATTTATCGCAAGTTATGGAAGATTTAGCTGCAACTTACAATGGCGAATTTTCACAGTGGGTTGGCGATGAGTTACTAGAGCAAAACTACCCGACTATTCATATGGTGGGTCGTGCAAGCGAAAATAAACCGCGTTTACTTGATTTAAAATGGGGCGCGACAGATGCTCCATTAATTACGCTAGTCGGTAAGGGCGTATGTTTTGACTCAGGCGGACTTGATTTAAAACCAAGCTCTGGCATGCGTAACATGAAAAAAGATATGGGCGGCGCGGCGCACGTAATTGCACTAGCGCAGCTTATTATGGCAGCTAACTTACCAATTAGATTACGTGTACTTGTACCAGCGGTTGAAAATGCAGTATCGCGCAATGCATTTCGCCCAGGCGATGTTATTAAAACGCGCAAAGGTATTATGGTCGAAATTGATAATACCGACGCTGAAGGTCGCTTAGTATTATGTGATGCATTAAGCGAAGCGCAAAACGATAATCCTGAGCTAATTATTGATTTTGCTACTCTCACGGGTGCATGCCGTGTTGCACTGGGCACGGAGCTTCCGGGCTTTTTCTCAACAGAGCGCGATGTAGCAAATGGCATTATTGACGCCGGTTTAAGTGTACATGACCCTGTTTGGCAACTTCCGTTGTTTGAGCAATACAAAAGCTTACTAAAAAGTGATGTAGCCGATATGGCAAATTGCGCAAGCACACCGTTTGGTGGTGCTATTACCGCAGCGCTTTACTTAAAAGAATTTGTTGAACCAACAACACCGTGGGTACACTTTGATGTAATGGCATGGAACTTACGTGCATTACCAGGTCGTCCAACGGGTGGTGAAGCATTAGGTATTCGTGCGGTGTTTAATTACCTACAAAATCGTTTTAATAAGTAAGTTTTTGATTCAATAGTAAAAACTTGAGCTTTATGAGCTTTAAACCTCATAAAGCTCAAGTGGCAAGTTATCTGGATCGGCAAAAAAGGTAAACTTTTTGCCAGTTATTTCATCCACTCTAATATCCTCAACTTTTACGTCGCACGACTCTAAATACGTTTTTGCAATCTGTACATCCGCTACCTTAAAAGCTAAATGTCTTAAGCCTTGTGCTTCGGGATAGCTGGGTCTTTCGGGCGAACCATCAAACGAAAATAGCTCTATTTGGCTACCATCGGGCATGGCTAAATCTAATTTATATGAATTACGATCAGCTCTAAAGTGCTCATTAATAACGTTAAGTTTAAGTACATTGCTATAAAAGTGTTTAGAACGTGCATAGTCACTACAAATTATAGCAGCGTGATGAATACCTAAAAGTTTCAAATTTAATTCCTTAAAAAGCAAAAACGCACTTAAATAAGTGCATTTTAAATGTGGCTTATTACATGTTGTGTTAGCTAGGCTCGGCTTCTTTACATGCTTTAACGGCCGGTGCTACAAGCTCTAAACCAGTTTTATCACACGGTGGTAAAGCAGCATCGCTTACACTAATAGGCGTTACACGTTCGCCCCATTTTATGTAACTTGCAGCCCACGTAAGGCCTGCACCAAATGCTGCAGACATAATGTTTGAATGCGGTTTAATTAACCCTTGTTCAACCGCTTCACATAACGCTATAGCAATAGTCGCAGCAGAGGTATTACCATAGTCACCAATGTTAACCATTACTTTTTCGTCAGGTACTTTTAAGCGATGCTGAATAGCCTGAATAATACGTAAGTTAGCTTGGTGTGGAACGAGTACATTAATGTCGTCAAGGCTTAAGTTGGCCTGTTGCAGTACGTCGTCGCAGGCTTCACTCATACCTTTTACAGCACGTTTAAAAATTTCACGACCTTCAAATAATAAATCAGAAGGACCAATTGGCTCATACTTATTTAAATCGCTACCAAAGTTGGTGATGTGTAAAATATCGCGGTCTTCGCTGTCACAACCGGTTTTGGTACCAAGTAAACCCGCTGGCGTATCTGCCGCTTCAAGTATTACTGCACCTGCGCCATCGCCAAATAAAACAGCGCTGTCGCGACGTGCCCAGTTTACGTACCAGGTCATACGTTCAGAGGCAATAACGACTGCTTTTTTAATCATACCCGCTTGAATTTGTGCTGTAGCAGCTTGCAACGCATATAAAAAGCCCGAACATGCCGCGTTTGTATCCATTGCGGCAGCGCCTGTTGCACCAATATTTTTTTGCACTTGTGAGGCGGTATTTGCCACAACAGTAGAAGGTGTACAGGTTGCTAATATCACTAAATCAATATCTTTAGGATCAATGCCTGCGCACGCAATAGCATGCTTAGCTGCAACGGTTGCCAGCTCAGCGGTACTTACATGACTCACTCGGCGAGATTTAATGCCAGTACGCGTGGTTATCCACTCGTCGGTGGTATCAACTATTTCACTAATTTCATCGTTGCTAATGCTTGCTGGTGGAATGCATTTACCCCAACCAGTGATATGTGCGTAAGGCATAGTATGTTCTCTTAAGGTGGTCTGACATGTGTTACTAATGGGGGAGTTATACCAAAAAACGGCTTTCAAGACTAGTTTATAGCATGTTTTGTATCGTAAATATTCGCAATTACAGGTTATTTAAGGTAATGCTAGTATAAAAAAGGGGCAAGTATGAAAACAACACTAATAACAACATTCACTTCAATAACGCTGGCATTAATAACAAATGGGGCTTTTGCTCAGCAGCATAAAATTATTTATGCTGGCAGTTTACTTGCATCCGAAGATCAAAAAGTAAAAACAGAGCAAACGTTAGTCATAACAGATAATACAATAACAGCCATTAAAAACGGCTACCTCACAAAAGCAGAACTTAACCTACCTGATGCCGATATTATCAATCTTAAAAATCAATTTGTAATGCCTGGTCTTATTGATATGCATGTTCACGTTACGTTTGAGCGAGATTCAAAAGCAAACCCTCACCGCTGGGCTACAGAATATGATGCCGATTATGCTTTGCGCTCAATTAAATATTTACAACGTACGCTCGATGCGGGTTTTACATCAGTGCGTGATTTAGGTAGCGATCACAAAGTAATATTTCCGCTAAAGCGCGCTATTGAGCGAAATGATATTAACGGCCCTCGCATTTTTGCAGCGGGTAATACAATATCGCCTACCGGCGGACACGCAGATATGCACGGATATCGAAAAGATATTACAGATGCGGTTACAGGCGGGATTGGTATATGTAATGGCGCGGATGATTGTAGCCGTGCGGTACGCGAGGTAATTAAAAGTGGCGCTGATGTAATTAAAGTTACTGCCACGGGTGGAGTACTAAGTAATACCGCTGCTGGGGTTAACCAACAACTTACAGATGCAGAGCTGATTGCAATTGTTGATACGGCTCACCACTTAGGGCGTAAAGTTACAGCGCATGCACACGGTATACAAGGTATAAAAGCGGCCTTAAAAGCCGGTGTGGATTCTATTGAGCATGGCTCTTATTTAGATAAAGAGGCAATAAAGTTATTTAAAAAAACGGGAGCTTATTTAGTACCGACGCTTTTAGCGGGTGCAACGGTAAGTGAAGAGGTGCTTACAAATCCAAATATGCCACCGGCAATAGCCGACAAAGTGCGTGAAGTAACTCCAAAAATGCAGGCTTCGTTTAAACTTGCACTGAAAAACAAGGTTAATATAGCTTTTGGAACAGACTCTGGGGTATCGCGTCATGGGCTTAATGCTAACGAATTTAGTTTAATGGTAAACAATGGAATGAGCGAAGCCCAAGCGATTAAATCAGCAACCATACATGCAGCTAAACTGCTGGGGCAAAGCGCACTCATTGGCGACTTGAGTGTTGGTAAACAAGCAGATATTATCAGTGTGAATGGCTCACCGCTTAAAAATATCGACGTACTTAAAAACGTACAATTTGTTATGAAAGCTGGGCAAGTTTATAAACAATAGGGAAGGTTATGAGCAGCAAAATAAAAGTGTCGTTGTTTAATCATTTGATTGACGCTGAGCGCCAGTTACTAGACCCAGAAGTTCGCCAATCTGAGCGCGCATTAGATGCTTTACTCGATGATGAATTTATCGAAATTGCTGCCAATGGCACTACATTTAATAAATACCAAGTACTAACTCGTTTACCTACCGAGGTTGTGCCACAGTTTTATAATCAGCATTTTAAGGGCCGAATGCTGAGCGATGATGTAGTGCAACTTAGTTACCAAGCTGCTTTTAGGCGCTCTGCTCGCGCTGAGTTTAATTATTCATTGCGTATGTCGCTTTGGCGTAAAAGTAATGAACAATGGAAAATGGTGTTTCACCAAGGAACGCCTTGTGCGCCGTTTTCAATTTCGATGGATGATGATTAAAAATCATATAACCGTTAAAATAACCTTATTAAACATTTGATTGGGCAATAACCTGTTGTTAATGCGTACCGACCCCACCATTAGTCGATTATTAATGCTGCGAAGCGGCGCTATTGCCGTGCAATTAATTGCGGTACTTAGCGTTTATTTTTTACTAGAACATCAAATTGCATTACTGCCTTTACTTATTGTTATTGCCGTTGAGGCTGTGTTTCAGCTTATTAGCCTATTTGCTTATCGAAATGTAAGCCGTGCTAAACCTTTGGGTATGTTGATGCAGCTAACTGCAGACGTATTATTTTTAACGGTTTTGCTCTCACTAAGCGGCGGTGCAACTAATGCATTTGTTTCGTTATTATTGCTCCCAATAATGATCGCTGCTGTTACGCTGCGAGAAAAAGGATTAGCTTATATTGCGGTATTAGCCATTGCCGCATACAGTTTGCTACTTATAAAGATGCCCGATCACAGTATGCATCAAATGAATATGAGTGGTCACTTTATTGGCATGTGGGTTAATTTTGTTTTAAGTGCCAGCGTAATTGCACTTGTTATTGGCGCAATGAGCAGGGCACTTAAAGAGCGAGAGCGAATTATTGCAAACGTGCGTGAAAAACAATTGCGTAATGAACAGCTTGTTACCCTTGATGGGGCTGCTGCACAAATCACCCATCAACTAGCGACCCCAATTGCAAATTTACAGTTACTGTTTGAAGAGTTATTAGAAGACCAGCCAAACAACCCTATTGTTAAGCACATGCAAGCGCCGCTTACTCAGTGTAGTACGCAGCTTAACGACTTTAGAAAACTCTCAGAGCAATTACGCCTTAAAAATTCACAAGAGCATACCACCGTAAAGCAACTGCAAACGCAAATTACAGATACGCTTTTACTGCAATACCCTGATCAGTACATTAAATGGATTACGCCACCTATTGCGGCAACGCTATTGAGTGATGCGATGTTATTGCCTGCTATTTTAAATTTATTGCAAAACGCCGCGCTTGCTAATCAAAAACAAGGTAAAACTCAATTAGAGCTGAGTTGGCAGCAAGATAACTTACATAGCGAGTGCGTTTATTTGTTAATTCGTGATTTTGGCCGTGGCTTTTCATCATCGCAATTAGCAGAGCTGGGTGGTCAACTTATGCCAAGCGATCAAGGAATGGGGCTTGCTGTGCTTTTATCAAATGTTACTTTTGAGCGTTTAAATGGCTCACTTACCTTGTTTAACCATGCAGATGGCGGCGCTGTCGCCAAAGTTAAACTCGCTATTGTAAACATTGAGAATAACGCCTCATGAAGTTACTTATAATTGAAGACGACATTAATTTAGCCAGCACACTGGCAAGGCGCTTAACTAAACAAAGCTTTGCCTGCGAGGTGGCGCATAACCAAAGTGATGCGTTACTTGCTGCGCGTAAATTATTGCCCGACTTTGTTTTATTAGACATGAAACTAGGCGACGATAACGGACTTACACTCATAAAGCCGCTGCGTAGTTTGCTCCCCCAAGCTCATATTGTTTTACTAACCGGGTTTGCAAGTATAGCAACCGCAGTAGAGGCAATGCGTTTAGGCGCAAACGATTACCTTACTAAGCCGGTTGATATGGCAACATTATTAAAAGCGCTTAACACCGATCCTGTGTCATCGGCATCGAATGTTATTGATGATGCGGTTATGTCGCCGGAGCGCTTAGAGTGGGAACATATTCAACAAGTATTACACAGTAATAATGGCAATGTGTCGGTTACCGCGCGGCAACTTAATATGCATAGACGTACTTTGCAGCGCAAGTTACAAAAAAAGCCGGTGCAGCAGTAATTTATTACTTAATTTAAGGAAAGTGTTATGAGCGATGATGCAGCTATATTAATGCAAAACCAAAAAATTATTTTATTTGATGCGCAATGTAAGCTTTGCAGCGCGTGGTGTAACTTTATTATTGCTCACGATAAAACTACTATTTTTAAATTATGCAGCGTGCAATCTCCAAAAGGAGAACTGTTGTTAACACACTTTGGTTTTTCAACCAGTGAATACGCTTCAATGGTGCTTGTTGAAAATGGTAAAGCATTTACACAAAGCCATGCTTTTTTTAATGTTGTTAAGCAGCTAGGTTACTCATACAAACTAGCAAACGTATTTAGTATTTTGCCAAATAGGTTTAATAATTGGTTATACGATAGGGTTGCTTTAAATAGGTATTCGTTATTTGGAAAATATCAGTATTGCAGAGTACCCAACCCAGAGGATGCTAAACATTATTTATAAATTAGGCGTTAATACACTGCAGTATAAGTAGATGATAGGTTTATGAGGTTGTGCTAAAATCGCCGCGTTTAATTTTAGCTAACGGTATAAAAGGCTTTTTTCATGGCAAACACAGCACATGCACTTCACATTTTGGTTAAGCACAAAGAAATTGCAGAAGATATTATTAAGCAATTAGGTAAAGGTGCAAAGTTTCAAACCTTAGCTAAAAAGTATTCGTCATGCCCATCGGGTAAAAAAGGCGGTGACTTAGGTGAATTTAGACGCGGACAAATGGTTCCACAGTTTGACAAAATTGCATTTAAAGGCGCAATTTTAGAGCCACATTTAGTTAAAACCAAATTTGGCTGGCATGTAATTAAAGTGCTTTATCGTACTTAATAAGCTCGCTGACAAATACTAAAAAGGCTGCACACTGCAGCCTTTAAGATATAATCTTACCCGATTATTAATTATCCAAATTAAACTCAATTGTCATTTCTAAGTTTTTATCAGGTACAGCAACACCATTAACAACTTTAGGTGAGTATTGCCATTTAGATAGGGCACGTTTGGCTTCGCTATTAAACACTTGTTCAGGTTTAGCGTTAATAACTTTAATATTATTTGGGCGCCCATAACTATCTACATCATAAGACATGGTAACAAAACCTTCTGTTTTGTTACGTACCTCTGCAACAGGGTATTTAGGGGGAACTGTTGATTTTACTGTTGCGGTAGGACTGTCTTGAAGTGGAGTTGTAGTACAGCCAGTAATGATTAGAGCGGCAATTATAGACAGTAAGTATTTCATTATAATTCCTTTTATTATTTAGTTAGTACCCTTTTTTACACTAAAAGACCAGTCATGTAAAATAATCCGCTTAGTTATCAAGCCCATTATTTAACCTGAATTAAGGTTATTTAATAAACATCCAGATACCCGCCGCAATCATAAACAGGTTTTCGGTTAGAGAGACAAACCCCAGCGGTACATTACTATCTCCGCCAACACAGGCACATTTAAGCTCTCGTTTGTCTATGTAAACAGCCTTAATCACCGACACGGCGCCAACACCCCCAATAAATAAAGAAATTGGTGCAACAATATAAGCTGAAAGCCCTGCAATCATGCCAATACTTACAAATGCTTCTAAAAATGGATACACATAAGCATATCTCACTACTTTCATCGCAAATAAATCATAGGTTATAAAAGAATTACTAAAGCTGTATAAGTCGCGTAATTTTTGAATAGCCAGTACGCCCATTGTTAACGCGACAAACAGCATAACTGTATGCATAGAAAAAAGTGCAAAGCCAGTCGAGTAGCTAAATGCAAAGGCAAGCAATAAGGTAACAGCAAAAATGGCCGTTACGGGAGTATAAGTAGTACCTTGTTGGCCAGGCTCCGATTTATTAAAGTAAGTGCGCAGGTCGTCATACCCGCCAATGCGTTCGTTATCGATAAATGTTTGTGGTGTGGTATCAACATTGTGCTTTTGTTGAAATGCATCGGTTTCTTCGCGCGAAGTCAGCGGCTTATCATCTACCTTATAGCCCTTTCGCTTAAGTAAATCTTTTGATTTGAGTCCAAACGGACATATATGTTCATCGGTTGCCATTCTATATAATGTTGCTGACTTAGCCATGTGTACTCCTTACTTTAAATAGTTAATTTATTTGTGCAGACAGTACAAATGTAGGTTTCAACATTGTTGGTCGCTTTGAAAAAAGGGTCTAAATAAATGTAATTTTTACCTATCATTCGCACAAAATTATCTCACAGAGCATGTAATAATTTTCTTTGCTAATAATGCACTTATAATGCCAGTGTAAAAATCTATTCGTGTAATGTTAATTGTGGCAAAGGAACAAATAGTAGATATGTTCCTATATTAGAAATTAACCATAAGCAATATCAACTACCTATTATTATGAAAAATACAGTCACGTTAATAAAATCTAAAGGTGTAGGGATAGGAGCTATCGCTATATTAGCAGGGCTCGTTTTAGCGTTAGGGGAGATAATACTGCCAATTAGCTGCTTAGCCAGTTTGTATATAGTTTATAAATATTTTCGATTGGCTAGGGTTATTAAAATAAACTTAATAACAGAGCAGGTAACAATAAATAATAAATCCCTCATAGGCTTTTTAGAAATATCGATTAAGACTTTCGAAAATACGCATCGCTGCGCGTTAATAATTAAAAATACTGAGGAGGAAATACTCAAGTCAGGGGCGCTCTATTACTGCGCTAGTAAGGATTGCTTAATCAACTACAGCGGCGAATATGTGCATATTACAGTTGAGAACCAATAGGGCTAAAATGTGCAGTCTTATTTAGTTTTAAACTTGTCTTGTCCTGAAATGTGCAGTCTTATTTAGTTTTAAACTTGTCTTGTCCTGAAATGTGTAAACAGATTTCAGGACAAGACACTTTGAAAGAGATTGGTGACTATTTTCAATTGCACTATTCTCGTGTAAGTAAAATAGTGTCAAAAAGAAAGACCTGACCACCCTATTTACACAAGCCTTGGGCAACACTTTGCAAGCATTTGATAGTTATTCTGGTAACATTGAATTTCGTAAAGTGCAACAGAAGTTTCAAACTGGCAGTAGTTTAAAACCAACGTTTGACGTGACAAATTACACCATTGGAAGTATCAAGTTATGAGCCATTTAAAGTACCACAATGACCATTATAAATTAGTGAATTTGCAAAATGCTTTTCAAATTCATTTAGAACGCTATGAGGACAAATGGTTTCGTTACTTGGAGAAGGAACCATCATTTTACAAGGCACCTCAAGCACGGTTAAGTTCAGATGCAATGAGTTGTATACGTGTTAGCTTTACTGCACAAAAAGCACAAAAAGCAGAAAAAGGGCTTGAGGGCGTGCCTATTATGCGCTTTGGCCTAGATTTATTGCATGCGCATTATAATTTAGTGTCAAACCCCGGGCAGCGCCATATTTTTACTTTAAAAGATCACGTATTTCGCTTAGAAGGTCGTGCTGAACATCGCTTAATCATGGTTGATGATTGGTTACTGCAATTAAGTTTAGCCCTGTGTTTAAGAGATGCTGATGCGACTGAGCTAATCTGTCGATGCGAAGAAAGTTGGCTTGAGTACCCTGACGCCCTTGACTTCGCACTCCTAAATTTTGTGCGAAATATATTTGTACAAGACGCAGACCAAACAGTGTTATTACGCGAGGTAATGGAAAAATCAGGCCCTGAGCATGTTGATGAATTTAGAGCGCCTTATGTGAACATGCTTTTCTTGCCTTATTTGGATGTGTGGGTAGCGCTTTTATCAAACGATGAAGCTCATTATAAACGGGCAATCTACAAGGCTATTGAATTACATTATACATTCTACAATGACCCACCTGAGGGCGCAGTTACGTGGACAGGCGATGTAGCTCTGCTAATAAGCGCAGTGGCTAGCCTTGCCTATGATAAACATGGTTGGCAAGTGCCCGACACCCCTTACCTGCCAAAGTGGCTAATTTATAAAGAGTTTGAAAATGCTTAAATTAGCATTGTTTGGCTACGAGGCTGCATATTGCAGCCTTTAATTTTGCTAGCTAACTAAGCGTCTTGCTTAGCCTCTTCTTCACTAATTTGTTTTAGTGCCTGAATAAACGAGTCGCTTGGTTGTCCGCCACTGATTGCATATTTATCGTTGATAATAAATGTAGGGACTGAGGTAATACCGAGTTGCTTAAAGCGGTCTTGCTCTTGTCGTACTGTTTGAACGTATTTATCTGAGTGTAAAATACTGCGGGCCTGTTCTTTATCAAGGCCAACACTTTCTACTACATCAAGCAGTGCCTCTTCTTGATTTAAGTATTTTAAATCGGTGAAGTGTGCTTCAAACATGGCAAGCTTTAATTCGGTTTGCTTATCTTCTTCACGCGCCCAAGTAAGTAGGCGGTGTAAATCAAAGCTGTTGATCATGATGCGCTCACCATCAAAATTAAAGGTAAACCCGGCACGCTGACCTGCTTCGAACATGTTTTTACGATTTTCATCGCCTTGCTCTTCGCTTAGGTTGTACTTTTGCATTAGGTGCTCGTTTAAATTTTGACCTTCAAGCGGCATGTCAGGATTTAGCTCAAAAGGATGCCACGTAATATCTGCACTCATCTCGTCTTTAAGTTGCTCTAGTGCAGTTTCTAGGTTTTTATAACCCACTATACACCAAGGGCACATTACGTCTGAAACGATATCAATTTTAAAGTTTTTCATATTTATCCTTTTGAGGATTGCTTTGGTATAACAGGGGATATTGGGATGAACTGCACTTTATCAATACCAAACTAAAAAGAGCAGCTAAGCAGCTGCTCTTGAAAGTATTCAGTTTTAAGCGTTAAGGCCAAATGGGTCGTCAATACTATAACTTGGTTGTGTAAACCAATGTGGGCCGTTGTCGGTCATGTAAAAATGATCTTCTAAACGCACGCCAAATTCATCGGGTATAACTAACATTGGCTCGTTACTAAAGCACATGCCTGGGGCAAGTGGGGTTTTATCACCGCCAACTAAATATGGCGATTCGTGAATATCTAGCCCAATTCCGTGACCAGTTCGATGCGGGCAACCCGGTGTTTGGTACTGCGGGCCTAACCCTTGCGCTGCTAAATAGTTACGTGCGCCCGCGTCAACGTCTTCGCACGTAGCACCAATTTTAGCTGCATTAAACGCGGCCATTTGCGCTGCTTTTTCATGATCCCAAAACATACGTTGGCGCATTGTTGGTTCGCCAAATACATAGGTACGGGTTATATCTGATAGGTAATCGTGTACTTTACAGCCAGTATCAATTAGTACCATATCGCCTTTTTTAAGTATTTGGGCATCTTTAACACCGTGCGGGAAAGACGTTGCAACACCAAATAAAACAATACAAAAATAGTTACCTGGCGCACCTACTTTTTGGTGTGCTTGCTTAATAAAAGCTTCTACTTCGGTGGTGGTTATTCCCTCATAAAGCATGCTTGCTGTGGCTTGATGCACGGCTAAGGTCATATCCATCGCGCGCTGCATTAAGCTAAGCTCGTGAATTGATTTATGCATACGGCAATGCGCCGTTACAGGTTGTGCATTTATGAGGGTTAAACCCGTTTGTGCTTTATTAATGCCGTCGAATATAAAAAATTGTGCGCTTTCATCAATGCCAATGGTTGCGTTTTCATTAATGTTTAACTTTTTTAATACTTCGACAAAAAGTGCATAAGGATTTTCGTGCTCTTGCCACCCATGAATAGGCCCATCTATTACTTTAAACCCGTTTAGTGAACCAATTTCGAAATAAGGCGCAATGTATTGTACTTCACCAAGGGCGGGTAATATCGCGCCAACCATACGTTCGCTCGCGTACCATTTCATGCCTGTAAAGTAGGTAAGGTTGGTGCCAGCGTTTAAATAAATTGCATCTATGTTGTTTGCTAGCATATACGCTTGAGCCTTGGCTATGCGCTCTAAATGTTCGTCAGCTGCGATAGGGGTCAGCGTTTGCGTCATGTTACTTAGGCTTGCCAGCGCTTGCTCGCTTGATTGTGTACCAATACCGATGGTGGTCATATTTTTCTCCTTGGATTTTTAGCTAGTGTGATTAATACCAAGGTAAAATTCAATGTTATGCGATAAGAGGCTATTAGTTTATAGCCTCTTAAAATGGCATATTATTTTTTAGCGTAAGGTAAACGAGTTAGTTTATTACTTGTGTGGTAGCTATCAAGCCCGGTTACTGCCACCGTTTCAATAGCCTGTAAATCTAAAAAGCCATCACTTTGAAGTGCTACTTCATCTAAATACACATCAGTGATTTCACCTATTACAAGCTCTGTGCCATTGATGGCTAAATGTTGGTTTTCTACAAATTTAACCGAGTACTTTAAGCGGCTTTCTTTAACAAAAGGCGCTGCAAAGTCGTTTAAGTATTCGGGCGTTAAACCTGTCGCTGCAAATTCTGACTCGCCTTTGTCGTAGCGGGCTGATGTTTGATGAGCTTGCTTATAAATAGCTTTATTAACCTGGTTAATGGTGTAACTACCGGTTTCGATTATGTTTTCGAACGTATGGCGAGGCACGCTATTTGGGCGCATTATCATGCCAACTAGCGGCGGGTGAGCACCTAAATGAATAACAGAGCTAACAATGGCGAGATTAGTATTGCCTTGTTTGTCTTGCGTGCCAATTAAGTTGGCGCTTTTAAAACCCGAAAGCGAATTAATTAAATGAGTACGAGTGTGTTTTTCAAGTGCGTTTATGCGCTCTTTAGTAAAATGCATTAAAGGTCCTTACCACGGTATGGTTTCGCCTTGCCAATCTAAGTAGGCAGGCTCACCATTGAGTTCTAAATGAAGGTTATTAAAAGTAAGTGTAAATAGCTGCTTAGCTACAAATTCAGCTGTAAAGAGTTTTCCAGCGGGTACGTTTTTTTGAAATGGCTTTGAAAGCGCAGTATCAGTAGTCCCTGGGTGAAATAAAACGAGCTTGGTATTTTTAGCTCGGCGTGAAAGCTCAATCGCTGCGGTTTTAAATAGCATGTTAAGAGCAGCCTTAGAGGCGCGATACGTATACCAACCGCCTAATTTATTGTCGTTAATGCTGCCCACACGCGCACTGAGTGCTGTAATAGTACAGTGCGTTTTATGTGTTAAGAGCGGCAAAATACTCTGCAAGCAAAGTAGGGGAGTTAGGGTGTTTGAATTGAGAAGTTGGCTAAAATACTCAGCGTCTAAATCCTCCAGCTTTTTTTCGGGCATATGGGTTTCGTTGTGCAGTGTACCATTGAATATAATAACTTGTTGTATATCGGCACTTTGCTCTTTTAGGTAATTAGTAACGCGCGCTAAACTTTGTTTTGTGTAGTCAGTATGCAGGTGGACAACACTTGAGTCAGATTCAATACTTTTTGAACTAATACAAACTATCTGATGAGTAGGCGTGTTTATTTGTAGATGTTCTATATATGCATTTGCTATGGCACTGCTTGCGCCGAATAAAACAATGGTTTTCATTTATCACCTTTTGCTTTTAGTCCACATTCGCCGTTACTGCACTGAGTATTTGGCATTAAAAAGCGACTGATGGGGTGCCTATACTTAGCAAATAACAGGTATCCGCAGTCAGCGAAAAAGCGGATTATTGGCAAGCGAAAAATTTTCAACCAGCTATGTTTACCCACTATTTTCCATGCTTCGTACGTTACATCAAGCCCGTAAATCATTTCACCTGATTGCTTTTGGGCTTGCAGGTAGTTCATTGCTTTGTCTTTATCAATATACGGGTAGCGTTCACTAAAGTCGCTCGCGTTAAGATCTTCAAGCGTAATTAGATTTTTAGAGTCTGCGTGTTTTAGTTGCTGCATTTCGGTGCTGCAAAGAGGGCAGTTTCCATCGTAAAAAATGATCATGTAATCGCTTTGTGATTATTTTATATATACTTTTTTACGACAAGACATTGCAAATGGATCTATTAAATTTCTCTTCATGATGATATTAATAGTGTCCTACGAAACAAAGGAGAATGAGAAATGAGTGAACAATATGCCGCCTTGCGAGGTAATGTAAATTTACTTGGGCAATTACTAGGACAAACTATTAAGGATGCTCAAGGCCAAGCTATTTTAGATAAAGTAGAAGAAATTCGGGCTTTATCTAAATCATCTCGCAGTGGTAATGAAGACGACAGACAAGCGCTAATAGATGTTTTACATGCGCTTAGTGATGAAGAGCTTTTGCCGGTTGCCCGTTCATTTAATCATTTTTTAAACCTTGCTAATGTAGCAGAACAATTTCATACCGTTTCGCGTTTTAATGACGTTGGCCTTGGTCAACAAAACCCTCTCACTCAAACATTAAAAACGTTAGTTACAAAAGCAGAACAAGGCCAGCTAGATAGTAATCATTTGGCCGAAACACTCTCAAAACTCCACATAAACTTAGTATTAACCGCCCACCCAACCGAGGTGACGCGCCGTACTATTATTAACAAACATGTTGAACTAAGTGATTGCTTAGCGTCATTAGAGCGAAAAGATAACTTACCGCTAGAGCGAGATGCTATTTTAAATCGTATTGAACAGCTTATTAGCCAGGCTTGGCATACCGACGACATTCGTCGCTCTCGCCCAACGCCAGTTGATGAAGCTAAATGGGGTTATGCGGTAATCGAAAACAGTCTTTGGCACGCTGTTCCGCGCTTTTTACGTGAATTTTCAGCCAATGTTAAAGAGCAATTAAGTTTAGAGCTACCAAAAGATTACAGCCCGATTGAGTTCACATCTTGGATGGGTGGAGACCGTGATGGAAATCCATTTGTAACATCGCAGGTTACAGCAGAAGTGCTTGACCACGGTCGTTGGATGGCGCTTAACTTATATATTCAAGATTTAAAAACGTTATGCGCTGAATTATCTATGTCAGACGCCAGTGATGAGCTTATTGAGTTGGCAGGTCAAGACTTTGAACCATACAGAGCGGTGATCAAAAAGCTTAAAAACCAAGTTGCAGAGACCGTGGCTCACTTGGGCGCTAAAATTAAAAATAAGCGTAGCGATTCACAAGATTTAATTACCGATATTAATCAGCTTAAGCACCCTATAGAGGTTTGCTACCGCTCGTTATTAAAGTGTAATATGAAAGTAGTTGCTGATGGCTTATTGCTTGATTTACTGTACCGTATTAATAGCTTTGGCTTGCGTTTAGCTAAACTCGATGTGCGCCAAGACTCGTCTCGTCACAGCGATGTTTTTTCTGAGCTGACTCGTTATTTAGGTTTAGGCGACTACAACCAATGGCAAGAGCAAGATAAACAAGCTTTTTTACTTACTGAACTTAACTCTCGCAGACCGCTTATTCCAAAACATTGGCAACCAAGCCCTGATGTTCAAGAAGTGCTAGACACCTTTGACGTTATTGCTAAGCAAGACGAACAAACATTTGGCTTGTATATTATTTCGATGGCGCGAACAGCATCAGACATTTTAGCAGTACAATTATTGCTAAAAGAAAGCGGCTGTAGCTTTGATTTACCAGTAGCACCGTTATTTGAAACACTCGACGATTTAAACGCAGGCAGTGATGTAATTACTACATTACTTGATAATGTTTGGTATCGCGGGCACATTAAAAACACCCAAAATGTAATGATTGGTTACTCTGATTCTGCTAAAGATGCCGGCATGATGGCAGCAGGTTGGGCGCAGTACGAAGCTATGGATAAACTAGTGCAGCTTGCTGATGAGCGTGGTATTGAACTTATTTTATTCCACGGACGTGGTGGCACAGTAGGGCGTGGTGGCGCACCTGCTGCACAAGCGCTGCATTCACAACCGCCAGGTTCGTTAAAAGGTGGTTTGCGTGTAACCGAGCAAGGCGAGATGATCCGCTTTAAATTTGGTTTACCCGATGTAGCACTGCAAAGCTTAAATATTTACGCAGGCGCAGTACTACAAAGTAACTTATTACCGCCGCCGGAACCAAAACCGCAGTGGCGCGAAGTAATGAAGCTAATAAGTGAGGAGTCATGTGAACATTACCGTAATGTAGTTCGCCACGATGAAAACTTTGTACCTTACTTTAGAATGGCAACGCCTGAGCTTGAGCTGTCTAAGTTGCCGCTTGGATCGCGTCCTGCAAAACGTAATCCTAATGGTGGCGTTGAAAGCCTGCGTGCTATTCCATGGATTTTTGCGTGGAGCCAAAACCGCTTAATGCTTCCTGCATGGTTAGGTGCGTTAACTGGCTTAAAAGCTGCGCTTAATAAGTACGGCGCAGAAACACTCAACGAAATGAGCCTACAGTGGCCATTCTTTAGATCGCGCCTAGAAATGCTAGAAATGGTATTTAGTAAAGCCGATTGCTGGTTGAGTGAGCATTACGATAATGCGCTGGTGGAAGATATGTACAAACCATTGGGTGTAACACTTCGTAAAGAGCTTCAAGAAGCGATTAGCTTGGTGCAATCACTTAGCCCACAAAAAAGCCTACTCGCCGAACAACCTTGGATTAAGGAGTCGATTAGTTTACGTAATCCGTACACCGATCCACTTAATCTATTACAGGTTGAGCTTTTACGCCGTGCTCGCTCAGAGGAAAAACGAAACGAAGGTGACATTGATAATGCGTTAATGATCACGATGACAGGTATAGCTGCAGGTATGCGTAATACCGGCTAACACTTTATTTTGTTAGGTATACCTATTGGTATTAAAAGGGAGCACGCGATGTGCTCCCTTTTTTTGCGTTAAATAGGCTGGTATTTAACATCCTAACCTTTTAAACTACTTAGCCATTGAATAATTAAAAAATATTATGGCTTCAGCAACTTTTACTGTACAGCAAGATACAGCACTTACAAATTCGCACTTCACATTAAGCGTAGCGCAAACAGCGTCATTACGTAGTCAATTAAAATCACAACGTGGCATATTAAATTCTAATAATATTAAAGCGTTATGCGCGCAACTCAATGTGTCTGATGATGTATTACTACAAGGTTTAGTACCTTTAGCTTCTGAGTATGCTGTTGCGCCAGTGTCAGATTTTCATGTAGGCGCAATTGTTAAAGCGCTTGATGAAAAGGGTGAGGTAAACTTTTACTTTGGTGCGAATGTAGAGTTTGATCATCAAGCATTGAGTTTAGTGGTTCATGCAGAGCAATCGGCTATAAATAACGCATGGTTAAACGGCGCTAAAAAAATAGTTAAAATTGCCATTAGCGATGCGCCTTGTGGGTATTGTCGCCAGTTTATGAACGAACTAGCTGATGCGAAAGAGTTTGATATTTTACTTCCTGATCAGCAATTTAAACTTGCTGAATTACTGCCGCATTCATTTGGACCTACCGATTTAGGTAACGAATTTAGCTTATTTAACCCAAAACCACAGCAAGGTAATTTTAGCGCTGAAGACCTTGATGAAACCCTTGCGCGTTTTGCACTTAATGCGTATGTGCCTTACAGCCACAACTTTAGCGCCGTAAAAATAAGTACATTTAGTGATGGTGATTTTTACGGAAGTTACGCCGAAAATGCAGCTTACAGTCCAAGTTTATCGCCACTACAAAGTGCACTAAGTCAGTTCTTTTTAGCTGGGCTTAGCTTTAACGAAAGTACGGTGAAGGGAATAACATTGCTCGAAACAGCAGGTCGTGAAAACCAGTCGCAAGTGGCAAAAGCTGTGCTTGCCAGTTTTACGCATTTACCAGCACTTAAAGTAATTAACACACCACTTAAATAGTGGCTTGCATACTATAAAGCACAGCCGGAGCTGTGCTTTATTAAAGCGAGTCATTCTATCGAATTAAATAACTCACTCACTGTAACTGCTATAACCTGTATTAATCAAGTAATACTTTAGCTGCTTCTAATACTACTGCTACAGATTTACGCTCAATTTCACCGTGGTCTACATTTGGTATTTCTTGGCGAGTACGGTTAACAAGTACGCCAGCTACACATGCTGCTTGTAATCCAAGGGCTGCACACATAGTAAATAATGTTGCCGATTCCATTTCGTAGTTCATCACGCCCAATTTTTGCCACTCTTCGCAGCTACCTTGTAGTGATTTAGGAACGTAACCAGAGTGCGTATCGTAACGCTCTTGCCCTGGGTAGAATGTATCGCTTGATGCAGTAATACCAATATGAAAATCGATATTTAGGTTTTTACATGCTTGTACCATAGCTTGTGTTGCATAAAAGTCAGATACAGCAGGGTAGCTAAGTGGTGCAAAGTGTTGGCTAGCTCCGTCTAAACGTACAGACGCTTGGCTAATTAAAATTTCGCCTTCGTTAATGTGTGGCTGAATTGCACCGGTTGTACCAATACGTAAAAATTTACGCACGCCAAGTTGTGCTAATTCTTCTACTGCAATCGACGTAGATGGACCACCAATACCTGTAGAACATATAACCACAGAGTGGCCGTTTAATTGACCTAAATAAACATGAAACTCGCGAGTTTGAGCAAGGCAGGTTGGGTTGTCTAGGAATTGTGAAATACGTGCTGCACGATCTGGATCGCCCGGTACAATCGCAAGTTTTGCACCTTTAAGATCGTCAATACATAGTCCTAAGTGAAATACCTTTTCCATAGCTAAGCCTTTTATAATAATTTGTTGTCAATCTAGCATGATTGCTAGAAACGTTTATCAAGTACAGGACGATTGTCCGTTTTATCTTAACTCTTCCAATAAAGCCTTAATAATTTTAAGGGCTAATTTGATTTATTCACCAACTATGAATATTCACTCAAGCACTTATATACGTAGCCTTGTTGCGCTGTTGACATGTTCAAGCAGACATAATAAGTATTACTCAAGCGCGTAACTACGATTAAATGAATGATTACAAATTTTCATTAATATCAAATAAATTCAATAGCTTAGCTTTGTGGTGAACACGTAAAAACTAACGTGTTTACTTATATTAAGCACTGACTTATTTAGCAAAGTGGCATTTATTTGAAGTTTAGGCATTTTTAGTGATTTTGCATAACTAATCAAAAGTAATCAAAACTAATTAGCTACGTACAGAATAAAAACCGAAGGAGTTTATTATGAGCACACAATTTGAAGCATTTAAAAACAAAGTTGAGCACTGTTTGTGCGCACCGGGCGATGGCGTATACACAGTAAATACTGCAAAAGAGCGCAAAGCCGCACTGCGTAATAAACTTTACGGACAAACTGAAAACGTTGATAACTTGTGGCGCGAGTCTTTAAACGAATTACCAAACTCACCACATAAAGCCGTTATGTTAGGTATTAGCTCCGACTGTGGCGGTGGGATATTACGCGGCGCAAACTGGGGGCCACTGTTTGTGCGCTCAGCATTAATTGATCAGCAACCGCAGTGTCATTCGTTTGATTTGGGTGATGTACGTGTGATCCCACATCTACTTCATGACAAATACCTAAATGATGCGACCATTTCTAATTGCCAAAAAGCCTTATATGGTGATGAAGATAACGATTATTACGTAAGCCCGTTATCAATCACTGAAGATGTGTGCGACAGTTTTTACGCAACGTTTAAAGATAAAGGATTATTTGGTATTGGTGGCGATCACTCAATTAGTTACCCACTTACTAAAGCGTACTTAAAAGCAAAACGTGAGCAAGGTAAGCGCACGGCTATTATTCACTTTGACGCGCATACCGATTTACTTGTGGAGCGCTTAGGTATTGATTTATGTTTTGGCTCGTGGTGTACACATATATTAGAGTTTTTACCGGCGCCGCATCATTTAATACAATTTGGTATACGCTCAAGTGGCAAGCCTAAAGCGCATTGGGAAAATACTTTTGGTGTTAAACAGCACTGGGCACATGAAATCATTGAACGCGGCGCAGCAGCGGTTGCTGCCGACGCTATTGCACAGTTAAAAGCCGATAACGTTGATGAAATATACGTAAGCTTTGATATTGATGCGCTTGATGCTGAATTTGCATCTGCCACAGGTACACCAGAGCATCACGGTTTAACGCCTCAGCATGCGCTTGATATTTTATCAGCCATTGCGGATGAGTTTCCTATTACGGGTGCAGATATGATGGAGATAGCGCCATTTACCGACAGCTCTTTAGTTGGCCAATCAAGCTCAGAAACGACACTTAGAGAAGGCGCTAAAATTTCAGCCTTTTTAATTAGTGCAATGAACAAGTAAGCTGTAGAAGCTATAAATACTAGCACTATCAGCGTATAAGTGTGCATCACATGACTAAAAACTAGCAGTTCATAAAGCCTCAGCTATATTTATTAAATACATATAATGAGTTAGTTGAGGCCTCGCTAGATGAAATTGTTGATCTTTTTATTGTTCATTAGCTGTATTAAAGTTGATGCAGCTGAAATTACAATAGTAACGGAAGTATTTCCGGACTTTCAGTATATTAATGAAGATAACAAACTCGTTGGCCGCTCTGTCGAAAAAGTTCATAAAGCGCTAGAAGGTACAGGTATAAACTACACTATGTTGGCGCATAGTTGGGCCATATCCTACAATGCAGCGCTACGCGATAAAAACACCTGTATATTTTCGATTGTTCGATTACCTAATAGAGAAAGTAAGTTTAACTGGGTAGGCGAACTGGAAAGCTTTGACTCTGCCATTTATGGTCTAAAATCCAGAGGTATAAAGTTAAACACACTCAATGATGCTAAAAAATACAAAATAGCAGTACTGCGTGATAACTTTAGTCATCATTATTTGCTTGAAAGGGGCTTTAGTGAAAGCAAGCATTTATTACTCATCGATAGCCTAGATAAAATAGATAAACTCATAAGCACTCGTCACCATATACTTGATTTTGTTATCCTCAACAAAAAGCAATTTAACTATCGAGTTAAAACAGAGCCTAAGCTTGAGTTACTAGAACCATTACTTGATTTAAATACAACTCAGTCTCCGTTATTTTTTGCCTGTAATATAAATATGGATCCGGCTTTAGTTTCTCAATTAAAAGTCGCCTTTAATAAAATTTAAGTACTTTAAACTCACTGTTTTACCTCTTAAATAATTGAAAATTAATAGTTTAAATATATTTCGTAAATATAAATTGCTGCGTTTAAAAAACCGATTATAATCCAGCTGCTTTTTGTTTAAAAAAGCGCTAACTTATTGGAGCGTTAAATGGGTGATTTAATCGGGATTAGCTTATTGATCTTGATCAGTGCGTTGTTTGCTATGTCAGAAATAGCAATTGCAGCGTCGCGTAAAATAAAACTGCGGGTAATGGCAGATGAAGGAAATATAAAAGCAGCAGCGGTATTAAAGCTACAAGAAAATCCAGGGGCTTTTTTTGCCATGATCCAAATTGCACTCAACGCGATTGCGATTTTGGGTGGTATTGTGGGCGAGCAGGCTTTATCGCCTTATGTTGAAAGTGTTTTAGTGCTTTTTTATCAAGGTGCACACTTAGAAAAAATTAGCTTTTTATTCTCATTTTTTACTATTACATCTCTGTTTATCTTGTTCGCCGATTTAATGCCAAAACGTTTAGCGATGATCATGCCAGAAGCTGTCGCTGTTAGAGTCGTTACAATAATGCGCTGGGTAACCTTTGCCTTAACTCCGCTAGTGATGTTTTTTAATGGGGTAACTAACTTTGTGCTGCGCTTATTTAAAGTGCCCGCTGAGCGAGAAGATAACGTTACAACTGAGGACATTGTTGCCATGATGGAAGCGGGTGCTGCATATGGTAGTTTGCAAAAGCAAGAGTATGAACTCATTGGTAATGTGTTTGACCTAGAAGCGCGGTTTTTATCAAGCGTAATGACGCCACGCGACCAAATTGTCTATTTTGATTTAAACGAATCTAGCCATGATATTGCGACCAAAATTATTGACCACCCTCATAATCACTTTTTAGTAGTGTCAGGAAATTTAGATAAATTGCATGGCTCTGTTGAATCTAAAGATATTTTACGACAAGTACTAAAAGGCGAAGCCGCCAATATAAACGATGAGCTGATTGATAAAGATGTTTTTTACTTACCGGAAACATTAAGCCTATCAGAAGCCTTAAATGCGTTTAAAAGCGCAGCAAAGCCATTTGCTGTTGTCGTAAACGAATACGCGCTTTCGGTAGGTATTGTAACGGTAAAAGACTTAATGAAAGGGTTTATGGGGGATTTAATTACTCATCAAGGTGATGAATTAATTATAGAGCGCGATAAAAATTCATGGCTTGTAGATGGGTTAACTCCAATTACCGATTTAGCAAAGGTACTTGATATAGAAGAATTTCCAGATCAGATGCACTATGAAACTGTCGCTGGATTTTTAATTTACAGTATGAAGCGAATCCCTAAACGTGCAGAGCATTTAACTTTTTCAGGCTTTAAGTTTGAAGTTGTTGATGTAGAGGGAATTAGGGTAGAGCAGTTGTTAGTTTCAAGAGTTATTAATCCACAGAACGACAACCCCCTTTAAAAAAGTAAGATAGTCGTTTATATAAATAGCCAAGCTGTTTTTGCTTGGCTTTTTTGTGCCTATTTAAAAGTTCTGTGCTTAAAATGAGTGGTTATTTCAATCTGTTTAATTGCTTTATTTTCAAACAGCTTTAATTCTATTTTCATCAAATTAACATTAAATGCAACTTAAGACGTATATTGTACTGGGGAGTGTAAGTATGTGTAAATTTCTTCTAATTAAGATTCATTATCAGCGCGTTTTAATTTAGAATGATCGTTCACTCTAAACTAAAAGGTATTTAACATGCAGCGTTCCCGCATCGCTTTATTTGTATTTTCAGCCCTCGTCGGTTCTGTTGCTTTAACTGGTTGTGATCAAGCAACTGAGCAGTCACAAGCTTCAGCTCCTCAAGCTGTGCCAGTGGGTGTACTGACATTAAAAAGCCAAGCGCTTACTCTCAAAAAAGAACTTCCTGGGCGTATCAGTGCATTTCAAATTGCTGAAATTCGCCCACAAGTAAGTGGTATTGTGCAATCTCGTTTATTTGTCGAAGGTAAAGAGGTTAAGCAAGGCCAAGCACTGTATCAAATAGACCCAGCTACATTTGAAGCAGACCTTGCAGCAAGTGAAGCGAGCGTTGCACGCGCAGAGGCAAGCATCGCCAGCTCTAAATCAAAAGCATCACGTTACGGCGAACTCTTAAAAATCAAAGCAGTGAGTCAACAAGATTTTGACGAAGCGGATGCTGCGTACAAACAAGCGAATGCTGAATTATTAACGGCTAAAGCGCAGTTAAAATCAGCACAAATTAACCTTGATTACAGCCATGTGTCTTCCCCTATTAGTGGCCAAATTAGTAAATCAAGCGTAACAGTGGGTGCACTAGTAAGTGCAAATCAAAGTACAGCACTTGCTACAGTGACTCAGTTAGATCCAATTTATATTGATTTAACACAATCGAGCAATGAGTTGACGCAACTTAAAAAAGCGATTGCATCTGGCCGTTTAGGTATTGATGCAAACAGCCAAACAGATGTTGAATTAATAATGGAAGATGGCTCGGCGTATTCTCACAAAGGAACGTTGCAGTTCTCAGAAGTGACTGTTGACCCAAGTACCGGCTCTGTAACTTTGCGCGCTAAGTTCCCTAACCCTGAAAAGCTATTATTACCAGGCATGTATGCACGTGCATCTATTGTTGAAGGCGTTAAAGCGGATGCGATTTTAGTACCGCAACGTGGCGTTAGCCGTAATTCAAAAGGCGAACCAACAGCAATGGTTGTCAGTAAAGACAATACAGTAGAAAGCCGCGTATTAAAAGTAGATAGAACTATTGGTTCTGATTGGCTTGTTACTGATGGCCTAAGTGATGGCGATAAGTTAATAGTTGAAGGTTTACAAAAAATCCGCCCTGGTGCACCTGTGAACCCATCTGAAATTCAATCGTCTGCTAAAGCCGATCAAGCTCAATAACGGAGAGTTTTAATGTCACGATTTTTTATCGATAGACCGATATTTGCTTGGGTACTCGCTATTGTAGTGATGCTAGCAGGTATTTTGGCTATACAAAGCTTGCCAATTGCACAGTATCCGTCAATTGCACCGCCAGCAATTAGTATCACGGCAACGTACCCTGGTGCATCTGCACGTACGCTTGAAGATACGGTTACGCAAGTTATAGAGCAAAAAATGAAAGGGCTTGATGGCTTACTTTATATGTCATCAACGTCTGAGTCGAGCGGTTCAGCAACGCTTACTCTTTCGTTTAGCGCCGAAACAGACCCTGATATTGCACAAGTTCAAGTGCAAAATAAATTAGCGACAGCAACACCACTTTTACCTGAAGAAGTACAAAGGCAAGGTGTCGTTGTTGCAAAATCTGCGCGTAACTTTTTGATGGTATTAGGTTTTGTGTCTAAAGATGGCAGTATGACCAACATCGATATTGGTGATTATGTATCATCAAACGTGCAAGATATTGTTTCACGTGTTGAAGGCATAGGTGAAGTGCAATTATTTGGCTCACAATACGCTATGCGAATTTGGTTAGACCCTTCAAAACTGCAAAATTACAAACTAACGCCAGCGGATATTAGCGCCTCAATTAGCGCGCAAAATGCACAAGTATCTGCGGGGCAATTAGGAGGGATGCCATCAGTTGCTGGGCAGCAACTTAATGCAACGGTGACAGCGCAAAGTCGTTTACAAACGGTCGAGCAGTTTGAGAATATTTTAGTAAAAACAAATCCTGATGGCTCTTTTGTCCGCCTTGAGGATGTTGCACGTGTAGAGTTGGGTGGCGAAAGCTACCGTGTTGTAGCACGCTACGATGGACAACCTGCTTCGGGTTTAGGTATTAAATTGGCCAGTGGCGCGAATGCACTTGATGCAGCGGCAGGCGTTAAAGCCGCAATTGAAGAGTTAAAACCTTATTTTCCTGAAGGGTTAGATGTAGTTGTACCCTATGACACCACACCATTTGTATCTTTATCAATTGAAAAAGTAGTTCATACGCTTATTGAAGCGGTTATTTTAGTGTTTGTCGTCATGTATTTGTTTTTACAAAACTTCCGAGCAACGCTTATTCCGACCATTGCCGTGCCTGTGGTATTGCTTGGTACGTTTGGTATTTTGTACGCATTTGGTTATTCAATTAATACGTTAACCATGTTCGCGATGGTACTTGCCATAGGCTTACTTGTGGATGATGCGATTGTTGTAGTCGAAAACGTTGAGCGCTTAATGACCGAAGAGAAGCTATCGGCACTTGAAGCTACGCGTAAATCTATGGATGAAATTAAAGGCGCGTTGGTCGGTATTGCCATGGTACTTTCTGCGGTATTTATACCAATGGCATTCTTTAGTGGCTCTACCGGTATAATTTATCGTCAGTTTTCTATAACACTCGTATCGGCGATGGGGTTATCTGTTTTAGTGGCTCTTATTTTAACGCCAGCATTATGTGCAACGCTTTTAAAACCAAGCCATGTACATAACAATAACACGCTATTTGGCCGATTTTTTACAGGCTTTAACCGTGGTTTTGATAAAACAAACTCAGGTGCACAAAGTTTTGTGGGCCGTATGCTTACGCACTCTAAGCGCTATCTGCTTATTTATGGCGTGATTGTGGGCGGCATGGTTTATGTATTCTCAAGCTTACCAACGGCATTTTTGCCTGACGAAGACCAAGGTATTTTGTTTAACCAAGTGTCATTACCGGCAGGCTCCACAACACAACAAACACTTGAGGTTGTTAAAAAAGTAGAGAACCATTTCTTAAATGATCAATCCGAAGCAGTAAACGGTATTTTTACCGTGACTGGTTTTAGTTTTGCAGGTTCTGGCCAAAACTCAGCGATTGCGTTTGTTAACTTTAAGCATTGGGATGAGCGTCAGCGAGATGATTTATCTGTTAAAGCGGTTGCAGGTAAAGCAATGGGCTACTTTTCAACAATAAAAGAAGCCTTTGTTTTTGCCTTTCCGCCACCTGCAATTGTTGAGCTGGGTACGGCCAATGGCTTTACTCTCTTTTTACAAGACCGTGTTGGCCTTGGACATGATGATTTATTAGCGGCAAGAAACCAATTATTAGGTATGGCGAGCCAAAGCCCAATTTTAGCGGGCGTACGTCCAAATGGACAAGAAGACATGCCAGAACTTCAACTTGATGTAGATTTAGCTAAAGCTGAAGCACTTGGTGTTTCACAAGGCGATATAAACAGCACGCTTGCCACTGCTTGGGGGAGTAGTTATGTAAATGACTTTATAGACCGTGGTCGCGTGAAGAAAGTATACCTACAAGGTGATGCGCAATCGCGTATGGTGCCTGAGGATCTAAACAAGTGGTATGTGCGCAATGATAATGGCGACATGGTGCCGTTTTCAGCTTTTGCTAGCTCGTTTTGGACATACGGTTCACCACGCTTAGAGCGTTACAATGGTTTTTCAGCAATGGAAATTCAAGGTAGTGCAGCGCCTGGTTACAGCACGGGACAAGCAATGGATGAAATGGAGCGATTAGTTAAACAGCTGCCTAATGGTATTTCGTCTGAGTGGACCGGTATTTCATTCCAAGAGCGCTCAAGTAGTGGTCAAGCACCCTTATTATATGGCTTATCGCTCTTGTTTGTATTTTTATGTTTAGCCGCGCTTTATGAAAGTTGGTCGGTACCATTTGCGGTAATGATGATTGTACCACTGGGTATATTTGGTGCGATTATGGCAGCGCTTGGCGGTGGCTTATCTAACGATATTTACTTGCAGGTAGGTTTGTTGACCACCATTGGTTTGGCATCTAAAAATGCGATACTGATTGTAGAGTTTGCGATTCATAAAATGGAAGAAGGGCTTGGCTTAGTTGATGCGGCTATTGCAGCTGTTCGCCTACGTTTGCGTCCAATACTTATGACTTCGATGGCCTTTATTTGTGGTGTTTTACCGCTTGCTATTGCCTCAAGCGCGGGTTCTGGTGCGCAAAATGCGTTAGGTATTTCGATTATTGGCGGCACACTTGCATCATCAATATTAGTTGTTGTTTTTGTACCGTTATTCTTTGTGTTAGTGCGCCGTGTATTTCCTGGCAAAGCTAAAGAGACTACGAAGGAGAGCGCAGAATGAGCATTAAAACATTCAGCCTAAGTGCAATTGCTTTATTGGTGCTAAGTGGTTGCCAATTAGCGCCTGAGCAAAAAGACCTTGCTCTACCAGTATCTGATGCTTATGCATCAGATACTGGGCAAAGCGCTGCGCAGCAATTAAATTGGCAGCAGTTTTTTAATGACGAAAAACTACAAACGTTAATTAGTCAAAGCCTTGAGCATAACAAAGACATGCAAATTGCAGTGCTTAATGTGCAGCGTGTGCGTGGTTTATATCAAATTGAAGACTCTGCTTTGTATCCATCCCTTGATTTAAATGCATCTGGTACGCGCCAGCGTTTACCGGCTGACTTATCAGGTACTGGCGATGCAGCTATTAGCTCGCAATACAGTGCAACAGTGGGTATTACCTCTTACGAGTTAGATATTTGGGGCAAAGTACGCAATCAATCAGCGCAAGCACTGCAAAACTTATACTCTACAGAGCTTAGCCAATACAGCACGCAGGTGTCTTTAATTTCAGAGTTGGCAAATGCGTGGCTAAATTATGCAACTGATTTGCAACTGCTAGAGCTTGCAAAAGAAACGCTTACCTCTCAGCAAGAGTCATTATCGCTTACGCAAAAAAGCTTTGATTTAGGTGCGACGTCTTCAATTACTCTTGAGCAGCTTAAAAGCACAGTTGCTACGGCAAAAGTAGACATAGCAACGTACAAACGTTTGTTAAAGCGTGATAAAAGTGCCTTAGATTTATTAGTAGGTAAATCTGTTTCAGCTGATTTACTGCCTAATAAAGACCTGACTAACTTGATCAGTATGCCAGAAGTACCCGTTGGTTTACCGTCTGATCTGCTATCACAGCGCCCTGATATTAAAGCCGCTGAGCATTTAATGCTTGCTGCTAATGCCAATATTGGTATTGCTCGAGCGGCGTTTTATCCAAGCATAAGCTTAACAGCCAACGCGGGGTCTGCTTCAAGTGACTTAAGTGGCTTGTTTGATTCAGGCTCTGGGACATGGAGCTTTGTGCCGACAATTAGCTTACCTATTTTTAATATGGGACGTAACCAAGCAAATCTTGATGTAGCAAAAGCAGATCAAGAAATTGCAGTGGCAACGTATCAGCAAAAAATTCAAAATGCGTTTCGCGAAGTTGCCGATGCACTTGCTGATAGAGAAGGTTACCAAGAGCAATTAAGTGCCCTTGATATGCTTATAAGTAGTCGACAAATCACGTTTGATTTATCAAAAATGCGTTACGAAAAAGGCGCAGATAGCTACTTGCAAGTACTTGATGCTCAGCGTACGTGGTACGGCGCGCAGCAGCAGTTAATTGCGGGTCAGCAAGCGTATCTTGCGAGTCAAATTAACTTGTACAAAGCGCTTGGTGGCGGATGGAATGTAGCCAGTGAAACAACTCAGGAAGAGAAATAATATTTGCGGCTTTTAAAGCCGCATTACATATTTATATGGCGAGACTATTTATAGCTCTTGCTTTACTGAGTTTATGACTTGGTAGTGGAGTTGAACATGAAGCCTAAAGCAAAAAGGCAAACAGATCCCGCGATAGCACTTGCTAGGCGTGAGCAAATTTTAACAGCTGCTGCAGAGTGTTTTCGCCGTAAAGGTTACCACGGTGCAGGTATGGCAGAAATATCTAAAACGGCAGGGATGAGTGCAGGGCATATTTATAATTACTTTGAAAGCAAAGAAGCTATTATAGAAAGCATTATTGAAAAAGACATGGAAGAAATGTTCTCTATCTTTCAAAAGTTTGAAGATCACCCTGGTGATGTTTTGGCGGCTCTTTTAGATGGCTTAAATATTGGCGTGCAAAGACACATGGATACAGGCTCGTGTGTTATTGATTTAGATATGATGGCAGAAGCGGGTCGTAATATTAAAGTTGCTACTCTTTTGCGTGAAACCGATATTCAAGCAAGAGGGCGCATGAGGCAGCTTTTAACAAGCGAGCGAAGTGCGCTCAAAGACATTGATGAGCGTGAACTTGAAAGCCGAATTAATGTTATTTTTTCGATGATGGCAGGGTTATTACTTAGAAAGTTACTTTACCCTGAGCTAACCGAAGAAACGGTACTCATAGCGCTTCGCCCTGCGATGAAAACATTACTGATGCCATTTGATAAAGCGCAGTAACGCTCAAAGTAAATAACTAAAAAGTAAGCTAGCCAATATTTTGGCTAGCTTTTTTATTTATACTATTTAAAAACGCTCGATTGACCACTGAAGTGCAACAATTGCGATAGCAACGGAGCCCATTGGCATTAACCATTTTTTATACCAAGTGTAGTGTCGTACATAAATGAGTATTGGTAAGGCTATCAGTAATATACTAAGTTGACCGATTTCGACGCCTAAATTAAACGCCAATATACTGAGCAGTTGATAGTCGCTCGACAGGCCAAGTTCGCCAAGTACGCTCGCAAATCCCATCCCATGTAGTAAACCAAAAGCAAAAGTAAGCCAACCTAAACGAAGTACCAACGGCCACACATTATTTAATGCTGCAAATAAAACCGATATAGCAATTCCAAGCTCTACCCAGCGACTATTTGGTGATACAAGGTTCATAGCGGTGGCGGTAAGCGTAATAGAGTGCGCAAGCGTAAACGCGGTTACTATCCATGCTGTGTGTTTAATAATGTGCTTTTTAGAGCTAATACCTTGCCATGCTTTATTGCTGCGTTTTAAAACACAGGTAAGTAACAAAGCGATTAAAAATAAAATATGATCAATACCAATCCAAATATGTAAAACACCTTGGTAAACGTATTGATTAAAGGTACTTAAATAACTTGTTTGTTCAAAGCTGAACGTTTGTTGTGCCTCATTGATATTAAATACACGAGATACACCGTTAATATTTACGATGGATTTATGGTTAGCATCAGTTTTAAAAAAAGCGGAGTAGGAAAGGGTGATTGCTTCATTGTCATCACAGCTAAACTGCAGCGGAATCACTAAATAAGGTTGGTTAAAATGGTTATCTAGCTGATAGATACCTTCACTTTTTAAAGGGCATATTTGCGCGCTTTGCGTGATATTTAAATTTTCTTTAATGAAGTTATTAATTGAGCTACGTTTTGCTTTTATTTCTGTCCACGAAATTTGGCCGTTTTTATCTAAATCCAGAGGCACTGCGTGCTCTAAGTCGGCAATATTTATTTGCCAGGTACCCGTGTATAGATTTTTGCTGGTGTCGTTATTGTTCTCGCTATTTAAGGTTATATAACTTGTACTTAGTTGATGGGCAAAGCTGTAAGTTGAAAAAATGCACAGCATTAAAGTGAGTATAAATAGATAAGGCGTTTTCATAGTGTATCTCGTTGCATCGCTTTTGCTTGAATCAGTAATTGCTCATCGGTGCTCATTTTAGCCTGCTGCCAATTAATATGAGCCCAGTAAAGTGCTTTTTCGCGATTTGGTTGTACATCAAGGTAATATTTAGCTAAGTCACTTGCATGAAAAGAATCTTTACGAAGCTCTCGTAGCGTAACTCTTTGCGCCATTGTATTTTGCCATTTTTTATCGCGTTTATTTAGTTTTTTTTCTGCGATTGAAAGTCTTAGCAAAATAGCATCTTCTAAATTACCTTTATCAGGAAGCAGTACGCTTAATGTATTTAATACTTGTTGTGGTTGGTTTAGCGCAATTTGAATATCGGCCCATAAAACAATTAGGCTCACAGGGGCTTGAACTAAATCTACACTTTGTAAGTGAGACAATGCTTGTTTGTAGTTATTTAAACGATAGCTCATTTCACTTAAAACATGGTTTGTAGCTAGGCTAGTTTGATTATTATTTATAATTTTTACTAATGCTTGGTAGCTGTCTAAAACGCTTTCATGTTGGCTTTGTACGTCTAGCACACAGGTGCTAGCAGTAATAGTGCTTACGTGCCCAATTAAGGCGACACAGTGTTTTTTTGCTTGTGCAAACTTACCTTGAGTCATAAATATATTGGCTAGCAATAAATGGCTATTACTATGCTGTGGCTCTTTAATCAAAACGTTGTTAGCAACGTTAATTGCTTCGTCAAAAAGGTGCTCTTTTTGTAAAACGCGAGCATATAAGTAACCAATTTGAGATGAGGGTGTTTGTTTATATAGCTGGGCTAAACGGGTTTTAAGTAGCCCCTGTAAACGCTCTGTTTGGCCTACATATTGGCTGTTAGTGACTAATGTATTTATTTCCTCAACAGACAGAGAAGCACTAAGCGTTGAATTACTGTTAGCAATAACTGCGTCATCTTTTGGAGTATAAGGAGCCGCACTCACCGCGAAAGAGGTTAAGCAAATAGCAATAATAGTGAGGGGTTTAAGTACTGATAAATGCATTATAAATATCCTTTGAAAAAAAGCCATCCATGGCCTGTCAGCTTAATGACTTGGTTAGTTACCGCTTGTAGAAATTAATCCATCAACATCGGTATCAGTGTTTGTAAACACCCGACCATTAACAGTTAACGGCTCTGCATTTGGCGCTTGGTTAAATGCATCGGTTGCAAATTGAGCAAAGTCAACTTGCAGCGCCTCAATCGTAATACTTACTGTTGCAGTAACTTGCGAATTAACGCCATCACTTACACCAAACATAAAGCTATCTGAACCTGTTGCTTCTTTATTAGGTGTATAAGTAAAGTTACCATCACTGTCAACATTAACAGTACCGAGCATTGGCTCGCTTGTTAACGAGTAAGTAAGTGAGTCGCCATCATTATCGCTTGCGTTAAGCATATCGGTAATGCTTACTTCAGTTTGTGTTGTTAGCATTGCATCGCTTGCTGTAGGTGCGGTGTTTACAACCGGTGTAGGTTGTTTTTTATCATCATCGCTACTACATGCTCCCAATGTTAATGCACTGAGGAGAACACAAATATGGGTAGTTTTTAAATTACGCATTATTTTACTCCTTATTTAGAGCCAGCAAGTGGTGTTGCAAGGTATGGGAATGTTGAGTCCATCATTGTTGCATCAATAGGTGCGCCGTCTGTAAATGGCACTGTGCCTGTATTAGCATCCTCTGGTGCACAAAGTCCTAAATCAGTGTCTTCACCATTTACAGGAATCGGATGACATAAACGACCCATCACAACACGAAGTGCAATATCAACCACATCATCACCCGGGCGACGACCATTTGGGAAGCCGGCTAAATCATTACCCGCTACACCAAATGCAGATTGATCAGCTTGCGCTGTTGCTGCAATGCCTGTATTTAAACGCAGCATTTCTGAAGGTGTTACAGTTGCTTGCTGATTAACGCCTGCAAAACCCGTTAAAAATGCAGTGATTAAATCAGTACGCGGGAAGTTAGTGGGTGCCAGTGTTTCTAAGTTTGCGCCAAGGGTCGTATTAACAGCATCTTTAAACAAAATGTTTAATAACTCAGGTAGTGCTGGGTGAGATACATAATCTAAAAATTGTGCATCGTCTTTAGGGTGCGCAGTAGAAAATGTGTCTTTGTCTTTAATGCCAATTACAAGCTCATTTACAAGCGGGCTACCTAGGCGTGAAACCTGAGTTAATGCACCACCGTTTACCGCATTATTAGCAAATTTAGCATTGGGGTTTAATACACGTGCTTGAGGTAAGCTTGCTGTTGTCCACGAACCTATTACGCCGTTACCTTCACCGACAATACAGCTTTTAGGTATTTCGATAGCGATTGATGTTACGTTTTTATCTGCAAGGTCGTCATTATCAGCTGATTGCGTTATACCACCTGGAAAACCACCGCCGTCACCAGCACCAGGGGCGCTATCACCTTCTACAGGTACATAGTTTACTAAATCAAATGTTTTACCTAGGTTAACTACAAACGGGTCTTTACGCTGTCCTACAAAAACTTGTGCCATGCTCTCACAGTTAGGAATTGAAACCTGATACACAAATTGGTCAGCATAAGTTTGATAATCGCTCATTGAACCAAATGTTTTATTACCCACATAATCAAGCGGTTTAGAAAATGTGCTGGAGTTTGATGCAGTGTTATTTAATAGCGTTGTTTCGCCAGTACGCTGCGCGCCGCTTATCATGCTTACTGTGTATGATTCGCTAAAATTTGCAGCGCTGTTATCTCCGGCAGATACACCGCCTACATTTTTAAGCGGTACAGACACGGTGCGTTGATTACCTTCAGGTCCAACAGTTAATTGCACACCTTGGTTATCATTAGGAAGCATGCTTTTAAAGTTAAACGCAAATGTAATATCTTCAACAGCATCGCCGTCGTTATCTATATGAATGCTGTAAGTAGCATCTGGGTCCATTGCAAAGTAATTAGGACCGCCGTATGCATCTTGCAGCGGGATGTAATTAGCAATTAATGTGACGTAATCATCACGACCTTGCTCGTAACTATTAAATACATAAAAATCGGTAGAATCTAAAGTCGGGAAACGGCTTATATTTGGCGCTTCTCTGTGGCTAGATGCTTCACTTGGTGCACTTATAAACGTACTGCATACTACTACTGCGAGTATTGATGGAGTTAAAGCTTTCATGACTTTGTCCTTTAGTTTTGATTGAAGTCGTAGTTAATAACGGGTGAGAGTTCAGTATGGATGCAAAAAAGTTAAAATGTTTTTATTTTTTGTTAAAAACTTTAAGGAAAGGTTAGCTGCTTAATGTAAGCAGCTAATAAAAGGCTATAAAAGTAGAGCTACAGGAGTATAAGTTCTGTAGTGTATAACACCTCGGTTGGTGATCCATTTGGTGAACCACCAATAGGTTCTAAACTCACTGCTAGTAATGCAATATCACTTGCGTTAAAACGGTTATCTTTTAATAATATCTTGCTACCTTGCTTGGGCAGTAAACCCAATGAAATAGGTGCATCTTGCCCTTTTAAAATCATCCACAGCTCGTAATCTTTATTGGTTTGGGCAACCAATTGGCTACTGGCTTTAATTGAAAGCCCTTGCTCACTTACATCAATAAACCACAATGATTGCTTGTCTTGATTTTGAACCAAGGCAATTTGTTGTGTTTGAACAACATTAGTAGAAGGTTGAATAATCAAAAAGGCTAAAACAATACATGCAGCTGTTGCAACAAAAGACCATGTACGCCAAATAGAAGGCTTAGTATGTATCACCGTTTTACTTGTTTGTGGCCTGTTTTCAATGCGCTGTAGAATATTTATCCATACATCGTCATGTGGCGTTTGTGGTGTAATAGCACTGGCCAAGTTATTTAGGTTTTGCTCCCACATACTTGTTGCTTCACGTGCTTGGTTTGAACTGAGCAACAGACGTTGAAAACGCTTACGGGCAAGCCCTCTAAGCGTGCCAAGCACATACTGCCCAGCAAGTGCGTCTAATAGTTCGGGTTTATTATAATTCATAATGTTAAACACCTTTGTAGCTGCATGAGCCCACGCCTGATCCAGCTTTTAACCGTACCTAATGGCGTTTCGATATGATCCACTAACTCGCTATGGCTCAGCCCTTTGTAATAAGCTAAGTGAATAGCTTGTTTTTGTTGCGGCTCAAGTTGTTCGATACAATTAACCAGTTTTGTTTCTTCATCGTAAGTAACGTCGATGCTTTCATTCTCATATTCGTCATCGCCTAACGACTGCTCTTTTCGTACTTTGTGATAGCGCAGCGAGTCGAGGCTTCTATACCTTACTATACTTATCATCCAGCTTATAACAGTGCCTTTTGAAGCATTATACTCAGATGCGTTATGCCAAATTTTTATAAAAGCATCTTGTAGTGCTTCCTCAGCATGGGCTCTATTTGTGAGCATGTTTAAACTAATAGCAAAAAGTTTGCCGCTAGTTTGTTGATATAAACTTGAGAAAGCATTTTTGTCTCCTTGTGCTGTTGCGCACAAAAGAGGGAGTAAATCATCATTATCCATAGGGGTCCTGTTTTTCTTATTATCATTGAGTAAACGGTTGAGGGTGTGATTTGGATGCAAAAAAATTTAATTGCCTTTTAGATTAGCTGCTTTATACGTAAGTACAAGCAATAATCGATCAGTGTTTGAAATTTAGACGTGTAAGTATAATTTATTCACATGTTTGTAAAAAATGCACAAAGAGCGGTCTGTAGTAGATTTTAGTTTATTAATTACTATATATATCAATGGCCTATTGTTCGCGTTTGAATTTTAAATGGCATTTATATGGCGTGATATTTGCAAAAGACTACTTAAAGCCGTTTAAATTAAGATTATAAATCGGCATTATTTTCACAAAGGAGAGACTATGTGGGCTGCAATTAGTTATTTACTATTAGCACTACTGCTTATTTTTATTGGTTGGGAAGTGAACTCTGTCTATTTTGCTATTGTTTTTTATTGGACTGCGCTGTCACTTTTATTAGTGAGTACCGCGTATATTTTTAATACAGCAAAAATATTTAGAAAGCGTGAAAATGGGGTGATCCCATTTTATATACGGTGGGCGTTTGTGCCATTTTTATTCGGTGTACAAATTTATAATGCCTGGTCACGTAAGCGCGATAAAGTGCCGCCCATTCAACAAATAAACGAAAACCTATTTTTAGCTTGCCGATTATTTCCCTCAGATATAGACACATTAAAAGATAACGGGATTACGGCGATTTTAGATGTTACGTGTGAATTCGACGGACTCGAGTGGAGTTCAACACAAGAGAATATTAATTATTTAAACATTCCGGTGCTCGATCATAGTATTCCTACCCATTCTCAGTTAAATCAGGCTATTAATTGGATTCATCACCATATTAAAGAAGACCATCGCGTAGTCGTTCATTGTGCTTTAGGGCGTGGGCGCTCTGTTTTTGTCATGGCGGCTTATTTACTGAGCCAAAACAAAAATGCAGATGTGCATGAAGTACTTGCACAAATAAAAGAAACCCGCGAAACCGCAAATTTAAATAAGCATCAACTTCGCCATTTAGCTAAGCGACATAAAAAAGGCGAATTACTGATTAAAAACAAAGCCGTTTTAATTGCAAACCCTGTATCTGGTACACGATTATGGGAAGAAAAAGAGCACTTAATTGTTGCGCGGCTATCGGATTATTACGATCTGAAAGTACTCACTACTACAAAAGAAGTTAACGGTATTGAGCTGGCTAAACAGGAAATTGCGCAAAATCCGGATATTATTATCGCATGCGGGGGAGATGGTACGGTGGCCGAAGTTGCAAGCGTACTTGTAAATACACAATGTAAACTAGGCATCATCCCTATGGGGACTGCAAACGCCCTTGCGCATGTATTGATGGGTATTACTTCTAAATTTATTCCTGTTGAACAGGCTTGTGACTTAATTATAGATGGTCAAACAAGCATAATAGATACTGCTTATTGTAATAATGAATTAGTACTACTGCTCGCGGGTATTGGTTTTGAGCAATCAATGATAGAAAAAGCAGATAGAGAGTCGAAAAATAAGTCGGGGCAACTTGCCTATTTAAATGGTTTTTTTGAAGCGTTTGGCGAGCAAAAATCGCAGTTACTTAAAGTAAAACTCGATGATAATGAGCCAAAAGAAATATGTACTAATAGTTTTATTGTGGCCAATGCTGCGCCTTTTACAACGTTATTGGCTCAAGGTGGCGGGCAACCTGATCATAGTGACGGGCTACTCGATATAAATTGGTTAACACCAAATAATGAAGATTCAACCACAGTACTAAGTATTGCAGAGCTGATGTTTAGTAGCTTAACGCAAACACATTTAGCTATAAACTCTCATCATACAAATGCCAAAAGAGTAGAGGTTACAGGCGAAGGAGAGCTTAAGTACGTACTAGATGGTGAAGTTAAAACCGCTCAAAAACTAGTTATTACTATTGAGCCGGCTTCATTAAATGTGATTTGCAAAGAGCAATAAATCGCGTTAGTTATAATCAAAAAAGGAGCTAAATTAGCTCCTTTTTTTACATCACTTTTTAATTGATGGCCAAACAAACCCTGTTGTATCAGGCGCTTGAGAAGATGTTTCTCTTGGTGCACTTTTTGGTCTACGAATAGGCTTATTATTTATAGTGTGAATATAAAGTGCTTCCACTTTATCGCGAGCCCAAGGCGTTTTACGCAAAAACTTTAAACTCGATTTAATGCTGGGTTGATCAGTAAAACATTTAATTTTTACTTGCTCGCCAAGTGTTCTCCAGCCAAGTCGTTGTTCTAACTCAACAAGTATTTGTTCTAATGTTACCCCATGTAAAGGGTTTTTAGGTTGATTATTCATAGCCATACTACTTATTTAAACTGCATGCATTGTAGCTTAAATCAGCTTTTAGCGCTAATTCACAGTGATTGTTTTAGGAGCTGTTGGGTAAATAGCATTACCTTGCTTATCTATTTTAAGCCAAATGAGTTGGCTGTTACTGTGTTGGGGTGTTTTAGCACCACACAAAAGTGTAAAAGAGTGAACTTGTATTAATGCCCCTTCGCTATAGCGTTTGTTGTCGTACCAACAGTTAGCTTCTTCATTTACAAACTGGTTTGCATCAATAATTGAATGGGTTTTTAGCGTTGTTGCTTCACTAAGTATTGAATACGATAAGCTGCTAAAACAAAAGCATAGAATTAAAAAGTTACGCATTAGAGGCCTTTAAATAGGGAGGGTTAAAAATAATACATTAAGCTAAAAAACGTGCTAGTGTAAAGTACACAAAGTGATTTTAAGTATAAACTTAGTTATTCACAGAACAATAAAAAGGTGCACACAATGCAATTTAATCAAACAATGATCGAAGAATTCACACTATTAGCAAAGTTTCCTCGCGACAGTAAAATGCAGGGTATTAAATTACATTCAGACGCAGAGCCAAGCTTACTTAGCGCAGCGCAACGTTTATTTGAAAAAGGGATTATAGATAGCCCAGATGGCGGATATTTAACCGATCTGGGCTTAGATTTAATTGAGCACGTTACGGTTATTCATAGCGCGCTACAAAGTTAATCTAAATTAGCTTAATTTGCATCGGGTTGATTTTGCGGTGCAGCGTCATTAAATGCAGCTAATTTATTACAATGCTCGTAAATGGCTGCAATTTTTGGATAAGCGCTCATATCTACGTTAAAACGAATTGCATTAAATACTTGCGGCACTAAACAAATGTCAGCAAGTGTTGGTTGGTTACCAAAGCAGTAGTCATTATTTTCGTTTAGCATCAGTTCTATTTTTTCAAAACCCACTTCTATCCAATGTCGATACCATTTATTTTTAGCCTCGTTATCAACACCTAATTCGTTTGATAAATACTTCAGCACGCGTAAATTATTAACAGGATGAATATCGCAAGCAATGGCAAAGCTTAAGCTTCTTATTTGCGACTTTTGCCACGCAGTCCCTGTAATTAATGGCGATTGCGGATAAGTTTCATCAAGCCACTCAAGTATTGCAAGTGATTGTGCTAAAACACCATCATCGGTTTCAAGTGCAGGTAGTAAGCCTTGCGGATTAGTCGCTAAGTATTCCTTCCCAAGCTGCTCCGATTTTAAAAGGTTAACAATAGCAAGTTCATGATCGATTGCTTTTAAGTTAAGCGCTATACGCACTCTATAAGCCGCTGATGAGCGAAAGTAGCTGTATAATTTCATAATTAATCCTGTGAACCTGTAAATTGTTTTTTAATAGTACGCCAGCAATCGGTGTAATTTGGTTGGCGCTCTTTACCTTCTAATGCATATTTTGTCGGTGAAATTATATAGCGCGACTCAAACATAAAGGCCAATGTGTTTTCATATTTTTGTGGTGTAAGCTCAGCGTTTGAGGCTTTTTCAAATACGTCGGCTTCAGGTCCATGTGGCGACATACAATTGTGTAAACTTGCGCCACCAGGTACAAAACCATGCTCTTTTGCATCATACACACCTTCAATTAAGCCCATAAATTCACTCATGATATTACGATGATAGTAGGGCGGACGAAAAGTGTTTTCAGCAACCATCCAACGCGGTGGAAAAATGACAAAATCAACATTAGCCATCCCTTCAGTAGCTGATGGCGAGGTTAAAACGGTAAATATAGAAGGATCCGGATGGTCAAAGCTTACTGTATTCATTACATTAAATCGCGATAAATCGTATTTATAAGGCGCGCTATTACCTGTCCATGCAACAACATCGAACGGGGAATGCTTAATATCACAGCTGAATAAGTTGCCATTAAATTTTGACACCAGTTCAAAATCACCTTCTTTATCTTCAAAAGCTGCAACTGGATATTGAAAGTCACGGTCGTTGGCATAGCCGTTTGCACCAACAGGGCCTCGCTCTGCAAGCTCCAAAGCATGACCATAGTTTTCGCAGATATAACCACGGGCCGTTGATTGTATTAAATCAACAGAAAACTTCATTCCTCGGGGTATGACTGCAACTTCACCTGGTTTAACACATAGCTTACCGCACTCTGTATGCAGGAGTAGCTCGCCTTGTTGGGGTACAAATAGCATTTCACCGTCAGCGTTGTAAAAGTAGCGATCAACCATAGACTTGTTAGCTACATACACATGAATACCGATGCCAGATTGCCCATTAGCACTGCCGTTAGCAGCCATTGTTATAAGTCCATCTAGAAAATCAGTTGGCTTTGTAGGAATTTCCACGGGGTTCCAGCGCAGCATAGTCGGAGGTGTTACGGCTTCAGTTATAGGCGCAGTTCGAATCAGGCCGTTATCAATAGCGATGTAATCACCTTGCACTACCGAAGGGCGTAACCGGTACAGCCATGTTCTGCGGTTAGCTGCTCTAGGCGCGGTAAATGCTGTAGAGCTAAATTGTTCAGTGTAAAGATCGTACTTAACTTTTTGAGGAGTAAATTGCCCTATAGGCAAGGCACCGGGTAGCGCTTCGGTTTCAAATTCATTACCAAAACCGGTCATGTACTTTAACTGTTCTGCCATTACTGACTCCTGTGAGAGAAGGCTAGTTTTATGTTTTACTTATTTAAGTTAAGATACTCTCAAGTGAGAGTAATTTCAAATTGCTCAATGAATGTGTATGTAAATATAAATGAACAGCTAGTAAACCTATTTAACGGGATAACAATGAAACTGGATTTAGACACTTTTTTAGCATATCAACTAATTAATGTAGCAAGTTTGGTAAGTAATGACCTTGCTAAGGTATACCAGAGCAAATTTGACTTAACGATACCTCAATGGCGAATTTTGGCGAATTTAGCGCAATTTGGTCAAAGTAATGCCAAAAATTTATGTACGCAGGCAAATATGGATAAATCGACTGTGTCGCGTGCAATAAAAATATTAGTAGAAAAAAAGTTGCTAATAACTCAAATTAATTCAGAGGATAAGCGCGCAGCTATGCTTTCATTAAGTGAAGCTGGAAAAGATATGTATAAAAAAATAGTACCCGAGGCGTTAAAGTGGGAAAAAGAACTATTGGCTTCGTTAAACACACATGAACAAGGTTTATTAATAAGTATACTTAATAAGCTAAAAAATAACTTACAGGCATAAAAAAGCCCATCAAATGATGGGCTTTTATAATTTTAACTAATCTAACAAATTAGATTAGAAAGTGTAACGTACGCCTACACGCATTTCCCATAATGACGCACCAGTTTGTACTGAAGTATTAGCGTTATTACCGTTAAAGCCTGAGTAAACGTAACGACCTTGGTCATCAATAGATGTTGAGATCATGCTTGCGCCTACGAAAGGACCTTTCTTAAGTACGCCCCAGTCATCATTTAGCATGTTTGTAAGGTTATCAATTACAAAGAATGCTTCACCTTTATGGCCTTCCATAAAGCCTGGTAATTCTTGTGTAACTTTAAGGTTAAACTTAACAAACCAGTCAGCATTTTGTTGGTTACGACCTGTAATTTCACCACGTTTAAGTCCTTCAGAAGCAATAAAGTCGTTAAACTCATTGATTTCATCAGCCGACATGTTGTAAACAACGTTAGGATCGTTTTCAAGTGGAACGTACATTAACTGACGGTTGCCATTCCAGTTGTTATCACCAAAGGTAGTGTTGCGGTTAGCATCTGTGTTATCGCTACCATCAAACGTAAAGCTGTAAGGTAGGCCTTTGTATGCTTCACCGTAAAGGTTAAAGCGTGTCTCAAAGCCATCTACAAACTCATATTTGTAACCAAGCGTCATAGTAAAACGATGCGGAATTTCATAATCTGAAGACGCAACACCTGGGTTACCTGGGTTAGTAAGTGCGATGTTACCATAGTTAGAACCAGCTACAGAGCTAGTCATTGGGTTTACATCGTCTGCATCTGTGTATGCGTAACCAAAGCTAAAGTTGATGCCGTTATCAAACATTTTGCTAACTGCTGCAGAGATAACTGAAGAATCACCGCTATCGCCACTAACATTTGTTAATAAATACTCATTACTACGACCTTCGATTGACTCGTAAATAGGACGACCATCAAACGTTGTTTCGCCGCTATCTTGAAGTGCAATATCACGCATCAATGCAGCATCTTTCTTCTTCGAGTATAGGTAGTCTACAGAGATTACGTATTCGTCTTCAGTTGTGTATGTAGCACCAAGAGAGTATTTCCACTCTGAAGGAATTTCAAAATCTGGGTCTACAGCATTAACTGTTGCATCGCCTACACCAATTTCTGTATTTGCAACAATGTCAAACATACCTTGTGGTACGTCAAAACCAGGTGTACCGCCGTTTACGTTAGCTGTATTGAATAAATCTACACCACGGAACTGCGTACTAATGTTTGTAATACCATCGTTAGAGTATGAGTTAGACAGCCATACGTTCGGGTTACCACCAGAGAACAAGCCTAAGCCAGCACGTACTTCAAGTTCGTCAGTTGCATACCATTGGAATCCAACACGTGGCTGCAGTAAGTCAATACCGTCGAATGTAGACTGGTTGCTGAAACCGTAACGGTTAGTGAAGTTTTGGTTAAAGTTAGGAACGTCATCACTTGTGTACTTGTCGTAACGTAAACCAAACTGAATGGTTGCATCTAAGTCAGTGAATGCGTATTCATCTTGGACATAGAATGTATGCTGCGCATATTTAAAGCTTGCAGCCGCATCATTCGGGTTATTAGTACCTGCAGCATTGTTGTAGTAGATACGCGCTGCTTGACCTGCTTCAAAGTCGTCAATTGAGTCAAAGCGCCACTCACCTTCTGTTTGCTGTACGAACAAGTTAAAAACAGATAGCTCTTCAAACTCGTAACCAGCAGTAATTGTGTGTTGATCTAGGTAATAAGTACCAGCAACTTTAAATGTAGTTGTGTCGTAATCTAGATCGTTTGATTGACGAGAATCATCTGGACCAATGAATACAGTACCGCCATTATCAGTACGTATTTGCATTTCACCAAAGCTGCTTGCAGCATCTAATGACTGAACCGTTGCATCTAGCTCTGATTTACCTAAACGAATTTCAGTAGAAAAATCGTCTGACCAATCAGAATATACAGAACCAATGATTGATGTAAACTCAGCACTTTGATTGTAGAAGTGGTTTGATAAAGAAACGCGGCTAGAACCAGTATCAGACTGAGAAATTGTGTTACCGTCGTTGTAGTTATAAATTAAGTTTGCACGGTGATCTTCGTTGATGTTCCAATCTAGTTTTACTAAGATTTTTTCATCTTCAACAGGCATGCTTGATGGCATACCGCCTGCATCGTAGCCGTAAACTGATTGAGAAATACTCTGAATGCGAGATACGTCATCAGCTGTAACACTACCACTGCTAAGGCCGTCGTAATTAAACTGGCGAACACCTTCAAGTTTTTCGTATGAAGTGAACAAGAATAATGTATCTTCAACAAGCGGAAGGCCTACGTTGAAACCGTAACGTTTTTCAGTGTAGTTACCGTTATCAACTTCATTACCTTCAATTTCGTCGCCTTTCATTGAATCGTTTGTGTAATCGAAGAAAACACCACCGTGAACGTCGTTGCCACCAGATTTAGTTACAGCGTTAATATTACACGATGTAAAGCCACCGTATTGAACGTCAAAAGGTGCTAGTTCAGCTGAAACTTGTTCAATAGAGTCGAAAGAGAAAGGGGCACGGATAGTAGGGTAACCGTTTGAGCTTAAGCCGAAGTTATCGTTCATGCGAACGCCGTCAAGCGTTAAGCTGTTGTAACGTGGGTTACCACCACCACAGTTGATTGAACCACGGCTATCATCAATTGTGATACGTGGGTCAATACGGATGATATCTTTTAAATCACGGTTGATGGCTGGTTGGTTTTCAAGATCCGTTAGCGTAAAAGTAGACGCAGGACCTGTACCACCAGACATAGCACTGATAGGAGCACCCGTAACTACAATTTGCTCGATGTTAGAGATATTCTCTAAAGAAGCATTTACCGGGTAATCGTTACCAATGTTAAGAATAATGTTATTGAACTCTTGGTCTGCATAAGTGTCAGAATCTACAACTACTCTGTATGGACCACCAACACGCAGGCCTTTAGCTGTAAAGTAACCAGCATCATTAGTTTCAGTTGTTTTAACTGAGCCTGAAGGAACGTGTAAAATTGTAATTTTAGTGCCAGCAGCAGGGTTGCCGTTAGGACCAGTGATTTGACCTTTAATTGCAGATGTTGTTTCATTTGCAATTGCAGCGCCACTAACACCAACACATGCTGCGATAGCAAGTGATAGGGCCGTTTTGCGTATTTGAGTTTTCATTTAATTTTCCCGTGTAGTTAATAATTAAATTTTTATATTTTTATTTTAAAATTTTTCAAAATAAACAGTTAAAGTTCATTTATTCAAAATCCGTTACTAGTGTACCTTATTTATTCGTTACAAATAAAATACAACTGCAATATATTTTTAATAAATAGTACTATTTTTGTCTATTTGAGTGTTTTTTTGAGCAATAACTCTATATCGGGGTATATATTACGTGGGCTTTATGACAAACATGTGAAATTGGGGTGCGAAAAACAAAAAACCCATCACAATTTTGCAATGGGTTTTGTTAACAAATAACTTAATGTGTTATTACTTACCTATTAAGACTTAAAACTTGTAGCTAATACCAACTTTAGCCTGCCAAGCTGATGAGCTAGTTTGGTATTGACTGTAGTTACGAACGTCAGCACCATTAAATTTGCCATCAATTATATAACGACCTTCATCATCTAACCCACCAAAATCATAAACAGCTTGATCAGAGAAACCTAAGCGTTTTTCAACACCCCAATCACTGTTTAGTAAGTTTGCGAAGTTATCAACCATGAAGTAAACCTCACCGCTGTGACCTTCAGCAAAACCTGGGATTTCTTGTTTGATACTTACATCCATCGTAGTAACCCAAGGTTGAGTACCTGAGTTACGGCCTAAAATTTCACCACGTTCTGAGATACCAGCACGATTTAGAAGCGTTTCTAATTCATTCCAAGATAAACCAGACTCATCCCAATTTACATTTTGATCATCAGCGCCAGTTGGAATGTAAGCTAGGTAAGCTGAGCTTGAGTAAAAGTCGCGTGTATCACCTAAGTCACTATCTTGATACATGCCCATAGTGTAGCTAAATGGACGGCCAGAGCGGCGTTCAAAATACACGTTAAACTTAGTTGCATAACCACTGAAAAATTCAGTGTTATACGCTAGGTTTATTTTAAAGCTGTGCTCTACTTCGTATGAACCACGATCTGCAAAGTCTTCATTACGGTTACGTGTAATGTTGTATTGGTAGTTACTTTGAGCACGAGAAGATGAACCCGATGAGGCCTCAGTTACGTCTTGGTGTGCATAACTTGCAGAAACATACAGGCCATTTTCAAATTCTTTTGCAATGCCGGTAGAAATAATGATTGAACGTCCATCGTCAGATGAATTAGTCATTGCAATATCAAAGTTATCTGCAAGGTCGCCAGTATAAATACTTTCGTTAATTACACGCTCACCATCAGCAGCAACACCAATTGGGTTTAAAGCAGTGTTATGCCATACAGCTTCGTTTTCTTTTTTATGGTAAGCAATTTCTGCTTGCCATTTGAAGCCTTCTCCAAGTAGTTCTGAGTCAAACTCGTATTCAAAACCAACTTGAGCTCTTATGCTCGATGGAAGCTCAAAATCAGGGTCAACATAGTTTGTGCTACCGGCACCTTGGACTAACGTGTCTTTAATAGCGTCAGGTACTTGCGTAATATCGGCTTGGTTATTGGCGTAATAATCATTAATAGCGCTTTGTGGTGCTTCAACAAATGTAATACCGTCATTTTGGAAAGAGTTATTGTACCAAACGTTTGGAATACCACCTTGGAATCGACCTATACCACCATTAATGGTTAATGCTTCAGTTGCATAATATTTAAAGCCAATACGCGGTAAAATTATATCTAAACCATCAAGATTCTCTTGATTGCTAAAGCCGTAAGTATTTAAAAAGTTTTCGTTTAAAGTTGGTTTATCGTCTGATGATAAACGCTCATAACGAACGCCAGCTGTTACTTCTAAATCATCACCAACATAAAAAGTATCTTCGATATAAAGTGCTAATTGGTTACGTGTCGCATCGTATGCAGTGTCATTTGGGTTATTTGTGTACGCGTTACTGTAAGAAAAGTCGTATGTACCTCTAAAGTTACCCACTTCACGGTTTGCAAAACCTTCGAAGTCATCAAATTCCCAAGAACCTAATGAGTTAGATGCAAATAAGTTATATAAATTTAGCGATTCATACTGCATACCAAAGTTAATTTCGTGCTCATCCATTAAGTAAGTGGCATCGAAAGTAAGCGTTAAGTTTTCAGTCGATGAGCTATTTGCATGGCGGAATTCATCTGTACCAAACTCATAAGCTGGACCACGGAAGTACTCTTCAACTTTCACAAAGCCAATATCAGAGTTAGTTAAGCTTCTTGATGATACATCTTTGTAAGCGATACCAATTTCAGTTGAGAAGTTTTCATTCCAGTCTGAATATAATTTTGTCGCAAAATTATTGAATTTAGTAGCGTAAGTATAACGGCTTGACGCTAAGCTTACTGTACTACCGCCAGTGCCGACATTTGTTTCGTCTTTATCGTCTTGCCATTGGTAAGTGAAATCTAAACGATGATCATCATTAATATTCCAACTTAATTTAACAAGCAATGATTCGTTTGTATCTTTAGGGTCACCACCTAGAGAATCGGTTAAGCCGTATTCATTATTTAAAATATTAATAAATTGGTTGTAGCTTTCTTCTGTTACATCATATTCATTCGTTGCACCAGAGCCTTCAAAACCGTAATCTAAATCAAGTTCACTTGTCCATTTGTTGTAGTTAACAAAGTAAAACAAAGTATCGTCGATTAATGGGCCGCCAACATTAAAGCCATAACGTTTCTCAGTTTGAATTGGTTCTACCTGATCAATAACGTATGTACGGTGTCCATCTTCATCTAAAACAGGGTTACCATCTGCATATACTTGAGAAATACTGTCTACATCACCTGCAATATCAGGAGTAGATATTTCATAAAAGCCAGAAAATTTAAACTCATTAGTACCTGATTTTGTTACTGCATTAATGGTACCTCCCCCAAAGTTACCTTTAGAGGCTGAGAACGGAGATACATCAACAGAAATTTGCTCAATTGCATCAAGTGCTACAGGTGGTTGCGAAGTAGGGTAGCCACCGTAACTTAAACCAAAGTCATCATTTTGGCCAATACCGTCAACAGTTAAGCCATTTGAACGTGGGTTACTACCTGCAAACGTTAGCTCACCACTACCATTAATGCTGGCGAGTGGATTTAAACGCGCAATATCTTTAATATCACGGTTAAAGCTTGGCATATTCTCAATAGTGTCAGAGCCAAATGTACTGCTAGAGCCACCTGATTGCTGAACAATCTTATAACCAGACACTTCAATCTTTTCGATGTTTAGCGGAGCAAGCTGCGAGCTTAAACGGTAAGTTTCACCCAGATTTAGATAGATATTTTCAACAGTCGTATCGTTAAATGTATCAGAATCGATGATAACCATGTAAGGACCACCTACACGTAAGCCATTAGCGATAAACGTACCACTTTCGTTTGTAGTTAGTTCGCTAATAGTTCCCGTTGGTTGGTGAACTACTTTGATTTTAACGTTTGCAGCACTGCCACCTGAAGGCGTCGTAATTTTACCACGCATTGCAGATGAAGTATCAGCAGCCATTGCGCTTGTAGAAACACCTAGAGCTAAAATTACCGCTCCAGTTAATTTCGAAAGGCCAAGCTTAGTCATAATGTTGATTTCCCGTGTGTAGGTTATATAAATTTAATACTGTTTATTTATCAGTCGTCATTTTTAGTGCCGTATCTAACTCTTTTGCAGAAGGGTCAAATAAGGCGTTTAATAGTCCAGCTAGTCGAATACCCGCTTGTTGTAGGCGTGTTTTTACAATTGGAGTGTTGTTATAAATGTAGCTGTACCCAACTTCGTCGTTGGTGTACTTATAAATTTTTGTTGCTAAATTGTGTGATTCTTCAACCCAAGTTTTAGGTGAGCTTTGTAAATATTCAGCAATTAATTCGCTGTTATTTGTATCAATAAATTGAGCGTATTCAGTAAACGACAAGTTCTCGTTCTCAACTAACTTTGTATCCCAAAGGCTGTGAAGGTTTGTTTCTTCGTTAAAAAAAGAAACCTTAATACGGTTACCACCTCTGTCTTCACCTCGACCGGCATGAAAAGGTTGATGACTGTCGCCTACTAAATGCACTAAAAAACGCAAACTGAACTGTTTAGCATCTAAGGTGCTATTTTTATCGGTGAGCGTTTGCATTGAATAGTGAATACCCTCGAGGATATTACTTACAGATTCTTTGTTTTTAGTATGATCGTGATTGAAGCTGAAAGATTTTCCTGGGGCTGCATTAATGTAATGCCAACGAGATGATTTCTTTTGCCAAAAGTCGCCAGGAGCAGAGCGCATTTCATCAGGCCACGTTGATATTTGCGCAAGTGACTCACCATCTAAATAAGGTTTAATTGCTGCTTTAGTTGTTTCGCTTATATGAGATTGTGCAATCTGCCCTACAATACGGTGGCCATTTTGACCCCAAGCGTGTGAGTTAGTGCTTGTGAATATCGCACTAATCAAAAGCGCAGAAGATATCGAGTACTTTATATTGTTATGCATTAAAACTTCCTAAATGAATATTTCATGGGGTTGCTATAAGCTAATGCGGTCAATTGTCCTCATTTTTAATGTTGATAGGAAGGACTTATTAAAATTCATAATTTCTTATTAAATTACGTTTAAAATCAGTATCTTATATTTAATAGGTAAAATTACTTGTTGTAATAGGTAAGCGAAATTGTTCAAATACCCTATATCGTCTATTTTTGGGTGGCATTGCTTTGAATTATAAAAATATTGTGTTGCACAAAATGTTAATTGTTACATTTTTGTTTCTATTATTGGTCGTTACGTGGGTTTGCGGTCAAGTTAGTGTATACAATGATGATTTACATTTTCCGGTTATGATCGAAACCTCAACAGAGTGTCAAACAACTGCTACAAGTAATAAAGACCAATTAATTGTTTTTACACAATCAAAAAAAATAGCCAAGTTATTAACACAAAAGTTATGCTCTGATAACGTAGTAGCTAAGCAATATGGCTCGGTAAAAGGGTATTGGGGATATAGAACGGCAGATAGCTTTGAGTTTGTTGGTAAAGGAATTGCTGACCTAATTTTGGCTAAAAGCAATATTATGGCTGCATTTAAAGCGGAGTCGACCTATAACTACCAACCCGTAGTTGGTTTTTCTGACTACACGGCATTTTTTATATCGTCTAAAGAAAAACCTCGAATTACTAAACAATATTTTTTAGATAAACGCATAGGTTTGCTTGATTATCCTACCAGCCGATCAGGGCATATTTTACCAAAGCAAATGTTTAAAGAACTGGATATAAATTTAGCTAATTTGAAAATCACTTATGCTAGTTCTCATAACGAATTACGCGATTTACTCGCCGACGGAAAAGTAGATATTATTGCTTCGTTTTGGAAAGAGAGTGACGAAAAACGTTTTTCAAAAAACTATATTACGCCTTTGAGTAATAATATTACTGGAACAAGATGGTATTTAAAAATGCAGCAAAATAATACTGATTTATTATGTGCAGTACAGGCAAATTTGCTTGATATGTCTAAAGATCAAAGTTTGCATTATTATCAAAATGCACAATCGTTTTGGAGTTGCGGTACTAGCTCAGTAAACTTAAAAGAGGAAGTTAGTGATGAGTAAATATAAACAACTACTTGTTTTACTATGCTTATTTTTAACTCTATCTTCTGTGTTTTATATTTCTGTAATTCAAAAAAGCCAGCAAGTAACTAAACAAAAAATAACGCAGATAGAAAGGCAAATAGCACTCGACTTACCATTACTTGATTTATCAAATGAGCTGCTAAAGCATTCGGGGAATAAAGATGCGGTTAATAGCTATATTAAAACCTTAAATAGCTACATTAATTCGAACGATCTTAAAGTTGTTGCTATTGCACCAAAAGGCGAAATGCTAGCACCTGTAAACTTACACCAAATAACACGTAGTTTGAGCACTAATAACGGACCTGTATTAGTTGTATTTAACGTTCAGCAAACCCACTTTACATTAAGCCATTTTATTTACTATTTTATATTTTTAGTATTAAGTGTGTTGATTAGTTTTTGGGTAAAATTTGCGTTTATTAAACAAAGTAATAAGCAGTTTAATAATGCGCAGCATCAGTCAATTACAGAGCCTACGCCGCTGATGCTTATAGTTGACCTTAACGATAAAACACTATCAAGTAGTTGTAGTGCAGAGCAAAAAGTGGGTTTAGCCAATAAGCCATTATGCTTTTATTTAGCACTTGTAGAGTATTGTACAAATAACGATGATGTAGCGCTTAGTCATAATAAAGATGTACCAGAGGAGCTTCTAGAGCTCGCTAACAAGTATTTTTATAGGTTGGTAGAGCTTGGTCATACGGTTAGAAAAAGGCCTAATTTTAATAATAGCCTAGAAAAAACCTTGAGTGAGATACGTGCGGCATTAGATGAAGTACTTAGCGAGTGTCCTGAAGAAAAAGAGTTATATTACCCACCTAAAGCCTATGGAGAAGGCTCTCGTTCTCGTTTGCATAGTTATGGGCTGGCAAATATTAAAAAAGGTAATATTGAAATAAGAGGAAAGTAACTAGATTACTTTCCTCATATTCTTAGAGGTTATTTAGGGGTAAATTCAGCCGCTTTGAGAGGGCTATTTTTTGAAATAAAGTCTTGAAGTGCTTTAGCATCTGTTTCGTCTGTACTTACAAAGCCTTTTTTATTTGTAAGTGCAGGATAACCATCACCGCCTGATGCGTTATAGCTATTTAGACTCATTCTGTATGTTTTATTTTTATTAAGCGGTTCGCCATTGATCAAAACATTAACCAACTGATTATTTTTACGCTCAAACGATATTTTATGGTATTGCAAATAAGCACCAGCATCCGGTGGGAAGCTCGTTACTGTATTTAAGTAATCCCATAAATCACTGCCTTGCCAATCCATATAAGTAATGCGGTTTTTAAAAGGATGTACTTTTAAAATATCTTTATAGCTTACTTTACCAGCCTCTATTGAGCTGCGAATACCACCGCCACTTATTAATCCAAAGTCTGCATTTACTACATCCATTTGAGCTTGAATAATTACACGTGCAAGGTTTGTTTGTTGGTAACGAACTTTGTTTCTGTCACCTTCTAAGCGAGCATCTACTTCACCAATGGTACCTTCAATTTGTTTAGCGCCTTTAGCTTGGTATACCGCTAAATAAGATTCAAGTTTAGGGTCTGGTTTAATGTACTCGTTTGCTAATACTGCTTTAGTAGAGCCATCAGCTTGAACTTTATCTACATACAAATTAACAGGCATGAGTTTGTAGTCTAGTAACGTTAATTTTCCGTTTTCAAGCTTAAACTCAGCTTTACCAACATACTTACCCCATTCATGGGCTTGCATAATGTAAGTACCGTTTTGCTGGTCTGGCTTACAGGCAAGGCCAGGTTTAAAGTTGTCGTCATTTACATTTGTATCACTCATACACACAGGTTCTTGTGAGTGCCCGCCAATGATCATATCAAGTGTGTTTGCAGGAAGTGAGCGAGCAAGTGTTACATCACCTGGTGCATTAATGCCAAAGCTAGCATCAACATAATGACCCATATGAGTCAGCGCAATGGTAATGTCAGGGTTGTACTTAGCTTTTATTTCTTTAGCTAGTTTTGCAGTAACGTCAACAGGGTCTTTAAACTCTAAGTGGCCAATATACTGAGGATTACCAATTTTAGCTGTGTCTGTTGTTGTTAATCCAATAACAGCAATAGTTAAGCCATTTTTTTTGAATATTTTATAGCTATCAAACGCATGTTCGCCTGATTCTTTTTCAAATATATTGGCTGATAGAAAAGGAAAGTTCACCCATTTTTGCTGTTGCTTCAATACATCAATAGGGTTATCGAATTCGTGATTGCCTAATGCCATTGCATCATAACCAATCAGCGACATACCTTTAAAGTCAGGTTCTGCTTTTTGTAAATCTGACTCAGGAATACCGGTATTAATGTCACCACCAGAGAGAAGTAAAACGGCATGACCTTGCTTTTGGGCGTCATTACGTAAAGAGTCAATTAACGTTTTGCGAGCGGCCATACCGTATTCGCCTTTTTCGTTTTGCCAAAAACGGCCGTGATTATCATTAGTATGAAGAACAGTTAAATATTCAGTAGGAGTACTGTTAGAGGTTGATTCAGGAGCAGGAGATGTACATCCAAGTACACTAAAAATAATCGAAAATAAAATAATTATACGCATAAAATACCTATGGATTAAGGTCTACTTAATTTATCAAGCGGGTAGTTTAAACTAGTTTTATGCTAAAAAAACGTACTTATTGACATTTTATTTAGAAGGTACAGTTAATCGATTTGTGGCGGCACTTTCGCGACGCTTTAACTCTGCATCCGCATATTCCCGCTTAGTATGGTTTATACCTACCATCCACGTTAAAAAGCTCGCCGGTAGTTTTGTGTATGGTTCACCTTTGTGTAAACCAAAGTCGCAAATTGTTTGTTTAGTGTGTGGCATTGTTAGATCCTGTTGTTTGTGTTTTTTTAAGGTAACAAATAAGTGACCACACTTTTAAGATGATTTAATTTTAAATAGTTAGATTTATATAGCAAAAAAGAATATAAATAATGGCATATGTAATTAATTTGTTATCAACACGGTCTTAATTGTATCAACTCACACTTTAGAATCGATTTTAGTCGCCGATGGCATTAATGTGTTAACGCATTAACTAATTATTTAAAAAATATAACAACAGGAATAAAACATGAAAAAACTTTTACTTGGCTCAGCACTTGCTGCAGCAAGTTTTACAAGCACCGCTACTATAGTTGAAATGAACACGAGCCAAGGTGTCATAGAGATTAACCTATTTGATCAACAAACCCCCAAAACAGTCGCAAATTTTTTAAGTTACGTTCAAGACGATTCATATAACGAAACAGTAATTCACCGCTCTGTTAGTAACTTTGTTATTCAAGGTGGTGGATTTACATTTTCTGATTCGCTAGATGCGATTACTACAAAGCCCGCTGTAGATAATGAGCCCGTTTTTTCTAATGTTAAGGGCACCATTGCGATGGCTAAATTATCGGGTGATGCTAATAGCGCAACAAGTCAGTGGTTTTTTAATATTACAGACAATAGTGCAGCACTTGATACCCAAAACGGTGGTTTTACTGTGTTTGGACAAATTACTGCAGCAAGCCAATCAACGTTAGATAAAATTGCAGCGTTAGTACACTGTGGTGAAACACCCGTGGTTGATATTACTGCCGAGCAATGTGCAAGTACTGATGTAACAATTAGTAGTGCTAACTTAGTGACTATTCAAAATGTGGCGGTAATGGATGATGATCCTAATTCAGCAGCAGGCCTTACTGTTACTGAAAATACGTTAATTGATTCTGACACATCAACAGATTCTAGTAGCAGTTCTGGCGGCGGGTTAATTTGGCTTTTAGGTGCTTTTTTACTTGCGGTACCTCGTTTAAAACGTGCTAAATAATTAAAATTAACGGTAATGTGGATGGCCTAAACCAGCCGTCCACATTACTATTATTAAACTTTGCTATTTAAAATAGTACTCGCCAAACCATTGCTAGCCAAATTGAAAACACACAAACACAACCCAGTAAAAACACTTTAAAACGTGCGCGTACGTTGTTTTCACCTAAATGAATAACGCTATGCACAATACGTGTTGCTACAAATAAACAGGCCAGTATTGCCACAAGTGTACTGGCGCTATTTAGTTGCAGTGCAAGTAAACATCCCGCGTAAAAAAGCACAGGTATTTCAAACTGATTTGAAAAGTTTCTATCTGCCACCCTAATAGTGTCGCCAGCCTTATCTAACTGCATTGTTTTAAAGTCACTTAAATCTAGTTGTTTGTTTTTAGCTGCGGCAAAGCGCCTTTTACCCATAATGAGCATGACAACCAGTGAAAGCGTAACTTGTGCAAACATGGCAAGTATGATGATTTTTTCCATTGTTTTTCCTTATTATTATTTAGAATTTGCGTATTTTTTGATATTGAATGATTTTTAATCACGCAAGGTTGGCAGACTCCCAACTAATATCCGATTATGAAGACATTTTTCACAATGTGTTACACAAAATAGCGTTATTTTGTAGAAAGTTATTAATTGAAAATGTTAGTTTAGCTTAACTATATTGCTTTGAATTGGCGCACGCTATTTTGCGCAATACTTTTTAATGGAAAACAAAAATGAAAAAGATTATTGGTTTTAGTGCAATCGCACTTGCAGTTTTAAGTGGTTGTTCAAATACGGCTTCGGTTTCAGTGGCGCCTCAGGCCTCTTTACTATCAGATACGTTAGTTGTAAGTCCTAACGATAACCGCGAATATAAAACACTTAAGCTGGCAAACGACATTGAAGTAATTTTAGTGTCAGATCCAGGTGCTGAAAAATCTGCAGCGGCACTAAGCGTTGGTGTTGGTTTACTGCACGACCCAATGTCGCAACAAGGTATGGCGCATTATTTAGAGCACATGCTGTTTTTAGGCACAGAACGCTACCCAGACACAAAAGGGTATTCTGATTTTATGACCAAAAATGGTGGCGCGCACAATGCGTATACTTGGCTCGATATTACTAATTACATGTTTAAAATTAATAACGACGCGTTTGATGAAGGGCTAGACCGTTTTGCTGATTTTTTCAAAGCGCCTAAGTTATACCCAGAATACACAGATAAAGAAAAAAATGCAGTGAATGCAGAGTGGTCAATGCGCCGCGAAATGGACTTTTTTGGACAATTTAAACTCGCGCGCAAAATGATGGGCGATCACCCAGCTAATCGCTTTTTAATTGGTAACCTAGAAACCCTTGGCGATAAAGAAAACAGTTCACTTCATAAAGAAACGGTTGATTTTTATAATAAATACTACTCTTCAAATATTATGAAAGTTGCGCTTATTTCTAATTTACCTATTGCTGAAATGGAGCAAAAAGCGCAAAAATACTTTGCTGACATAAAAAATAAAAATATCGAAAAACCAACAGTGACTGCAAAACTTGATTTTGATAACGCTGGCGGAAAACGCGTGTTTTATGCACCAAATGAAGATGTAAAACAGCTGCAACTTGATTTCACCATTGCTAATAATAATAGCGAATTTGCACTTAAACCAAACCGATTTGTGGCGTATTTACTAAGTAATGAAATGCCGGGCAGCCCAGCGCAACTTCTTCGTGATAAAGGATGGGTGTCTCAGCTTTCAGCTTCAGCTGCACCAAATCAATATGGCAACTATGGTTCGTTAAATGTAAATGTAGAGCTTACAGATGAAGGCATGAAAAATCGTGACGAAATAGTTGCGACTATTATGCAGTACATCGATTTAATTAAAAAAGAAGGCGTTGATAGCAAGTACTTCAACGAAATTCGTACTTCCCTTAATAACCAGTTTAAGTTTTTAGAAAAAGGTGATGAGTTTAATTATGTAAGCTCGCTTACGCAAAGCATGCAAGACTATCCGTTAAATCACGCTATTAATGCACCTTATTATTATGCAAAGTTTGACGCTGACGCTGTAAACAATGTACTTGAGCAGTTAAATGCCGATACCCTTCGTATTTGGTATGTATCGCAGCAAGAAGAGACAGACTCAAAACTACACTTTTACGACGGTAAATACCGCATCAGTGACATTAGCGATGATGAAATTGCCAGCTGGAAAAAACCAAGCGAATTTAAGTTAGCACTACCGACTGTAAACAATTTATTGCCTGAAAATTTTGCAATAAAAACGCAAGCATTTAAAGAGCAAAAACACCCAGAACTTGCTTACGATAAAAATGGTGTAAAAGTATGGCGCCAAGCAAGTCAAAAATTTGCAGAGCAGCCAAAAGGGCTTGTTGAAGTTTATATAAATACTCAACCCGGTTTGAACGATATTAAAGCAGAAGTACTTTATTCTGTTTGGGCTGATTTATACAATATTCAACAAAGTCAGTTAAGTACCGAAGCAGCAATCGCCGGTATGAGCGTAAGCTTAGCACCGAGTAATGGTCTTGTTTTATCTATGAGTGGTTTTACAGATAAGCAAGATGTATTGCTTAAACAAGCTTTAACCGGATTAAAAGCCGATGAAACAGCACAAGCATTTAGCCAAGCGGTAGATCGCTTTAAGCGTAATTTACTAAACCAACAAAAGCAGTTTCCGTATGCACAAGCATTTGGCGAGTATTCAAAACTAACCCGTACAGGTGGCTTTGATACAGATGCGCTTATAAAAGCCGCTGACTCACTGAGTGTTGCCGACTTAGCACAATTAAAAACAGCTACGTTTGCACAAAACGATTTACGCGTATTTAGTTACGGTAACTACGATCAGCAAGATATTGACGCGATTGCACAAGAGTTAAGTGCAACATTACCAAGTAATCATAAGCGCAGTGAATTTGCACGAAGCAAAGCGTGGTTGCCACAACCGGGCGAAACACTGGTACTGCAAAAAGATATCGATGTAGCCGATGTAGCGGTGGTTGATATGACCGTTCATCCTGTTGCGGGTTACAAACAAAAAGCAGAAGCAGCTGTATTACAAAGCCACTTTAGAACAGTTGCGTTTGATAAAATGCGTACTGAGGAGCAACTTGCATACGCAGTAGGTGCATTAGCTCGCCCAATCGAGGATTACTCAGCAATTGGTTTGTATATTCAAACACCAGTTAAAGGACCAAAAGAAATACAAGCTCGTTTTGATAAGTTTAAAAAAGAATACGCAGTTGAACTTGATAACATGAGCGAAGAGACTTTTGAGCAGCTGAAAAACTCTACCCTTGTATCACTTAAAGAGCAGCCTAAAAACTTAAGTGACGAAATGAGCCCACTTATAAACGATTGGTACCGTGAAAACTTTACCTTTGATTCTAAGCAAAAGCTGATTGATGAAGTTGAAAAAGTAACGCTTGCAGATATAAAAGACTACTACAAGCAAACAATGCTTAACCCTAATGCTGCACGTTTAAATGTGCAATTACGCGGGACTAAGTTTATAGAAAGTGACTTTGCCGATTTACCAAATCAAACTAAAATCACAACGCTTGATGCCTATTACAATGGTATTAAACTACAAAAATAAGCTTTATTTATGTAGCTAAAATAAACCCCAATGTATCACTACATTGGGGTTTTTATTTATTCAGCTAATTTACTAATAATACCAATTCGCTTAATTAAGTGATCTATTTTGAGGATGGAAAAACGTGTTGATAGCTAGGCAAAAAATTCGCTATTTAGTTGTTCTAAATGAAAATTTTTTAACGCAGGTAGCGACTCGTTTAGCCCCGCAAAATGATTAAGTATTATTGCGGATTGGTATAGTATTTAAGCCATTATTAAAAAGCCTATAACAGCTAATGCCGCAGCAATTAGCGTGTATGGCAATTGTGTAACAGCATGGCTCATTAAATTACAACCAGAACCTTGCGCTGCGAGTACGGTTGAATCTGAGTAAAAACACGCTTGGCTACCAAAAGAAGAAGCCGATAATAGCGCCCCAATGACCAGTGGTATGTTTGCATCAACCGCATTAGCCAGTGGCATAACAATGGGAATTGATACAGCAAAAATACCCCAGCTAGACCCCGTTGCAAACGCTAAAATAGCCATTGAAATAAATACCACGGCTGGTAAGTATGCCGCGGTCATATAAGGGCTTAAGCTGCCAATAACAAACTGAGGCAAACCAATTAAGTCGCATACATCTTTAAATATAAACGCAGCTATAACAGTACCAATCGCGGGGATCATACTTTTAAAGCCATCAAGCATGCGTTCAATCATTTCACTTACGCTCATTAATTTTTGTAGTGCATAAAACGGGAGAGTGACCGCCATTGTTGCTAATAAGCCTTTGTATACGTCTATTTCAAAGTAAACAGTAAATGCAACCAGTAAAATAATCGGCACCAAAAAGTTACGTAATTTACCTTTAGGATCAGCATCTTCAAAGTTCTCTTCTACGGCTTTTACCGCATATTCATCCGCTGTTTGAACGTCATTGTATTGGGCAGGGTCGACTTGAGCTTGCTCAATTTGCGCCATTTGCTCTGCTTTTTTCATTGGACCAATCGCAGGAATAATACCCAGCACAACAAGTACAACAACAAGCACTGCAAACCACGCATAAAACATATACGGTATGGCTTGGATATAAACTGCAATCCCTTTGCCTTCTTCTGCAATACCGTTATCTACAAGTAAGCCACCAAAAAAAACCGCCCAAGTAGATAAAGGGACAAGTACACAAATTGGTGCAGCAGTAGAGTCTACAACATAGGCAAGCATCTCACGGCTCACTTTAAATTTATCGGTAATGCGTTTCATGGTTTCACCCACGGTAAGCGCATTTAAGTAGTCATCAATAAAAATAACTACACCCAAACAAAAGGTCATAAACAAAGATGAACGCTTACCTTTAGTGTATTTAAGGGCTAACTTGCCAAAAGCCGATGCGCCACCTGTGCGCACTAATAGCGCGATTAAAGCGCCAAAGCCACCACATACAAGTATTAGCCAGCCGATGGTTTCGTCTGTCATCACTTTTAGAGATGTACTCGCAAAGTTAGTAAGTACCTGTGCAGGATCGGCGATAACTAAACCAACTAAAGCACCAATAAGTAAAGATAAAATAGGGCGGCGTAATACAACAGCCAATACAACTACCACCAAAGGTGGCAGTAAACTTAACGCAGAAGGTTCAAGCATTTAAGTATTCACAAAATTAAAAGCATGTATAAAAATTACAATAGTATTAATTTTTAAACTGCTTATACAAAAACAAAGAAGATGATAAGTTTGTTGTAAAATCATCTTCCAAGTCACTGCTTTTGTACGCGAGGGAGGGACACATAAACAGTTATGTTAAATAGCGGCTTAAGTGAAACGCGTTGGCTTTGGCGCCAGACGGTGCAAGGAGTGCAAACCGCTATTGTTGTGCCTGTAAAAACATCGGCGCAAAAATAATCTGCTTTTTAATTTCAGTCAACAAAAAGTTACATGCAAAACAAAGTTTTTTAGAGGAGCTTACATTGAACGCTGTATTTAAAACAAATCGATTGTTGTTGCGCCATGCAAATGAGCTTGATGCAGCTATTTTACTTAAGCTAGTTAATCAGGCGAGTTTCATAGAGCATATTGGTGATAAAGCAATCTATACCCTTGATGATGCCAAGTCGTACATTATAGGGCCTGTTTATCTTTCGAGGTTAAATTTGCAGCAGTATGTTTGGTATTTAGGCAAGGCAGAGCCTATGTAGTGTGGTTATTCCCCATAAATAGGCGATAACACAGCATAAATGCCAAACATGCGCTGCCCGAAGGGTTCTACCTAGGGGCAATTAACTCTTTGTTGCTCGGTTTTTACTTAGCCCACTAGGTTATAAACCTCACGCCGCGATTAAATCGCCCCTAGATTGAACAAATTTTAATCCTGAAAGGTCAACAGGCCCTAGTCATTTATTGCTTCTCATGTACGCCAAGGCTTTGGGCCTTACATTATTACTTTGCATAATGCTGTAGTGGTTGGCGTTGTTGGGTTTTATAAACGCGCCGCGTTACTGCAACCTGATTTAGGTTTTGCACTTGTAAGCGGTTTTGAAAAAAAGGGTTATGTTTTTGAAGCGGCCAGCGCACTTTTGCAATATAAGCATGAATTTGGAATTACAAAACTGTGTGCAATAACATCACCAGATAATAGGGCATCGCAGAATGTGTTGTTAAAATTGGGCTTTAAAATAAAGGGCAAGGCGGTTATCAATGATGATAAAACCGCCGTGATTATATTGTCACTTAACGATTAAAGTCTTGCTTGTTCTATTTGTTTTGCAACATTTAGGTTTATATTTAGCCATGTTGCTTCAAGTGTCGAAACCAGGCCATCATAGCCATCATCATCAATAGGGACCAATTGCGAAAAATTATTAATACTTATAAGGCGTCGGCCTGTTTCAGGGTGTGTGTAATATAAACGCCAAAGCCCAGAAATATCAGCGTTACCTTGCATATCGCCATTAAAGTGGTGAATTTCGTATTCAAGCTCATAAAACGTTTGTTGATCAAGTTCAGTAATGACCGGTAAGCCTTTTATTACCATCCAGTTGGGCATAGCATTAAAAAGTGTTTGCTGGGCTGTTGCAGTAAGCATTACATCTGGCGATTCGCCCCACAGGTTGTAATTTGCAGCATGAATTTGGTTGCTATCTATTTTCATCGCAATGCCCAAATTATTTAAAGCGCCTCTAAGTACAACAGTTTGTATTCTTAGTTGCGCATCTGTATCTGCAACGTTTCGAGACGATGCACCTATAGGCTGCTCAAACTGGTAATACTGTGTCGCAGTTTGTATTGATGAACTACAACCTGCCAATAGTAATAATAAACTTGCAGTTAAAAATAACGATTTCATTATTGCTTCCTTGGTTTTGGATCTGCTGGTAATGATTTATCAAAAATTAGCATATTAGGTTGCTCGTTTAATCCGCGAGTTAGAGGCTGTAGGCCCTCACTTAAACGTTTAAACTCTTTTAATGTTTGCTGTATTTGATGATGAAGTTCAGAACCGGCTTGGTAACTGGCCATGGTTTTATCAAATTGGCGCATAGTGACTTCAAACTGCTCCATACTTTTTGTCATCTTTTCGAAGTTACGATTAAAGTCGCCTGGTAAGTTTTGTGTATCTTTTTGGCTTAGCAGCTCTCGCATTTCATTAGCAAGCGCTCGGTAATCGGTAAATGTGGCTTGCATTTGTGCCAAGCTATCTTCAACCTTTAAGTTATTTACTTTATTAAGTACGTCAGAAACTTGATCTGCTAATACAGTTATACCGCTTGAAATACTCGGAAAAACATCATACTGCACAAGTTTACCTAGGTGCGCTTCTGGCGCGTCGGGGTATATATCAAAATCTACATACACAGCACCCGTTAATAAATTACCAGGCTTTAACGAGGCGCGCATCCCACTTTCAATCCAGCCCTTTAAACTGCCTTGCCAATACTCTTTTGCTGAAGCACTGTCATGATACAAGCGTCCGTATTCTACTTTTATAAGCACTGGAACCGCCGTATTATGGTTTCTAAAGTGGGCAGGTTTACCGTCAATAATTACATTGGCAGGGGTTTCAACAACAGTACCTACACGCATACCTCTGTATTCGACAGGTGCACCTGTGCGTAGTCCTCGAACTGACTGTTCAAATTCAATTAGGTAGTAATCAAAATCATAAAAGCGCTCTTCTAACGCCTCTTTATAGCTTTGGCTTAATGAAAAGCTATGCCCATCTTGTGCTATTTCACCCGGGGCCTGTTGTTCAGGTAAACCAACCGAAATACCGCCTTTTAATAGTTTACTCAAAGAGCCCGTATTAATATTGATACCATCGGCAGATAGGTCAATTTCAATTCCTGCGTTCACCCAAAATATTGAGTTCATGGTGATCAGATTTTGATAAGGGGCTTTAATAAATACGCCATACTTCATTGCTTGGTTTTCCCAATCAAAAGTGGCGGTTTCTATTTGCCCTATTTTATAATTTTTGAAGAATATACCGGTGCTTACATCAAGTACTTCAGCGTTGTAACTCATTAATTTAAAACGACCACCTTTCACATCTTTACCAATGAGGGCGGGTTCATCTTGTAACTTAAAACGCTCTTTTAGTTCTTTACTTTCACCGGGTGAAAACTCTAAATATACACCAGACAATAACGTACTCATCCCGCTAATACCTGTTTCATCAATGCGTGGTTTTACGACCCAAATTTTGGCATCGTCAGTCAGTAGCTCGTTGTAATTTTTATCTATTTGCGCGCGAGCAATTACGCTGTCTTGCGTGTCGGATAGCCGAACATGATCAATTTGACCTATTTTTACACTGCGCACTTTTATTTCAGTCTTACCTGCAATAATACCTTCTGCTTGTGGCATTTCGATAAAAATAGTAGGGCCTTTATTAGCTTGGTATTGGTATAACATCCACATGCCCACTAACAGCGCAATTGCCGGAATGATCCAGATAGCTGAAATTTTCGGTTCTTTTGTTATTTCGGCGGTTTCGGTCATGCTTTGTTCTCTGATTTTTTGTTTTTAGGGGAATCCCACAATAAGCGTGGGTCAAAGGCATGGGCAGCCATCATTTGGCATATTACCATAACTGTAAAAAATACAATGCCTAATCCTGGCGTTACTGACATTAAATTACCCAGTTGAACTAAGGCCACTAAAATAGCAACCACGAATACATCTATCATCGACCATTTACCAATAAACTCAGTCAGTTGATAAATTCGGGTGTAACTTTTTGTATGTTTATTGGCAGGCCTTGTAACCATAAAGCATAAAAAGCTCAATACAAAAGCTTTAGCAAGTGGCACCACAACGCTGGCTAAAAATATAATAGCGGCAATAGGGTAGGAGCCACTTTTCCAAAGAGTAATAACACCACCAATTAAAGTCGAAGGGGATTCATCCCCAAGGCTAGTGGTGTGCATAATAGGTAAAACATTTGCTGGAATATAACAAACAACAGAAGTAATTAGCCAAGCTGCTGCTTTTTGTACGCTATAAGGATTTCTAACGTGTGTTTTTGTATGGCAACGCTGGCAAATATTACCGGTACATAGTTGATGGCACACATGGCAGGCTTTAATATTTTCATCTATTGCACGTTTAGCATGCTCTGCGCCTTCGAGTACTTTTACAGGCTTTATTTGAGCCCATAAGCGTGGGCGATTTAAGTGAACAAGTGCAGCTATGTATAAAATAACAAACCCCACATAAGCCCAAAAACTCGTGCCGAAGCTAATATCAGCCAGCGACATGATTTTAACCATACTAACAAGTACGCCAATTAAAAATATTTCCGACATAATCCAAGGCTCTAACGCCAAAGTGAACTTTAGTAGTCGCCTTGCAATGCTCTCTGGTAATGCTTTTAAAAGCCCAAGATGCAAAGGAATTAAAATAACAAGCAAACCCATGGGCAGGGCAATAATGCTCAAATCAATAAATAAGCCAAGTAGCTCACTATCATAATTAAACAAAATTCGAGCCGCGTCGGGCAGTGTAATAGTTTGAGTTATACCGCTACTACTAAATGAAATAAAAGGGTAAAACATACTGCTGAGCAACATTAATAGTGCGCTAAAGCTTAGTGCAACTATGCGACTGTCGTGATTAACATCGGCTTCGCAAAGTTTATGGTGACAATGTGGGCATATCGCCATTTGTTTTGCGATTATGCGAGGTATATCTATGATCAGATCGCAGCAGGGGCAGACAGTTTGCAATTTAATACCAAGCAAGAAGAATATTTCTTCAATTTTGCTATATTTAATACATTAATACAACGCGTTCTGCCATCAAGCTGCTCGTTATATAAAGGAAGCGTGTGAAATATTATTTGTACTGCATACAAATGTGGCTCTTTATTTGTTCGCAAAATGCTGTGGCTATTAATAAAGAGCGAGAAGTAATTATCGCCGCGAGCGCATCAATTCCGCCCTATGTTTTTGCAAAAACAGACTCGGGTATACACCTAGGTTTAATTAAAGCCGCGTTAAAGGCTAATGGATTTGCCAATATTAATGTGCAATATATGTCTAATAAACGCGCTGAGCATCAATTGCATAATAAAGGAGTAGATATACTTTTAAATTATGCAGGAGGAAGTAGTCCTGGTATTTACTCAAGTAAACCGGTACTTAGTTATGAAAATGTAGCCATTACACTCAAGCGAAATAAATATAATATTGATAAAATAGAAGGCATGTTTAATAAAAACGTTCTTGCTTTTCAAAATGCAACTGCATATCTGCCTTCTATATTTAAAAGTAATGTTAAACACTTTAGCTCATATCAAGAGGTTATTAATCAAAAAGCGCAAGTAGATAAGCTGTTAAAAGGTTGGGTGGATGTAATTGTGTTAGACAAGCGTATTTTTTACTATTACTACAATCAACATAAATCACCCGAAGCTGTGCAAATTTACACTTTATTTACAAAAGCAGAGCGACCTGCTTATTTTAATAACTTCTCTTTAGCTACTGAGTTTGATATTGGTTTGGCGCTCATCAAGCAAAACGGTACTTATAAAAGAATTTTTGATGAAGGCCAAACCCATTCATCAATCAAATAACGCCACTGTTTGACGTGTAAGCGCTATTAGCTCACCGGATTGTGACCATATACAGCCATCTTCTAAACCGTAACCATCTTTTGAGTGATGAGTGATTGCTTCAAAGCCAAGCCATTCGCCAGGTGATAAGTTTGGCTCTTGTACAAACTCTAAATACCATGACATGCTACTAGCTGGAGCGGGTTGTTTAAACATTTGTAATAACGTAGGTGGCCATGCATCTGTTAATGCAATTACATGCGCTTCAGTTATTTGTTCGGGCGTATGTTTAAAGCGCATCCATCCCCCTAAGTGAGACGTTTCTGCGCTGCTAAATGGCATGGCACCTTGTTGAGGGCATAAATCAACATGTTGAAAAAATTCAGGCATCTGGCCTTTAATAAAAGGTAGAGTATGGCGTTCGTCTACCGGTTTTAACCCTAAAGACTTTGAAACAGGCACATTTACACCCGACTCTCTACTTTTAGCAAAACACGCTTGTACAATTACACACACTTGTTCATTTTGAATGGCTTTGGCGAGTACCTGTGTGCTGCTTTTACCTTGTCGTAATATTTCTACCGATAACGAAAAGGGAGTATCAGCTAGTAATGGCCCTACAAAATTTGTACTGAGTGAGAGTAGGCGACGATCATTAGATACTTTTCCTCTGATAGCTTGATACAACAGTGCGGCTGAGAGCCCACCAAAAGCAGTTCTGCCTTGGCACCAGTTTTCTGGAAATTGCATTGTGCTAGTTAATTGTTCGGTATTGTCTGAACTTCCAATTTTTGCAGCTTGGAGAAGTAATTGTTCAAAATGCATGAAGATGTCCTTTTATAGTGCGATTTAATAAATTTATAACACAACCAAACTAGTCAGACCAGTAATTAAAAACGTCTCTGGCGGTGCAAAAATCACCATTCCTTACAATTATTAGGGTTATTTTGTAAATAAAACACAAAAAATGGATTTTTTTTCATTTTTACAGTTGAAATAAGTTTGGCGCATCCCTATTTACTATGTCATCGAACGTATTAACGAATATTGAAGTTGGAGAAGTTTCATGGGTAAAATTATTGGAATCGATTTAGGTACTACAAACTCTTGTGTTGCAGTACTTGATGGTGGCAAAGCACGTGTTATTGAAAACGCGGAAGGCGATCGCACAACCCCGTCTATTATTGCTTACACGCAAGACGGCGAAACATTAGTAGGTCAATCTGCTAAGCGTCAAGCGGTTACTAACCCGACAAACACATTATTTGCAATCAAGCGTTTAATTGGTCGTCGTTTTGAAGACGAAGAAGTACAACGCGATATCGGCATTATGCCGTTTAAAATCATTAAAGCTGATAACGGCGATGCATGGGTAGAAGCGGGTGGCGAAAAACGCGCTGCACCACAAATTTCTGCTGAAGTACTGAAAAAAATGAAGAAAACGGCAGAGGACTTCTTAGGTGAAGAAGTAACTGAAGCTGTAATCACAGTACCTGCATACTTTAACGATTCACAACGTCAAGCAACGAAAGATGCTGGTCGTATTGCGGGTCTTGAAGTTAAACGTATTATCAATGAGCCAACTGCTGCGGCACTTGCTTACGGTATGGATAAAAACCGTGGCGAAAACATCGTTGCAGTATATGACTTAGGTGGCGGTACTTTCGATTTATCAATCATTGAAATTGATGAAGTTGAAGGCGAGCACACTTTTGAAGTACTTGCTACAAACGGTGATACTCACTTAGGTGGTGAAGATTTCGATAACCGTGTAATCAACTACTTAGTAGCTGAATTCAAGAAAGATCAAGGTTTAGACTTAAAAACTGATCCTCTTGCAATGCAACGTGTTAAAGAAGCTGCTGAAAAAGCAAAAATTGAACTGTCATCTGCACAATCAACTGAAGTAAACCTTCCGTATGTAACTGCTGATGCATCTGGTCCTAAGCACATGAACGTGAAACTAACACGTGCTAAGCTTGAATCACTAGTTGAAGATTTAGTAACTAAGTCTCTAGAGCCACTTAAACGTGCACTTGCTGATGCTGATTTATCAGTAAGCGACATCAACGATATTATTCTTGTTGGTGGCCAAACACGTATGCCTTTAGTACAAAAAACAGTTGCTGATTTCTTCGGTAAAGAACCACGTAAAGACGTAAACCCTGATGAAGCAGTTGCAGTAGGCGCAGCGATTCAAGGTGGTGTACTTGCTGGTGACGTTAAAGATGTACTATTACTAGACGTTTCTCCATTATCTCTAGGTATTGAGACAATGGGCTCAGTAATGACTGCATTAATTGAGAAAAACACGACGATTCCTACTAAGAAATCGCAAACATTCTCAACAGCTGAAGATAACCAATCTGCTGTAACAATTCACGTGTTACAAGGTGAGCGTAAACGTTCAAGCGACAATAAATCTTTAGGTCAATTTAACCTAGAAGGTATTCGCCCAGCACAACGTGGTACACCGCAAATCGAAGTAACATTCGATGTTGATGCCGATGGTATCTTACATGTATCTGCGAAAGATAAAGATACAGGTAAAGAGCAAAAAATCACAATTCAAGCATCTTCAGGCCTAAGTGATGAAGAAGTTGAAAAAATGGTTCGTGATGCAGAAGCACATGCTGAAGACGATAAAAAGTTTGAAGAACTTGTAGCTGCTCGTAACCAAGCTGATGCTCTAGTACACGGTACTCGTAAGCAAATTGAAGAAGCTGGCGATGCATTACCAAGCGAAGACAAAGAAGCGATTGAAGCGGCTGTTGTAGATTTAGAAGCTGCTATTAAGAGCGACAACAAAGAAGAGATTGAAGCTAAAACTCAAGCTCTTGCTGAAAAGTCTCAAAAACTAATGGAAATTGCACAAGCGAAAGCACAGCAAGGTTCAGCAGATGCAGGCGAGCAACAGCAATCAGCTAAGCAAGACGACGACGTTGTTGATGCAGAGTTCGAAGAAGTGAAAGACGACAAGTAATTGTTGCTAACGCTTCTCGCTAGCCAAAAACACTTAACTCAATCGAGTGTTTAGGTTAGGATGAACAATTGAGGCGCGCGAGCAATAGCTTGTCGCGCCTTTTGCATGTATTTAAGGTTTGAAAATTCAATGATAAATCGATGCGATTTATCGGTTTATCCAGCAGCTCACGCTGCAAACAGAAAAGAGTAGTGTGATAGATATGTCAAAACGCGATTATTACGAAGCCCTCGGCGTAAGCAAAGATGCGAGTGAGCGAGACATAAAAAAAGCGTATAAACGCTTAGCGATGAAATATCATCCAGATCGTACCGCAGGCGATAAAGAGCTTGAAACTAAATTTAAAGAAGTTAAAGAAGCTTACGAGATTTTAACTGATCCTCAAAAACGCCAAATGTATGACCAACATGGTCACGCGGCATTTGAACAGGGCGGTGGCGGTGGTCATGGCGGCTTTGGTGGCGGTCATGGCGATTTTGGTGATGTATTTGGTGACGTATTTGGCGATATTTTTGGTGGCGGCGGTGGTCGACGTCAATCTCGTCAACAACGTGGTTCTGACTTACGTTACAACATGGACTTGAGCTTAGAAGAAGCGGTTCGTGGTAAAGAAGTTGAAATTAAAGTACCAACATGGGTGGGTTGTGAGCCATGTGATGGCAGTGGTGCTAAAGCAGGTTCTAAGCCTAAAACATGTACTACGTGTCATGGTGCTGGCCAAGTACAAATGCGCCAAGGTTTCTTTGCTGTTCAGCAAACGTGTCCAACGTGTCAGGGACAAGGTCAGATTATTTCAGACCCTTGTAACAAATGTCATGGCCAGGGCCGCGTAGAAAAAACTAAAACGCTTTCAGTTAAAATTCCAGCTGGCGTTGATACTGGAGACCGTATCCGCTTAACGGGTGAAGGTGAAGCCGGAATGCACGGCGCGCCATCTGGCGACTTGTACGTGCAAGTATCTGTTCGCGAACATGAAATATTTGTACGTGAAGCAAATAATTTATACTGTGAAGTACCAATTAGCTTTACAACAGCAGGTCTTGGTGGCGAAATTCAGGTGCCTACACTTGATGGTCGTGCAAAACTTAAAATACCTTCTGAAACGCAAACGGGCAAAATGTTCCGTATGCGTGGCAAAGGCGTTAAGTCTGTTCGAAGTGGTGCCCAAGGCGATCTAATTTGTAAGGTAGTAATCGAAACGCCAGTTAATCTTAACGAGCGTCAACGTGAACTACTGCAAGAGTTAGATGAAAGTATGGGTACAGATAGCTCGAAAAATCGTCCTAAAGAGCAAGGCTTTTTTGACGGTGTTAAAAAGTTTTTTGATGATTTAACTAAGTAAATTATTATTAATAATGAAACGGCGCTTTTTAGCGTCGTTTTTTTTGCTTTAAATTTTATTTTTGTTACTGTTAAAAAAAACACGATTAAATAGTATGACCCCAGCAATCGAATTACTTAAAAAACAAAAAATCCCCTTTGAAGTACTCAGTTACGAACACGATGCAGGTAATAGTCAATATGGGCTTGAAGCTGTTGAAAAGTTAAATTTAGATAGCGCCCAAGTATATAAAACCCTCGTTCTTGAAACACATGAAAGGCAGCTAATTGTTGCTGTTACTCCTGTGTCGCAACAAGTTAACTTAAAACAGTTAGCAAAATTATGTGGTGCCAAAAAAGTAGCCATGGCTGCCCCGCAAAAAGTTCAAGCTAGCACTGGTTATATTTTAGGTGGAGTAAGTCCACTTGCGCAAAAAAAACGCTTAGCTACGTTTATTCATAGTAGTGCTTCACTTTTTGATACTATTTATGTGAGCGCCGGAAAGCGAGGTTTAGAAATCGCACTCTCCCCAACTAATTTAGCGGCGTTAACTAGCGCTAAATTTGGCGATTTATAGCCTTTATTTTTAAAATCACTCTCCATAAAGGCAATTAACTCAAGTTAAGCAATTTGCTCAATACCTTATTTGTAACTACATTGAGAGTATCTTTATACCGTTAATATTTAATACCAAACGGTATTACACATTTTGTATACGGCTGTTTGTATGAACCTTTTAGATGTAGATTATTTTGCAATACTGGTGGCTGCACTGTCTTCTTTTATGCTTGGCGGCATATGGTATTCAAAAGCACTCTTTAAAAACGCTTGGCTAGAAAGTATTGGTTTAACTGACCTTGATTTACAATCAGCCAATCCTAAGTTGATATTTGGCGGCAGCTTCTTTTTAGTATTTATAGCGGCTTTAATGTTGTCTCTATTTTTAGGTAAAGACGCAAGTTTAGTTGAGTGTGTAGGAACAGGCTTTGTGATCGGCTTTTTTTGGATCAGTAGTTCACTAGGATTAAGTTATATATTTGAGCAACGCCCTTTAAAGCTATTTTTGATTAACGGGAGTTACTGTATTTTACAGTTTTCGTTAATGGGGCTTATTTTAGGTATTTGGCCGTAAGGGTTGAGTAGCCGTTAATACCCGGTTTGATTCTTACCTGAGAGTAGAGTAGGTTTATATAATCGTATTTACATGATTTGGTAGCGGTATTAATGAAAATATTAGTAGTTGATGATATGCCGCTCATGCGTCATGTTTTAATTAATATGCTAAGAAAGTTGGAGTATTGCAATATCGTTGAAGCTACTGATGGATTACAGGCTTTGGCTTTATTACGTGATCAGCATTTCGATTTGGTTATTACAGATCTTCATATGCCAAAAATGGATGGCGTTGATTTACTCACAAACATTCGAAAAGACAGAGCCCTTGCTGATATTCCTGTGTTGATGGTTACCTGTGAGGATAGTACAGATAAAGTTAAGCAAGTTATTGCAGCTAAAGTATCGGGATTTATAATCAAACCTTTTAATATGAATGTATTATCATCTCAATTAAACCGCTTCTTTTTCAAAGATTAGGTTATATTTTTCATCATCATTAAATTATTGTGAGCTCACTTTAATATCCATACCGCGTAAAAATTCTAAAACCCAGTGGTCACCTTTATCTACCTAATACCAATGAGCAATAATACCTAATCATTTTGCGAGGCTAAATGTATCGCTCCCTGTGTTAAAAAATTCTCATTTAGAACAATTAAATAGCGAATTTTCGCCTAGCTATCAACACGTTTTTCTACCCTCTAAATAGATCACTTAATTAAACGAATTGCTATAAACTGGTATCATAAAGAATAATTTTTTATATAGTACTGAAGGACTTAATGGCAAAACCTAATAAAAAAGGCCCCACTAAAACGGTCGATATTTTTTGCTCTGCTTGTAAAGCTTCCTTATTTAAGTATCGAAAAGGAGGCAAAGGAGCATTAGTTAAGTGTTTTAAAGAGCGTATTAGTCAAGACTTTACACAAGAGCCCTGTATTTGTCCTAACTGTAGTCGGCCTTTTGCCCGAGAAGCGATTATTCGTGGTGCGCCTGCCTACAAAATAATTGGTGGCAAAGTAACTTTTAAATAATTCAGATACAGTAAAATTTCTTCATACGGACATATGGCCTTGTTAGAATTTATCATATTGATAGAATCGCTCGGTTTGCTGTTTCAATGAATGAAAAAATACCCTCCCCATGGATCGGGCCAGTTTATTGGGTTATTTAAAAATGGATAAAGGATAGTTTCGTGATAGCACTCTTATTTGACATCATAGGTATGACAGGTACTTTTTTAGTAGTTGGTTCATTTTTCTTACTGCAGCTAGGAAAAACGTCCCCATCTAGCCTAACGTATAATATGATGAATTTAACAGGGGCGATTTTGTTGTTAATTAGCCTTTGCTATAACTTTAATTTAGCGAGCTTTGTGATAGAAATATTTTGGATAGCTGCTTCATTAATTGGTTTATACAAATACCTAAAAAACAGATCAGCTTTAGCTACAAATTAATAACGTATTAATTTTGTTCTAAACCTTAAACACTGCAAGCACACCTGTTTGCGGTGTTTTTTGTTTTTAGGACTAGATTTAATTAACAAGTATAACTAAATTCATTTGTTAACAAAAAGTTTATATCCCTGCCTCATATAAGTCGTTACACTAGCGACCTTAAATTTTTAGGCTATTTCTCGGGTAGGCCATGTTTACGTTTTCTAAAAAAATAATTACAGTATGTATATTATTAGTATTAATTTTGGTTGTTACATTTTGGGTAGGCCGCGCTCACGATATTGAAAAAGCAACAGCTCAAGCGCAGCGTCAGGTTACTCAATTAAATAATTACATTGATACTGAACTCGCTCGTTTTTCGGCTATTCCCCAGCTACTTACTTATAATCAGTTAATGATTGAATTTGCAAACGGCGACCAAGCCCATTACAACGCTATAAATAACTACTTAGCTGATATACAACAAGCCAGTGGTGCATCAGATATATTTGTACTTAATGCCCAGGGCGCAGTTACGGCAAGTAGTAACTGGCAAGCCGATTACACATTTTTAGGCAGTAACTTTGCCTTTAGACCTTACTTTAAGCGTGCATTTGCAGGTGAAAAAGTGGCCTACTTTGCACTAGGTATGCGTTCAAAAGAGCGTGGTATTTATTTTTCGCAGGCTGTTTATCACGACAACAAAGCGGTTGGTGTTGTTGTATTAAAAGTGAATGTAAGCAAATTTGAAAACGACAGAGAGCTTTTAAATACATCTAAAGGTAGCCATTTTTATTTAGAGCTTAGTGATAATGTAATTGCGATGTCTGATATGCAAACATGGCGTTTAAATAGCTTCAGCGAGTTTGATATAACAAAGCGACGTAATATAAAGTTACGCCGCGCTTATTTAGATCATCAACCTGTATATATTAAGCAATTTCAATATAAGAGTCAGGGTATTTCGCATTTCAAAATTAATAAAAACCTTTATGTGAGTGCGACAAAACCATTGCGTTACTTTAGTGCACATATGAACGTACTTGTTGATATTACAAAAGTAAATTCAGCTCAATTAATACGCTTGTTTTGGGCATTTAGTATTTATGCTTTAGTTATGATTGTTGGTTATAGCTTACTTGCTCGTTTTGCGGGTTATAAAAAGCTCGTTTACTCTAGGCATAGTCTTGAGCAAAAAGTGATTGAGCGCACACAAGAGCTTGAGAAAACGCAAGTTGCATTAGTTCAATCAGCAAAACTTGCAACAATTGGGCAGTTAAGCGCAGGTATTAATCACGAAATAAACCAGCCCCTTAGCGCTATGAATACATACCTAGCAAGCGCCAAACGTTTACTCGCTAAGCAAAATTACACCGCACTTGGCGAAAGCATAACGGTGATTGAGGGGCTTGTAGGTCGCGTACACAAAATAGTGGGGCAGCTAAAACATTTTAGCAAACCATCACAAACTCAATTAAGGCCTTATCCGTTAGCTGGTTTATTAAATAACGCCTTGATGATTGCCAGCTCACAACTAAAGCAAGATAACGTACACGTAGAGCAGCCTAATTTAGATAGTGGGTTAATAGTGTGGGTTGATTCACTTAAATTTGAGCAAGTGTTGGTTAACTTAATAACTAACGCGAGCCAAGCTATGAATGGCGCAATAATACGTAAATTAAGTTTTAATGTTGAGTGCTTTGATAACCGAGTAAAACTCTCAATTTTAGATACAGGGCCTGGAATAGAGCAACATGCTTTTGGTAATATTTTCGAACCTTTTTATAGTACTAAAGAAAGTAACGGCTTAGGCCTTGGACTATCTATTTCAAAACAAATCATTGACTCGTTTAATGGCTCTTTAAGTGCGCACAATCGACTGCAAGGCGGGGCTGAGTTTATAATCAGTCTATCAAGCACGCAGGATAAAACAGATGATTGAAAACTCACCGTGTAGGCACATCATTGTAGTTGATGATGAAGCGATGATCAGAGATTCATTAAAGCAATTACTTACTCTCGAAGGCTATACAGTTGAGTGCTTTAATGATGCAAGTACGGCTCTAACAAAGCTTAATCGACGTTTTATGGGCGTTGTACTGAGTGACATAAATATGCCTGCAATGGATGGGCTTACTTTGCTTGAGCAAGTCACGGCATTTGATAGTGAACTGCCTGTTATATTTTTAACAGGGTACGCCGATGTAACTATTGCTGTTAAAGCTATGCAATTAGGCGCGTATGACTTATTTGAAAAACCAGTAAACGAAACATTGCTTGATTGCATAGCAAGAGCATGCGACAAGCGTAGCTTAGTGATTCAAAATCGTGCACTAAAACTTGCTGTACAAAAAACCTCAGCGCCGGGTGTACGAATCCTGGGTGATACTCCTAAAATGCAAGATATGATGCATTTACTCAATACGGTTATTGATACCCCTGCTGATGTAATGATTGAAGGTGAAACTGGCACGGGTAAAGAGCTTGTAGCGCGCTACTTACACGATCAAAGTATTCGCTCAGCAAGTAATTTTGTGGCTATAAATTGCGGCGCGGTGCCTGAGCAGTTGATAGAAAGTGAGTTATTTGGTGCTGCAAGTGGTGCCTATACCGGAGCAACTCACACTCGTAAGGGAAAGTTTGAATTTGCACAAGGTGGTACAGTTTTTTTAGATGAAATAGAAAGCACCCCAATGTCGTTGCAGGTTAAATTATTACGCGTATTAGAGGAGCGAAAAGTAACTCCAGTAGGTGATAATAAAGCAATTGAATTAGATATAAGAATTGTTGCAGCCACTAAAGTAGATTTGCTTTTATTAGTTGAAAAAGGTGAATTTAGAGCAGATTTATATTATCGGCTAAGTTTGGTAAAAGTAGATATACCGCCTCTTAGAGCTCGAAAAGCAGATATAGTATTACTCTTTAAGCACTTTAGCTCTATTGCAGCAACACGCTATCATAAGCCGCCAGCACCTCTTAATAGCGAAATACAACAGCGACTCTTAGCGTACGACTGGCCTGGTAATGTAAGGGAGCTTAGAAACCAAGCTGAGCGCGCGGTTTTATTAGGAGTAGAACTTGCTTTTAGTGTTAGCAAAACGCAGGCTAAAGGTGAGCTTTCTCCCGATTTAAGCCTATCTGAAAAAGTTGCTTTTTATGAGCAGTCGTTAATAGAAGAAGCCCTAGAGCGTAACCATGGAAGTATTAAAAATACGATGGATACACTGCAAATCGCTCGTAAAACCCTTTACGATAAAATGAGTAAATACAATTTAAACCGTGATATGTTTATTGACTAAATTGTGTGGTTTATGTGACAACTTCGTTTTTATGGTGTGTGGGAAACCGCACATTTATTCTCTTTTTTTATACGCAATATCCATTAACCATCTGAAATATAGAAGTATTTTACCATTGGCAGTAAAGTTGCCTTATTAGGTCTGACAACAAGTAGATTCTAATAATTAGGACACATAATGATAAAGTTTACACACTCTACTATTTTACTCACCTCAATAAGTAGCTTTGCTTTTTACTCGTACACGGCTTGCGCTACTGAATATGATGTTTATGGTAAAGCCGAAGTGCAAATTGCTAATACAGATACGGGTATTATGCGTTACGCAGAAGAAGGCACGCAGATTGAAGCGCCATTTTCGCGTATAGGCATTCAAGGGCAACACAAATTAAATGAATATTTAAACGTTGTTTTTAAATACGAAGTGCAAGTAAAAGGTTTTGAGCAAGATGACACCGAAGAGCCATTTAGTGCAAGGAATACTTATCTTGGTTTAAAAGGTCAATTTGGCGAGCTTGTAGTGGGAAGAAATGATACTCGCTTTAAATACTCTGAAGGCAAAGTTGATAACTTTAATGAAACCCAAGGTGACATAGCCCAAGTTATTGCAGGACAAGATAGACTTGGTGATACGCTAACATACACTTCTAATTATTGGCATAATACGCAATTTTCGTTTACTTATGCTCCAAAAGACGACAACAAAGATAACGAAGCTGGATTTGCAGCAACTTTTATTTATGGTGATCGTAGCTTAAAAAACACCTCATATTACTTATCATTAAGCCATGTTGATTCTCTTAATAATATTAATGCGAGCCGAATAGCAGCAGCCTATAAATTTGAACAATTACAGCTTGGTGCACTGTATCAGCATTCTGAATCAACAGATGGTATAAAATCAGGTAACGGTTATGTGTTAAGTGCAAGCTATACGCTTGATAAATGGGTACCTAAATTACAGTTTGCTAAAGATGACTCTTTACTTCGTCAAACTTCTGAGGCAACACAATGGACTACGGGCCTTGACTATGTATTTGATAAGCAAACAACTGCTTACCTTTTATACACCGACCTTAATTTAGAAGAACAAGACGACAGCAGTGTTGCGCTTGGTCTTAAATACAAATTTTAGAGGCCTGCCATGACAGATAATATACTCACGCAAAAACCAGATAAGAAAAGACATTTCCAATGGCTTTTTTTGATACTAGGCCCTGTAGTAATGCTATTGACATGTTTACTCGATCCACCAACGGGTATGTCTGTAGCGGCATTTAAAACGGCAGGTTTAGCATTTTGGATGGCATCGTGGTGGGTGAGCGAAGTAGTACCAATTCCAGCCACTGCTTTGCTCCCTCTGGTAATATCACCACTTGCTGATATAGCAGCAATTAAAAGCGTGGCTGCCCCGTATGCGCACCCGCTAATATTTTTATTTTTAGGTGGTTTTTTAATTTCTATTGCTATGGAGCGTTGGGGGTTACATAAACGTATTGCGCTAAGCACCATGTTATATGCGGGTAAAAAGCCAAGCTTGCAAATTTTAGCAATGATGCTGGTAACCGCATTTTTGTCGATGTGGATGTCTAATACCGCAACAGCTGTAATGATGCTGCCTATTGCGCTTTCAATTACTAATTTAGTTAAGCAGTCAGACCCGAGTAATGAAGGTTTTGGTAAGGCTTTACTGTTATCAATCGCTTATGGTGCAAGTATTGGTGGTATTGCTACCTTAATCGGTACTCCGCCTAATGCTTTAATGGCTGCTTACTTGTCAGATAGTTACCAAATAGAAATTGGCTTTGCGCAATGGATGATTGTAGGCGTACCTCTGTCTTTAGGTATGCTAATTATTAGCTGGGTTTGGCTTACTAAATTTGCGTATAAAGTAGATGCTAATATTAAAAACGATCAAAAAATTGATACAAAAGCGGTGTTTTCAACGCAGTTAAAAAGCCTAGGTATAATGCAGCGCGCCGAAAAAGGCGTGTTATTTGTGTTTGTTTTAGCAGCACTGTGTTGGATATTTAGACCTTTATTAGGTGACATAACAGGTCTTAATATTTCAGATACTACTATTGCAATTGCAGCGGCATTGCTGTTGTTTGTAATGCCAGCGAATAAAGGCAAAGGTGAGCGTATCCTTGATTGGGAAAGCGCAGCTAAAGTGCCGTGGGGCGTTTTATTATTATTTGGTGGCGGGCTTACACTTGCATCTCAAATTAAGTCATCAGGGCTTGCTGAGTTTATTGCTCACCTAATTGAAGGCGCTAGCACTATTCCACTAGTTATGAGTGTACTTGTTGTTGTGGCATTAATTACGTTTTTAACTGAGATCACAAGCAATACAGCAACTGCAGCTGGCTTTCTTCCTTTGTTAGGGCCCGTTGCAGAGTCTATAACAGGCTCACCATTGGTTTGGGTTATTCCTGCAGCTATAGCGTGTAGTTGTGCGTTTATGATGCCGGTAGCGACACCACCAAATGCTATTGTGTTTGGCTCAGGGCAAATTCAAATGCGCGACATGATAAGAGCGGGCTTTGTGCTAAACATTGTGGCTATTGTATTAATTACGCTGGTTACAATGACGATTGCAGCCCAAGTATTTGGTTTTTAAAGCTGTACTAAATTAGTTCCAACCAACCTATGTCAGAGTAGTTTCGTTTATACTTACAATTTTAAACAAAGCTACTCTTTATGCTTATTTATATTGCTTAAGAAGCTCTTTTTTAGATAATTAGTGTTATTGCTCGAAAAACAGAACAAGGTTATAGTCGTTAATAACTTTAAAAATTGAGTAACCTATTTTGAGCACTGAGACATCACAGGCAATGCCTTTAATTCCCCAGTTTGATGAATTGCAAAAAAGCTTTCTCGAAACGCCTTACTTGCCAATTGATAAACGTCTCGTTTTATTGAAAAAACTCCGTGTACGTATTGTTGAACTTGAGCAAGAGCTAGTAGATGCTGCTTCGAAAGACTTTGGTTACAGAACCGCTTTCGATACTTTACTTGGCGATATATTGCCTACAGTGCAAACACTCGCGCACATTATTAAAAAACTGCCAAAATGGGCAAAGCCAAGTAATCGCTCTGTGGGTTTAAGCTTGTGGCCTTCAAAAGTAAGTGTTAATTATCAGCCCAAAGGTGTGGTAGGTATTATTGCACCGTGGAATTACCCCATTCAGTTAGCGTTAGTACCTGTGCTTACCGCCATAGCTGCCGGTAATAGAGTGATGCTTAAATTAAGCGAATTCACACCTCATACAAACGCCGTTATCGAAAAAATCTTTAAAGATGATCTGCAAGCTCATTGTAAAATAATACTAGGGGGGAGTGATGTTGCAGCACAGTTTTCATCACTGCCATTTGCTCATTTATTATTTACGGGTTCTACGAACGTAGGTAAATTAGTAATGGCGTCAGCGAGTCGTAACTTAACGCCGGTAACGCTTGAACTCGGTGGTAAATCGCCAGTTATTATTACGCAAAATGCCGATATTAAAAAAGCGGCACAAGCCTTACTGTTTGGCAAAATGGCCAACGCAGGGCAAATATGCGTTGCACCCGACTACGTATTTGTACCCAAAGAGCTTGAGCATCAGCTTATTCAGCAATTATGCGAGTTGTATAAAAAGCATTTTAAAGACGGTGTTGAAGGTAAAAACTTAACTTCTATCATTAGCGATGCGCATTATAAACGTTTGGCAACCTACTTAGAGCAAGCCCAAGAACTGGGTGCAAACATTATTAAGCCACTTGAGCAAAACCAGCAAGACGAAGAAAAGCACCGTATGGGGCTGCATTTAGTAACTCAAGTAACTGACGAAATGCAGCTTATGCAAGATGAGTTATTTGGTCCAATACTACCAATAATGAGTTATGAAAAGCTCGACAGCGCAATTGACTATATTAAAGCTCATCACCACCCATTAGCGTTTTATATTTTAGGCCAAGATAAGCACGCTCAAGAATACATTATGAAGCAAACAATCAGTGGCACTGTGGCAATAAACGACACCTTAGTGCAAGTAACTGCTGATGATGCTCCCTTTGGTGGTGTAGGGCATTCAGGAATGGGGCATTATCATGGCATAGAAGGGTTTTTAACGTTTAGCCATGCTAAAAATACGTTAGTATCGGGCTCGTTTAATCCTCGCATTGTTATGCTACTAAAACAAAGCAAACTTATTATTAAGCTTCTAAAGTGGCTTTACATAAAATAATAGGGTGCTGATTTGGTAAAGTTGAATAAGTGTTAACTTGCTAATCAAGATATATTAAAAAGGCTGAATTACATTATGTAATTCAGCCTTTTTTAGATTAGTTTAAAGCTACGGTCTTAAACTCTAAAATAAGACTTTAAAATAAGCGACCTTCGCCAGCATAGGTACCCACTTGTATTTTTGCATAAATGGCATCGGCTTTTTCTTTAGCTTCTTCAATTTCTTTAGGCAGCATTTTACGCTCATCAAGTTTACGGCTATGACTCGCTTGCATATTACCGTTGTACTCAGCGATAGTATTCCAAATATATGACTTTTCTAAATCTTTTGGCATACCTAGTCCTTCAAAATACATGAGGGCTAAATTAAATTGCGCTAAAGAGTAATTGTTTGCAGCTGCTTTTTCGTACCAGTTACGTGCCGCTTCATAGTCTCGTGTAACACCCACGCCATTAGCGTACATTACGCCCAAATTAAATTGAGCCGCAGGTAAATTCTTCTTAGCTGCTTTTTCAAATAAGGTAATTGCCATTTGATGATCAAGTTTAACGCCTTTACCTTCGTCGTATAAAACAGCTAGAGCAAACATCGAATCAGCATGGTTCTTTTTAACGCCTTGTTGATAAAGTGCAGCTGCTTTGCGGTAATCGCGTGTTACACCGTATCCACCTTCGTATAATTTGGCTAGTTCGTAAATTCCTGGCGCAAAACCTTTGTCTGCTAGGTATTGGAATTCTTTTAGGGCGACTGCAAATTCACCTTCGTTAGCTGCTCTTATGCCATCTTCTAATGTTGCATGAGCGAAAGAGCTGGCAAGTAAAACGCCAGCAAGAATGAGTGCTTTTAAATTAAACTGTGACATATTAATGTCTCCAATTAGTAATAGTTTCGATAGATTTTAGGGCCAGTACATTTTTTAGGTTAAACACCCACTGCTATTTAGGCTCGCGCTTGAGGCGGTTTGCTCTTTGCTGCTCGGTTTTTTAATGAGCTTACTAAGTTACAAACTTCGCGCGGCGATTAAATAACGCCTAGATAGAACAAATTTTAATCCTAAAAGGTCAACAGGCCATAGTTAAATGTTAATTTATTAAATTTTTGCACTATTTGCACATTATAAACGTTTAATACCCAATACATTTATGTAAAGACTAAATCGGTTACTATAAATAGATGCAAAAAAGGGTGTCTACTGTTATGTTTTACGCCAGCTTTAGTGTAAACGCAAGGCGGTACCTTATAAGATCGTGCGTATAAAATGTAAATAACGGCGCGGTGGACTTTCAAGGTAAGTAAATGAGTTTAAGAAGTGTAAGATACAGATTTTATAGAAAATTTAAAGATATAAAAAAAGCCCGTTAGGGCTTTTTTGAGTCATATTAACCGTCACTAATATGAGCAATGTAGCAAGTAAATGTGATATTTGGTGTTATTACTTGGGTCGAGTAAGTAATACCACGAAGCGGCACGTTCTTCTTTTAATGTGTCAGCATCCTTGCTGAATATCCTTCCATAGGCACTGAGGTCGGTACACTTTGTTTCTGATAATGATTATTAGTTAGATTAACGCGCAAGTCAATACTTAAATGATAATTATTATCAAATAAGATTTTCATGATTATAAAATTAAAATAAGGAAAGTGATGCTTAATAATCTTAAAGCTAAAAAAGTGATAAATGCATGCTTTGCTATCAGCATGGTATTTTTGTGTAGCTGTTCAGCCTCATTCACTTATAACAACTTGAGCTGGCTTTCGTCATTTTGGGTAGATGATTATATTGATTTAAATAAAACACAAAATAAGCAGCTCAAACAGATTATTAACTCGACCCAAGCGTGGCATAGAAGTACGCAGTTACCCGCCTACAGACAAGACATACAAAATATAAAAGTATTGTTTAACCAAACATTGAAGGCTAAACAATTAAAAACACAGGTTGTGCTTGCAAAACAACATTGGCAGAACCTACTTGAATACGCGCACATGCCTATAGCTGAGCTTGGGGCAACCTTATCAAGTGAGCAAAGAGAAGAACTTTTAAACAATATTCAAATAAAAATTAACGACGAACGCGAAGAGTTTAACGAACAAACCCCGCTTGAGCGAAAAAGTGAGCGTTTGGAAGAGCAATTTGAATACTACGAGCAGTGGATAGGCAAACTTAATAAACAACAAAAAGCGCTGATTAAATCAACTAATGAGCAACATCAAGACTCAGGAGCGCTGTGGTTAGAGTACAAGCAAACCCGTTTGAATGCGGCCAAACAGGTATTTACAAATGCTGAAATTACAAAAAAAGAATTTATAAATCAGTTGAGTACAGTTATTAAAGAGCGCGAACTATATATGAGCGACGCACTATTGAAAACCAATGAAGCAAACTTAGATTTATATATAAATTTACTCTACGAATTAAACTCAACCTTAAATGATAAACAACGCCAAAGCGTTAATGATCAATTTGATGAGTTAATTGAGACCTTAAACGATATAATAGAAAACTAAATTGTGCGTGAATTATTAAGTTTTAAATTAGCTGTTTAGGCTGATTTGTTTTTAAACGCAAAAATGCTTTTTAAAGGGCAATATATGGTTACAGATTTGAAAAGTATCTTAAACACTTGGTATCCCAACAGGGACAACCAAGAATGGGTTTTAGCTACTTTGTATAAAATTGAAGGCTCTAGCTACAGAAAGCTAGGTGCTATGATGCTTATTTCGAGCCTAGGCGAGCGCTTAGGGATGCTTTCGGGTGGCTGTTTAGAAGCTGACATACAGCGCCATGCTAAACAAGTAATGAGTACTTTAAGCAGTAAAACCATTAGTTATGATGCCACCGATGAAGACGATTTAACATTTCAACTTGGCATTGGTTGTGGAGGTATAGTACATATTTTACTGCAGCCTATTCATAAGGCTAATGACTATTTACAGTTAGAGCTTGTATCTAAAGCACTTAATGAGAATAAACCAGGGCGATATCTTCAACAAGTAAGCCCCATTTTGCCAGCCGGTAGTGGTGTATTTACGCAAAATGATGAGTTGCATGGTTTATCAATGAACCGCAAAGCGCAGTTGGTAGAATTACAAGGCGCTACGAGTTTGCAAACCTCTATTTATCCACCGCCCCATCTATTAATAGTAGGTGGTGGCGCTGATGCAGTTCCGGTTTATACATTTGCCAAACAACTTGGTTGGAGTGTAACTGTATGGGATACGCGCGCTGCCAATGCAAAAAGACAGTATTTTAAAAATGCAGATGCTATTTTGCGCATCACACCGAGTGAGTTAAAAGAATATTGTATAACCCATAAAGTTGATGCGGCTATTCTAATGGCTCACAGCGTTGAACTTGACGCCAGTACGTTGGCTCAATTTAAAGATGTTCCGTTTAAATATATAGGATTATTGGGTCCGAAGCACAGACGTGAACAAGTTTTAGAGCACGCAAATACGCGTGTTTCACAAATTAAGTCTCCTGTTTTTGGGCCTGTCGGTTTAAATTTAGGGGGCGACTCGCCAGAGAGTATTGCACTATCGCTGATCAGCGAAATACATGCAGTGCTGTGTGATAAAGATGCCCAATCACTAAGTCATTGGGGGCAAGAGCCGTGCTAATTGCAAAAGTTGTTTTAGCCGCAGGGCAATCATCTCGCTTTAACGGCTGTAAATTAACAGCTGATATTGGCTTTGGCAAAACAATGATTGAGCATGCTGTAAATACACTTCAAGAACTTGATGACACGCCGGTGTATGTAGTTACCGGGGCATGGCATAAAGAAGTAGTACAAGCACTGGCAGGTTATAAAAACATAGAGCTCATTGAGAACAAGCAATGGAGCCAAGGCTTAGGTAATTCAATCGCGATAGCTTCTCAAACAGTGTTTAAAAATAAGTCCTTTGATGGGATTTTATTTATGCTCGCGGATCAGGTTGAGCTAAAAGTAGCGCACTTAAGTGAGCTAGTTACTGGTTTTAAACGTAACCCATCGCGCTGGTGCGCAAACTATGGCGAGCGTTTAGGTGTACCCGCTATATTCCCAGCGGTTGATTTATCTCAGCTTGCAAGCTTAACTTCAGATAGAGGTGCGCAGCAATTACTGCGTTCCAACAGTGAGGTCGTCAATACAATTAGTTTAAGTAGTGCGAGTGTAGATATAGATACTCAAAAGCAGCTAAGTAATTTTATAGCTAAAAATGAGTGAAAAAGTATTAGTAGGGCAAAATAAGTTTTAGCTGCGCTAACGCTTTAGTGCAGTGGTTATGGTATTTAGCTGTTAATGTAGCTGATGCGGTAACTATATGTGTTATGGATTAGTAGTTACAACAATCTTAACTGTTATAACCTGCGTTTAAATTAAACAATTTAAACGCAGGTTATAAAGCTTAATCAAGGGGCAAGCTATGGTGACGTTTACAATTAATGGCAAGGTGGTTGAATCACACGCAAGTGAAGATACACCATTGTTATGGGTTATTCGTGATGAAATTGGATTAAAAGGTACGAAGTTTGGTTGCGGTATTGCAATGTGTGGTGCGTGTACGGTGCATTTAGATGGGCAAGCAACTCGCTCATGTGTTTTACCAATTGGCGCAATTGCAGGAAAAAACATTACCACAATTGAAGGGCTTAATAACGAACACCCACTTCAAAAAGCATGGGTTGAAGAGCAAGTACCACAGTGCGGTTACTGTCAGTCGGGGCAAATAATGCAAGCTGCTACATTACTGGCAGCTAATCCAAGTCCTTCAGATGAAGAAATTGTAAGCCACATGAATGGTAACTACTGTCGCTGTATGGCTTATAAACGTATTAAAACTGCTATTCAACGCGCTGCAGATGAGTCACAAAGTGTAGTAAATATATTTGATCCAAATGCACAAGACGCTTAACTGGAGCCGATAATGAAAAAATTATTTCAAAAAAATAGCGAAACCGTTAATTTAAATCGTCGCTCGTTTATGATCGGCACTGCTAGCGCAGGCTTAGTCATGGCGTTTGCCCCTTCGTTATTTTCGGGTTCGCTCAGTGCAAAAGAATCAATTGCGCAACAAGCTTTTTCACCCACTATTTGGTGGACTATGAGCACCGACGGCGCCGTAGAAGTGAGTATTGCTAAAGCTGAAATGGGTCAACATATCGGTACTGCTCTTGCGCGCATTGTGGCTGATGAGCTTGAATGTGATTGGGATAAAGTATCAATTACCTACGTAGATACTCATGAAAAATGGGGCTTTATGGTAACGGGTGGTTCATGGTCTGTATTTCAAAGCTTCAAGCCATTATCTCAAGCCGGCGCTGCGGGTCGAATTGCATTAATAGAAGCCGGAGCTAAAATGCTCGGCGTGCCTGCAGATAAATGTCGTGCTGAAAAGGGCTATATTATTTCAGGCGAAAAATCGGTTAGTTACGCAGACATAGTTAAAAAAGGCGAGTTTAATCGTACATTTACCAGTGATGAAGTTGCAAACCTTCCACTAAAACCGGCTAATAAACGTCATTTAACAGGGCTTAAACAAGATTTTAAAGCGCTTGATATACCAGCCAAAACAAATGGTACAGCAGTATACGGGATAGATGTAGAAGTTGAAGGCATGCTGTACGCGCGTCCAGTTATTCCACCAACTCGTTATGGCAGTACAGTAACAAACGTTGACGATAGTGCAGCAAAAGCAATTAAAGGTTACAAAGGCTATGAAATTTTAAATGACCCTAGTAACACAGTGCAAGGCTGGGTTGTTGTATTAGCTGATAGTTACCCAAGTGCCATTAAAGCAGTAGATGCTTTAAAGGTGAGTTACAAAAAGGGTGAGTCGGCAAATATATCTGAAGCTGATATTCAAAAAGAAGGTAAGCGATTATGCGAGCAACGCGACTCGGGCACTTTGTTTGTTGATGAAGGCGATATAAAGAAAACCCAAGCAGACGCTAGTGAGTCGTTAGAATCAATGTATACCACAGCGACAGCGAGTCATTATCAGCTAGAGCCATTAAATGCGGTTGCAGAATTTAAAGACGGAAATTGGATTATTCATACCGGTAACCAATGGCAGTCACTTACGTTACCAGCGCTTGCTAAAGCACTCGATATAGAACAAAACAAAGTAATTATTCGTCCTTACTATTTAGGTGGTGGTTTTGGTCGTCGATTATTTGGTGATTGGACTGTACCTGCGGCTCTAACTGCAAAAGCAGTAGGTAAACCAGTAAAGCTGGTATTTACACGAGCAGATGATAGTTTATTCGATCAGTCTCGCTCTGCATCTGCTGCAAAAATGACGGCGTCGTTTGATAAAAATGGTACATTCACAGGAATGGAACATGCATTTGCTGCTGGTTGGCCTACTAAAGCTATGGCACCAGGGTTTTTATCACCGGGTGTTGATGGCAAAGGTAAATTTGATGCATTTTCGGCATCGGGCGCTGATCATTGGTACAGCATGAGCAGTCATCGTGCTCGCGCTATTAATAACGAAGTTGCACAAAGCACCTTTAATCCAGGTTGGTTACGTTCAGTAGGGCCAGGTTGGATTGCATGGAGTCTTGAGTCGTTTATTGATGAAATTGCCCATAAGCAAGGCAAAGATCCTGTTCAATTTAGAATTGAAATGTTAGATGGTAAAGGCAAGCAAGCGGGTAAAGCACCTGAGAGCGTTGGCGGAGCACTGCGCTTACGTAATGTGCTTAAAACGGTGTCTGACAAAGTAGCTTCTGTAAAATTAGCTAAAGATGAGGGCATTGGTTTTTCTGTAAGCTCAGGGCAAGAACGTACCATGCCAGCATGGCTTGCAACCGCAGCGCATGTTCACGTTAACCGTGATAGTGGTAAAATAACGCTTAAAAAGCTTTATGTTGTTGTAGATGCGGGCTTAATAGTTCACCCAGATGGCGCACTGGCGCAAATTGAAGGGTCGTTACTATGGGGCAGCAGCCTTGCATTGCATGAATCAAATACGTATAAAGATGGGCAAGTATCTGCGACTAACTTTAATACTTATTTACCGCTAAGAATGCAAGATGTGCCAGATATGGACATCGAGTTTTTACAAAGCGATGAGTTTCCAGTTGGTTTAGGTGAGCCTGGCGTGATAGGGGTTGCTCCTGCTATTGGTAATGCAGTGTTTAATGCTGTAGGCGTGCGTTTACGTGACCTGCCAATGAAGCCAAGCGAACTTAAAAAAGGCTTAGAAGCGTAAAACAAAATAATTAAAGGGGTATGCTTTAGGCTGCCCCTTTACGTTATTAAATATATTTATGTAATTATTATTTATGTATCAATAGGTAGCGTTGTTTATACCAGTTTGCTTAATTAAACGATTAAGTATTAGTGCAAATTGGTATTAGGTTGTTATTACGTGTTGATATTAGTTAAGGTTTATTTATGCTAATCGACCCAACAGGGCGAGAGTTTAGTTACTTACGTTTGTCTATTACTGATGTATGTAATTTCAAGTGTGTTTATTGTTTACCAGATGGTTATCAGGGCGGTCATGACCGTGGCTTTCTCACAATTGATGAAATTAGCAATACGCTTAAAGCGTTTGCACACCATGGTATTGAAAAAGTAAGGATCACTGGCGGAGAGCCAACCCTTAGAAAAGACTTTATAGATGTTGTTCGTGCGGCAAAAGATGTTGCGGGCATAAAAAAAATTGCAATGACCACCAATGGTTTTTCTCTTCATAAGAATATTCATGACTGGGTAGATGCAGGCTTAAACGCCATTAATGTAAGCATTGATAGCTTAGATTCGCGCATGTTTAACACCATTACTGGGCATGACAAATTTACCTCAGTAATGAAAGGTATTGATACTGCGCTTGAAACGGGTATTGATTCGGTAAAAATAAACAGCGTGCTGATGAAGCAATACAACGCAAAAGAGTTTGATACATTTTTAAATTGGGTTAAACACCGTCCCGTTACCATCCGCTTTATAGAATTGATGCAAACAAACGACAACAAAGCCTTTTTTGATGCTAACCATGTATCTGGGCACGTTTTAAAAACTCAGTTATTACAAACGGGATGGCAGCAAGTTGCGCGTAGTGCATCAGCAGGTCCTGCTCAAGAGTTTGCGCATCCTGATTATCAAGGCAGAATTGGTTTAATAATGCCTTACAGCAACGACTTTTGTAGTACCTGTAATCGACTAAGGGTTACAGCAAAAGGAAATCTGCACTTGTGTTTGTTTTCTGAAGAGGGTATTTCGCTAAGAGAATATATGAACGACAGTTCGCATAGTGAATTAATGGCATTGTTATCTCGCTATATTAAAACTAAAAAGCCAACTCATCTTTTGCATCAAGGTAATACGGGCATCACCACTAATTTATCTATGTTAGGTGGTTAATTTTTAGAGCTAATTTGTAAACAAAAACATCAAACGTGTCCCTAAATCACCAATAAAAGGGTGTGTTTACATGGTTTTAGAGCAACAAAGCTTGTTAAATTGTATTTTCACGTTAAACTTACTTTTTATTTTTATTAAGTGATTAGAATGGATATCGCAGCCCTTAATAGCACTAAATCATTAAGAAAGGACGTTCTAAGAGGGATGTGCCTTTGCTTTGGTGTTTTATCGGTTGGATTTGCGGGATTTAATTTAACCGTAAATAACTTTCCATTGCTTGGCTATATCGAAATCTGTTTTTCCATTTATTGTATATTTACTTACATTACACTTATACGCCGCCCATTACAGTTTTGGCAATCCGTTGTAATGTGCGCACTTATCACATTCATCGTTATTTTGGGTACATCTTTGGCGTCGCCTCGTAACGGTGTGTATGTATGGTCGTTTGCATTACCTATTTTGTACTACCTACTATTGGGTAAACAATATGGTGTAATTTTCTCTGCAAATTTATTAGTGATCCAAGTGTTTATTTTAGGTAGTCAGTCTACTCTTGCCCCTTTTGAGACTTTTAACTTATCCCTTAATCTACTCTGTGCTTATTTAAGTATTTGGGCAATTTCTCACGTTTTTGAAGGGAGTCGTTCACACTTTTCAAGGCGACTTAAAAATTTAGCGTTACTTGACCCATTAACGGGTGCAGGCAATCGCCTTTCAATGAACCACTACTTTGAAGTAGAACTACAAGATAAGTCACAGTTATATTTATTCTTACTTGATTTAGATTTTTTTAAACAAATAAATGATGAGTATGGCCATGGTGTGGGTGACCAAGTGCTTATTGAAGTAGCGACTTTACTAAGAGTTATACTCGCTAGAGGGTATGTATTTAGAGTCGGCGGTGAGGAGTTTGCTTTATTTAGCTCTTTTGAAAATGATGAGGCCGCGCTGAAAACCGCCGAACAAATAAGGGCACGTTTTGAAAGTACCACATTTGACATCGACGGCCTTGCAATCAATGTGACAACCAGTATTGGTGTCGCAAAATTTAAAAGTACCAATTCATTGGAAAGCTTTGTAAACCAAGCTGATAAACAGTTATACAAAGCAAAGCAATTTGGTCGCAATAAAGTGTATTGTAAATTTAAAAAAGAAAATGATTACCAGGCAGTCGTTGCGTAAGTCGTGCTACTTAGTACATTTGTTCAAAGTTAGGGATCCCGTTTTCCCAAATCGGTTTATCTTTTCCTAAATGCTCACGTACAGCATCAAAAAATAATCGGGTTCTTACTGGTAAATCTCGATGCGGGTATACGGCATACATAGCGCTAAATTCCATCAGTTTTACATCGGTCAATAAAGGCACTAACTTACCTTGTATTATTTCATCACCAATAATAAATGCAGGGGCGACAAAGTAAGTTGTGCCCGATAACGTTTTCATTAACAATGATTCTGCATCGTTTGCACGAAACACACTTTTTATTTTTTGCTCGCAGCGTTCACCTTTACTATCGTAGTAATCTATAGCTTCTACTCGAATAGAATTACTGGCATAGCTTGCTGCTGGTAATTGCGCTAACTCTTCCATTGTTTTTGGCATACCATAAGTTTCAATAAACTGTGGCGCAGCTAAAATTAATAACCGGTTACGCGCTATTTTACGTGCAATAAGTGACGAGTCTTTAGGCTCTCCTACACGAAAAGCCAAATCAAATCCTTCAGAGACTATGTCTACTAATCTATCGTCTAAACGCAGTTCAACTTCTACTTGCGGAAAGCGTTTTTGAAAATCATTAAGTACAGGTTGTAAATAACGACGACCAATAAGTGTTGATGAAGTGATTTTTAAAACGCCGCGCGGCTCTAAATGGTAGTTTTCAGCCATGCGCACGGTTTCGCCGAGCAGCTCTCTAAGCTCAGCTGCTTTTTTGATCATTTCGGCGCCTGCCGCTGTGAGCGAAAATGAACGTGTGGTTCGGTTGAGTAACCTAACGCCTAACTCATCTTCTAAACGGCTAATTTGTTTAGATATAACAGAGCGATCTATGTTGCGTATTTCTGCAGCTTTAGCAAAAGAGCCTTGCTCAACTACTTCAAGTAACATTAAAAGTCGACTTGTTGTATCCATTATTACACCTTAACTAATCTATTGATGCCATTTTGGCATTAATGAATTTAAAAATCTATGGTTTTTACACACGGGTTTAATCCGTATTATGCGAGGCTAATCAACAATGGAGCGTCTTCATGAACAAACATCTAATTGCTGCTGCACTTACTGCGGCATCTTTAACGCTTGCGGGTTGTGCTGATGAGAGCACAGCTCAATCAGCACCTGCACAGCAACTTCAACCAATTGATGTAGCACAGGTGCTTGTTAAGCCGGTACAGAGCTGGCACACATATACAACTCGTTTAGAGTCTCCACAAGAAGTTGCTTTAATGCCGCGTGTATCAGGAATCATCGATAGCATTGAATTTAAAGAAGGCGACGTGGTTAAAGAAGGCGATGTTTTATTTCAATTAGATGCTCGCCCATTTGCAGCGGTTGTTGCAAGCTTAAAAGCACAAATTAAAAGTGCAGAAGCTGCCTTAGAGCAAGCTAAAAGTGAAGACAAACGTGCGGTACGCTTATTAGACCGTAAGGCAATCTCAACTGAGCAAGCACAAGCGCGTACTTCAACACTGCGCCAACGCGAAGCACAGCTTTCTGCACTTCAAGCACAACTTACCTCAGCAGAACTTGATTTAGAATTTACGTCAGTAGTATCACCAATTGATGGCATTATTTCTCGCGCAAATATTACCAAAGGTAATAACGTACTTGCGGGTCAAAGCGTATTAACGTCAATTGTTTCAAACCAAGCTATGTACGCTTATTTTGATGTTGATGAGCGCACATGGAATAGCTCTTTCAATGATGTTACTGCTGCGAGCCACCAAACTGTTGTAATGCAAAAAGTCGGTCAAAGTGATTTTGCATACAAAGGCTACATTAACTTTATTGATAACCAAATTAATTCATCAACGGGCACATTACGTGTACGTGCGGTATTTAATGAAGACAACAACCAATTACGCGCAGGCTCGTTTGCACGTATTAAGCTTGCAGCCAACTCTATTAGTGACGCGATTATTATCCCAGAACGTGCAATTGGTACTGACTTAAAAAATCGCTTTGTACTAACCGTTGGCGAAAACAACGTACTTGAATACAAACTAATTACTATTGGTGAGCGTTACGGTGCATTACGTGCGGTTACTTCAGGCCTTAACGAAGGTGATGTAATTGCTGTAAATGGTCCTGCTCGCGTAGGTCCTGGTATGCCAATCTCTCCGCAAACAGTAACAATTGATACAAGCGGTGTGGCATTTACATTGTCAAACGACAACGCACAACTCGTGGCTAAGCAATAAGGTTTATTGATGAAATTTTCGCATTTCTTTATACAGCGCCCAATATTTGCGGCTATGCTGTCGTTGGTTATTTTAATTGCTGGTGGTATATCACTATTCCAATTACCAGTAAGTGAATATCCAGAAGTAGTTCCTCCAACTGTTGTTGTTACCGCTAACTACCCGGGTGCTAACCCAACCGTTATTGCGCAAACAGTGGCAACACCGCTGGAGCAAGAAATTAACGGTACTGAAAACATGTTGTATATGTTTTCGCAAGGTACAAGCGATGGCCGTATGACATTAACGGTGACCTTTGCGTTAGGTACCGATTTAGATCGTGCTCAAGTACAAGTACAAAACCGTGTAAACAGTGCACTTCCGCGTTTGCCAGAAGAAGTACAACGTTTAGGTGTTGTAGCCGAAAAATCATCGCCAGATTTAACTATGGTAGTGCATTTATATTCACCTGAAAAAACGCACGACACAGCGTACTTATCTAACTATGCCGATTTAAACATTAAAGATGAAATTGCGCGTTTACCGGGTGTAGGTGATATTCGCATGTTTGGTGCTGGCAAATACTCAATGCGAGTATGGCTAAACCCAGATGCTCTTGCTGCACGCGAATTAACAGCAACAGATGTAGTAACAGCACTTCGCTCGCAAAACCAGCAAGTTGCTGCAGGTAGCTTAGGTGCGCAACCAATTTCAAACGACAGTCAATTTCAAATACTGTTAAACGTTAAAGGTCGTTTAAACAGTATTGAAGAGTTTGAACAAGTTATTATTAAAGTAGGCGACGAAGGCCAGTTAACGCGTTTATCTGATATAGCCCGTGTTGATCTAGGTCAAGACACTTACGCACTGCGTGCAGAGCTTGATAACCAACCAGCTCTTGCAATGCCAATATTCCAACGTCCAGGTTCAAACGCTATTGAGCTTTCTGATCAAGTACGCGAAACAATGGCGCGCTTATCAAAAGATTTCCCTACTGGTGTTGAATACGACATTGTGTACGACCCTACGGTATTTGTTCGCGGCTCAATTGACGCGGTAATTGCCACTTTGCTTGAAGCAATTGTACTGGTAGTTATTGTTGTTATTGTATTTTTACAAACGTGGCGTGCATCAATTATTCCGCTAATTGCTGTGCCTATTTCACTTATTGGTACATTTGCCGTAATGCAGTGGTTAGGTGTCTCAATTAATACCTTGTCGCTGTTTGGTTTAGTTTTGGCCATAGGTATTGTTGTAGATGATGCTATTGTAGTTGTTGAAAACGTAGAGCGTAATATCGAAAAAGGCTTATCGCCACTTGAAGCAACCCGCGTTGCAATGAGCGAAGTAACAGGCCCTATTATTGCCATTGCGCTGGTACTAAGTGCTGTATTTATTCCTACTGCGTTTATTACCGGGCTGTCTGGTCAATTTTATAAGCAATTTGCACTTACAATTACAATTTCGACGATTATCTCAGCGTTTAACTCACTCACGTTATCGCCAGCGCTTGCTGCATTGTTATTAAAGTCGCACGATGCAAAACCAGATGCGTTTACTCGTTTACTTAATAAACTGTTTGGCCGTTGGTTATTTAAACCATTTAACCGCGTATTTAATCGTGGTGCTAAAGGGTACGAAAAACTGGTACAAAAACTAATCCGTATGACCGTTGTTGTAATGGTGGCTTATATTGCACTTGTTGGCGGCACAATTAAGTTATTTGATACCGTACCAGGTGGCTTTATTCCACAGCAAGACAAACAGTATTTAGTGGCTATTGCGCAGTTACCTGACGCATCAAGCCTTGATCGTACTGAAGACGTACTTGCTCAAATGCAGCAAATTGCATTAGAAGTCCCAGGCGTGGCACATACTGTTGCTTTTCCTGGCTTATCAGTGAACGGTTTTACAAACAGCCCTAACAGCGGCATTGTATTTACACCACTTGAGAGCTTTGACAAACGTACCGACCCAAGCCAATCAGCGATGGCGATAGCGGCGCAGTTGAATAAACGTTTTGCTGCCATTGATGAAGCATTTGTAGCGGTATTTCCACCGCCGCCAATTCAAGGATTGGGCACAACAGGTGGTTTTAAACTGCAAATAGAAGACAGAGCTAATAAAGGATTTGAGGCACTATTTAATAGCCTGCAAGCCGTTATTGGTAAAGCGCAACAAGACCCAGCATTAATGGGCCTGTACTCAAGTTTCCGTATCCAAGTTCCACAAATGGATATTGATATTGACCGTGAGCAAGCGCTTATTCAAGGTATTCCACTTGATGAAGTATTTAATGCACTGCAAATTTACTTAGGCTCTGTGTACGTAAATGACTTTAATATGTTTGGTCGTACGTACCAAGTAAATGCACAGGCTGATGCTGACTATCGCTTAGACCCTGATCAAATACTTAATTTAAAAGTACGAAACCGCTCAGGTAATATGGTGCCACTAGGCTCTGTATTAACAGTAACACCAACAATTGGTCCTGACCGTGTTATGCATTACAACGGATACCCAAGTGCAGAACTAAATGGTAGCCCAGCGCCAGGTTATAGTTCTGATCAAGCACAAGTTGCTATTGAAAAAGTACTCGCAGACACACTACCAACAGGTATTGAGTATGAGTGGACTGAAGTAACGTACCAACAAGTACTTGCCGGTAACACCATGGTTTATGTATTCCCGTTAGTTGTATTACTTGTATTTATGGTACTTGCAGCGCAGTACGAGAGCTTACGTTTACCACTGGCAATTATATTAATTGTACCAATGACTATTTTCTCAGCCTTGTTGGGCGTGTGGTTTGTTGGCTCTGACAACAACATATTCACCCAAATAGCGTTAATAGTTCTGGTCGCGTTGGCTTCTAAAAATGCGATATTGATGGTTGAGTTTGCAAAAGATAGACACGACTCAGGCTTATCGCACTTAGAGGCAATACTTGAGGCATGTCGTATGCGCTTGCGCCCAATATTAATGACGTCGATTGCATTTACAGCAGGTGTTGTACCGTTAGTACTTGCCACCGGTGCGGGCGCCGAAATGCGACACGCAATGGGTAACGCAGTATTCTCAGGCATGATAGGTGTAACCGTGTTTGGCCTATTGTTTACGCCGGTATTTTATATGTTAGTGACTAACAAAAAAGAGAAAGCGCAGGAGAATACTCATGACTAAATTAATGCAAAAAAGACTTAAAACAAGTCTAACTGTCAGTGCGGTATTAGTCGCTGCGTTTTTAGCCGGGTGTGCGAGTAAAATAGACACCATGAGTGAGCAAAAAGCCGTTAACGAATTTGTTGCCAAAGCTAATATTGCTAGTAACGTTAGCGTTGCTGATGAAACAAACTGGTGGAAAAAGCTTAATTCTGATCAACTAAATGAGCTTGTTACTGGTGCGCTTGCAAATAACTATAATTTGCAAACAAGCCAGCTAACACTTAAAAGTGCATTAGCGCGATTAGGAGAGCAAAAAGCCCAGTACCTTCCGCAAGGTGGCGTAAATGTTGGCGCAGCTCGAAGCGATGCACCAAGCGTTTATGACCGTCAATCAAGTGCAAACGTTGCACTTGATTGGCAGCTAGATTTATTTGGTCGCATTACGGCGTTGGTTGATGCTGCAAATGCATCGGCCATGAGCCAAGCAGAGCAAGTACGCTTACTGCAAATTGAAGTAGTATCGTCAGTTGTTAAAGGCTTTGTAAGTTATCAAGGTAATGTTGAAAAACAACACATTGTTACACTTCAAATTGAAGCGCTTGAGCAAAGTATTGACGTTCTTCAAGCCCGTGTTGACGAAGGCGTCGCAAACGAGCTTGATTTAAACCGTACTATGGCGCAGCTTAGGCAGCAACAAGCACTAATGCCTGCCATTGAGTATGCAAAATACAGCGATTTATCTGCTCTTGCAGTACTAAGCGGTAAGTTAGCGCAAAATATTGCTATTGAAAACGAGCAAGGCGTGCTTGAACGTGACTTTAGCGTAGCATTAAAAAACGCTAATAATGCCATTGCCTTACGTCCTGATATTAGCCGTGCACTGTTTGACTTTAGCCAAGCAAATAGTTTAAGTGTTGCAGCTAGCAAAGCGTTATTACCAGATATTAGCTTATCTGCATTTGCAGGGGTTGTGAGTATAGACAGCACAGGCTTAAAAAATACTGATCAGCAGTGGCAAGTAGCGCCGCAGTTACAATGGTCGTTATTAAGTTACCCAGCATTATTAGCACAGCGCGACGCGCAGCAGTTTTTAAGTGAAGCCGCATACAGCGATTATCAACAAGTGGTATTAACTGCACTAAGTGAAAGTGAACTTTCACTGCAATTGTTGGTCAATCAGACGCAGCAAAAGCGCTTTGCAGATGAGCGCTATGACTTTGCTAATAAAGCATTTTTACAAGCCCAAGCAATGTATCAAGAAGGCCAAATTCCTTACCTTGAGTTGTTAGATGCGCGTCAGGATGTTTTAATAGCACAAGAAAATGCTGTTGAAACAACAATTTCTTCACTGCTTGCCAAAGTAAATGCTTACCAGTCATTTAATGGCCAATGGAGTTATGCGTTAAACGACACTAATAAGTAGAGTTATATTGATGCCAAATACTGAAAATTTACATGAATACATTATCCCGCAAACGATGCGCGCTATTGTACTGCCAGAACCAAATGAAGCAATTGACTTAGCAGATGCTGAGCTGCCTGTTCCAGACTGTGCAGATAACGAGCTGCTTGTAAAAGTAGAGTACGTTGGTTTAAATCCAGTTGATGGTCAATTTGCTAAAACAGGCTTTTGTAAATGGCAGTATCCACACATTTTAGGCTTAGATGCTGTAGGTGTTGTGGTTAAAGCTAATAAAGGTGTGTTTCCAAATGTTGGCCAGCGGGTTATGTGGCATGCCAACATTGGTGAGCAAGGTGCTTTGAGCGAATACACCAAAGTACCTAACTTTGCAGTGTCGGTTGTGCCAAGCGGTTTAAATCCGGCCATAGCAGCAACACTTCCATGCGCCGGTATGGCAGCACTTATCAGCTTAGATAAAATAGGCATTAGTGAAGGCGATACTATTTTTATTGAAGGCGGAGCCGGAGCGGTAGGGCAGTTTGCTATTCAATATGCAAAACAGCGTGGTGCAGATGTATTTACCACCGCATCAAAGCGTAACCATAAATTGGTTAAGCAGCTAGGCGCTGATGTGGTTTTTGACTATAGCGATAAAAAGCTATGCGAAAAAATCCGCAGAGAACTTGGCCCGCAAGGCTTTGATGCGGTTATTGATACGATAGGTGGAGAGTGTACTCAGCGTAATATTGAGCTAATGCGTTTTTGCGGACGTATTGCCTGCTTAAATCCGCTACCTTATTTTGATCAAGACTTAATGTATCACCGAGCGCCAAATATTAGCGTTGTATCGATTGGTGGTGCATGGCTTGCTAATAGTTTATGTGCACAACAACGCTTGAGCTTTATGGGCAACCTGTTACTTGAAGGCGCTGTTAGTGGCGACATTAAACACCCAGAAATAACGCCCGTAGACTTTAGTGCTGAGTCAGTATCGCAAGCGCTTAATAAACAACTTGCTGGTGGTTTTACCGGCAAGCAAATTGTTAAAGTTGCTAAGTGAAGCGCTTATACAATTTGATTTAAATTTAAGTAGTTTTAGCTAGATTAACTGATAATGTAGCCTCTACAAATTGAATAAAAACGTAGCCTATTTGTGCTGCGTTTTTTTATGCCCATCAAAAAATAGATACAGCGCTAGCGCTTTTGCTGTTTTATTCATCATTTTAGTCAAAATACTTTTTTTCAGCGTACAACTGTAAGCCTTTGTGTTTCAACAGTTTACGTACAGGTAAAGAAAATAAATTGAAAAAACTGTTAATTAATTGAATAGAGTAATTGATCTAAACGATTTTTTATGACGTAATGTAGGTATTATTTAGCTGGTCGGATGAGTTCAATCATGAGTTTACGTACAAAACTAAAAAAAGTATTACCAAGTATTTCTATCACAGAACAAGAAGCGCTAGACGCGGGTGATGTATGGCTTGAAGGTTCTATCTACCAAGGTAAACCTGATTTCAGTGCACTTCGCGACGTACCTGCTGCTACATTAAGCGCAGACGAGCAAGCATTCTTAGACGGTCCAGTAAAAGAGTTATTGGGTATGATTGACGATTCAGTGATTCAAAACGGCATTCATTTACCAAATGACATCTTAGAATTTTTGAAAAAAGAGCGTTTTTTCTCGCTTATCATTCCTAAGTCGTTTGGTGGTTTAGAGTTTAGCCCTTATGCAAACTCTACCATTGTTGGCACAATTGCGACTAAAAGCTCAGCAGTTGCGGTAACCGTAATGGTTCCTAACTCGTTAGGCCCAGGTGAGTTATTACTTCACTTTGGTACGCAAGAACAACAAGCACATTACTTACCACGCCTAGCAAATGGTACAGACATTCCATGTTTTGCATTAACAAGCCCAGAAGCGGGTTCTGATGCAGGTGGTATTCCTGATGTTGGTAAAGTAACTAAAGGTATGTACAACGGCGAAGAAGTCCTTGGTTTAGAAATTACCTGGGACAAGCGCTACATTACACTTGCACCCATTGCTACCGTACTTGGTTTAGCATTTAAAGTAGTTGACCCTGATGGTCTGCTAGGTGGTAAAGAAAACCTAGGCATTACCTGTGCACTTATTCCTAAAGAGCACCCAGGTGTAGAGCTTGGTAATCGTCACGACCCAATGGGTATTCGTTTTTACAACGGTACTACACGTGGTAACAAAGTATTTGTACCAATGGATTTTGTTATTGGTGGACAGAAAAACATCGGCCGTGGTTGGCAAATGCTGGTTAGCTGTTTAGGTGCTGGCCGTGGTATTTCATTACCTGCGCTAGGTGTTAGTACAGCACAAGTTGCATTTAAATCAGCATCTGAATACGCAGCAGTGCGTGAACAGTTTGGTTTAGCCATTGGTCAGTTTGAAGGTATTCAAGAAAAACTAGCCGACATTGCAGGTAAAACATACCTACAAGAAGCAATGCGCGTACTTACAACTGAAGGCTTAGGCATGGGTTTAAAACCATCAGTAGTAACCGCAATCGCTAAATACCATATGACAGAGCTTGGTCGCGACGTACTTGATTCAGCAATGGATATTCAAGCAGGTAAAGCGATTCAAAATGGTCCACAAAATACATTAGCAAGTGGTTATGTTGCACAGCCGATTGCCATTACGGTAGAAGGCGCGAACATTCTTACACGTAACCTAATGATCTTTGGTCAAGGTGTTATGCGTTGTCACCCATATTTACAATCTATGGTTGAGTCAATTCACAGTGAAGACAAAGGCGCAGATAAAGAATTTAACGGCATTTTACGTAAAACAATTGGCTACAGCACAGCAAACAGCTTACGTGCTTTCCGCCTTGGTGTTTTACCATTTACAGCAAGTGCTAATTCTGAATTACCAGAAGTACGTGACTACGAAAAAGCAGTACATAAATTATCTGCAAAACTTGCAGTGTACGCAGACTTTTCGTTACTTGTACTTGGTGGTAAGTTAAAACAAGCAGAAATGCTATCGGCACGTTTAGGTGATGTAATGAGCTTCTTATATGCAGCTATGGCATCAATTAAATACTACGAGCAAAAAGTATCAAGTAGTGACCGTGAGCAAGCAGCGCCGTATTTCCATTACGCGACTCGTTTTGCACTACAAAGTGCTGAAGAAGCATTGCATAAGTTTTTAGATAACTTCCCTGCAAGTGGTACACGTAAGTTTATTCGTTTCATTACAATGAACTACTCAACTAAAATGCCAAAAATTAGCGACGATTTAATCCGCGAACTAGCTAAGCAAGCTCAGCTAGATACCGCATTTAAAGCGCAAATCACGCATTTAGTTAAACCAGTAGTGGGCGATGGCCATCATATTAATGAGCAAGCTTACAAAGCTAAAATGGCATCACTTGGCGAGCTGGCTAAAGTTAAAAAAGCACTACGTGCTAAAGTAATTAAACCAGGTGCACGTTTTAACATTACGCTTGATAACGCACTCGCGGCAAACGTAATTACGCAAGCTGAACACGTTCAGTTAATTGATTACAACATCAAACGTGAAAAAGCGATTCGTGTAGATGAGTTCGATTTTGACATGAACATACTAGACGATAACGCACAGCCGATTAATCCGCTTAAAAGCGTAGTTAATCAATAAAATTTAATTCAATGATGCAAAGCGCCCGTAGTATCGGCGCTTTTATTTTTGATTAAAAAATTAGTGTGGAGCCCCGATTGTGTAAAAACAAGCGGGGCTTTTTTTATGTGTTCAATATAGAGACAGGGTGATGATGGCTCATTTGATGGTCGTTTAGCTTGTTTAATTAGAGTGGCTGTCTAGTTTATTTTCCATAAAAAGATGAACAATAGGCAAAGCCGACCTAGTTCAAACCCGGCGAAGGCTCGGCATTAGATACAGAATGGGTGTTTACGATTTATGTGGGGGTAGGTTCGAAACTCATTAGGGACGCTGAAAATCAGTTAAGCCCGGATATATGCCAGAGCAGCCCCCATTTTATTGGTTACTGAATACAGCGGTTTATCAGCTGATTTGGAGCGATGTTTAAAAAAGAATAGATTAAGATCGTAAAAAACAACCTTGAAGGATCATTAGGGCTTGATAGCGGCAGAGCGTCCATATGTGTCTAGTTTATTTATGGTTTAGGCAATTAAGTTAACCAACGACCTTATCGGAAAGAGGTAGCAATGCTTTTTGACAAAATTACTACCTAGATGTCCGTCGCACCACAGCTAATTGCTGCACTCAACTAATTTGAAGTATTTCCGCAATATTGGCTAACCATGTAGCTATAGTTCAAATCTACAGCTGAATTAGCTGGCTAGAGTTCTCACCTCGAATACATAAAAACATTAGAAAATTTTTAAATCATTTGAATGATAATCATATTATGTCAAATGTGAACTGTACTAGCTTTCTTCAAATGAGCTTATACGATCAAAACTAGTTGTAAGCTTCCTATTCTAATGGCACTATTATTGGACACTAATTATATAACTATTAATAGCTTAGTCAGTAAGAGAGTGGTGTATGTTTCACCTAACCCGCAGAGAATAGCTTGAGAAAATTATGTCTATACAATTAACAGTATTGAAAGCGTCATATGGTGACTCCCTTGTGATTTCAGGGGACTTTGATGGAAAGAAGCGTAATATTCTTATTGATGGAGGGCCAGGGGAAACTTTTCAGCAAGGAGTACGCCCTGGTAGTTTAAAAACTTATCTTGACCAAGTTAAATCTGCCGATGAAAAGATAGACCTTTTAATCATAACCCATGAAGATCAAGATCATATTTGTGGATTAATATCTGCTTTTGAAGAGGAGGGCTACCTATCAGATCTTACTACAGAGGTTTGGTTTAACTCAGGAAAGCTGTTGTCTGAAAAACTAGCTATTACTGAAGAGCGTGATAAGCAAAAGGTATCTACTTCTAATTCAACAGCGACAAGCATCAATGATGGTATTACTCTAGAAGAGCTCCTAAATCAAAAAAAAATAAAACATGATCAAATTATCCATTCAAGGTTAAAAAATGGAAACCGAATAGAAAAATACGGCTGTGAGTTTGAAATACTCTCTCCATCTATTAAAAAGCTGAAGAAAAGAAATGCAAAGTGGGCAGAGAAATATCCTAGTAATTTGACTTCAAGTGCCAGAAAGAAAGCAGACCTGAGATCTTTGATGAATGGAAAAACAGGCGCTTCAGATGGCTCCCCTAGTAATGGTGCATCAATCGCTTTCAACTTTAAATTTGGTGGAAAAACACTAATGTTGTTAGGTGACGCTCACGCAATAGAAGTTATTCGTGGTCTGAAATCTTTTGGTTACACTACAACTAAAAAAATTAAGGTGGACTATATGAAGCTATCTCACCATGGTAGTAAGAACAATACAAGTAAGAAGCTATTGAATTATATTGATTGTGAATCTTATATTGTAACAACCGATGGAACTGGTCACGGGCATCCAGATAAAGAGGTGTTTGCAAGAATTATTGAGTGTAGTGGAAATAAACCGTCATTTTTATTCAACCATCCTGAATTAATAGATAAAATATTCCAGAAAGATGATTATGAACACTTTGATTTTGTTGCCAAAGAAATTGATACAATCCCATTATGAACCAAGACCAATATTTTGAGAATATAGTTACAATCAATGGGGGATCTGGAGTTATAGTGAACTCTTTGACTTCTGACTATTCATATATATACACAGCTAAGCATGTTATATGTATTGATAATGAAGATATTCATAGTGATTTACTTCCAATCAGAGACCTAATAGTACGCGATTACAATAACGAACCTATTGAAATTTTAGAAATTTTAGTTAATAGCAGTAATTCCCTAGATATAGCAATATTACGAACATCAAAACAAATAAATTCTGATGTGGTAATTTCGAGAAAAATAATCTCATCTCCTGAAAAGGTTAGATTTTGTGGTTACCCTGGACGTAGTAGAGATGCTCCTGTAATACTAAATAGATATAGAAATCATTCTTATGAATTTGATGTTAAGTACACTGAACACATTAAATTAAAAACATCAATGAACATCGAATTCAGTTGGATAGTTGGGATGTCTGGAGGTGGAGTTTTTACTGATGGCGACGGTGTGGTTTTGCGAGCGATTGAGACAAAGTATTCAGGTTCTAAGAATGAATATGATGGATGTGTTGTTGCTGTAAACATTAACAAATTTGATGACATAATTCATCACATTAATGAATCGAGAAGCGAAAAATTATCAATAGTTCTACCAGTAGAGCTGCAATCGTTTCAAACACTTGAAAACCTAGCATTTAAATTTTCTGACGGCTGGGATCAACCTGCACTACTAAATAGTATTCGCAAGTTACTTATCTGCATAGGGCAGACAAAAGTTACAGCGATAGGTATTACCCCCATAACAGTAAAAGAAGAGCTTGAACATATATTAGAATGTGAATTCTATGAGAATTTTGAAGTAAATGAACCGAAGTATTGGGCTGCATTTTTCGAGTTAATCGTAATATCTGTGATGGTTGATGAACCTGAAACGTTTGATAAAACCTATCTTAGTAACATATTAAATAAAAGAAGAATTATATATAAATAGTAATAAGACATGGCAGAAACACCTTTTAAGTATTTTAGATAATGAATATATCAATCACGATGAAAATGGTTTTTTCATCGTCAAGACAAATAGCCCCTCACAAAGAGTAAAATATAATTCAGGGGCAATTTCACATATGTATATTAATCAAGTAACTAATTCTGGTGATGACTATAATATTGATAATGTCCAAAATAACAAAAATCTGAAGAAAACCTTGATTGACTTAGATGCTTTAAATAATAAGTGCATTTATGATCAGCAAGAAGAATTAGAGAGCTTTAACATAGTTACTGGAAGTGAACACATAAAAGATAAAATAAAAAGTAACTACAGTAAATATTTGATTATTTAGAGGGCTTATGATTAATAATAGTTTTTATGAAATAGAACAACTACCTGAGTTACTTCAAGAAGAAGAAAACCTAAAGTTATATAGCTTTGATTTGGATGAAGAAAACAAAATATATTCATTTGTTAAAACTATCTCAACTCATGATGAGTTGGAGTCTAGTTGGTTAGATCTAACGCAAGTAATCGGCACAGAGTTTATTTGTGAACAATCTAGTGACTTCTCTAGATGGAATACATACCTTGTTTTCATTTCTAAAGAAAAAATCTCCCAGGATGTCCGTAGTGAAATAGAAAACAATAAAATTTTCGTAAGAAAAATAATATCAGATGATGGTAACTTTAATATTCATGTAGTTGAAAAACTAAATGTGATTTTATTGGGCTTTGATATAGATACTTCTAGAAAAAAGGATGTTGATGATAGCTTAATATTAAGTAACATTTCAGAGAAAATAATATCTAGTCGATACTCCAAATTCAATAAGGATGATAAAGCAAATTTTATTTCACTAATCATAAACGAGAATAAACATGAAAATTAAAAAAGTTGAAATCCAAGCTTTTAAAGGATATCTAAAAAAAGAAGATAGTACATTCGACTTTATGATTAATGACGAACCAGCAAAGCTAGTTGCTATACATGCTCCAAATGGATATGGTAAAACATCCTTCTATGATGCTATTGATTATGCCATAACAAATAATATTCACAGATATATAAGAATTCCATCAATAAAAACACTCAACAATAAATTGTCTTCAGACCAAATACATGATTCTGGTAATGATTTTGGTAGTAAGCTGATTTTAAGAAATATAAACAACCCAGATAAATTGAATACGACTGTAACCGTTGATACGACTATCGAAAATTTTACTGCTTCAATCAGTGCAGATAAAGCGACTAGAGATTATGTATTCGATCCGAATAAAACGCCTAAAGATAGGAAGTTTTTTGAAAAAGTCATTTTATCTCAAGAAGCTATAGATGGTTACATAAGAGAGTCTAGACCAGAGCAAAGGTATCTCGAATTTATTGAGTGTCAATCAGATGATATAAAAGAATTAGAGTCAAGTCGTATTGAACTTTATCAGGCTCTTTCAGATATTAACTCGATGAAAACTATTATCGAAGATAAGCTGGCTTTACTTAAGAAAGAATCTATAGATTCTCATAAAGATTCAATTGTTAAAGAAAAATTCACGAAATATGTGAGCGAACTTATTAAACTTGGTATCGAATTACCTAGCTTTGATGGAGTAGAACAAAATAAAATAAAAGAACAAATTGAGATGGTTTTGAATAATAAACTTTATCTCATAGAAGAAAAAAATAAATCACTAAATGAAGAAAAAGAGATTATAAAAAAAGAGATATCTAAATATCATGCTGAGTATAGAAAGTCATTTAGGGAGATTAAAAGGCTTTCATTGGAAAAAGGTGCAATTGTAGTGGTCAATAAAAATAACTATGAAAACCACCAGTTATTGATAAAGAAGATCTTTAATGAAAATAAAGAGTTAGATTTTAAAATAAAATTACAGAATGAAGCTTTCGAATACTATGAAAAAATCCCTGCATACATAAAAGCAAAACTCAATGTTAACTCTCTAGTAAAATCTAATGAAGACAAATATCATAAGGTTAAAGAACTTTCAGCGTCCAACTTAAAACTTAGTAAAACAATAGAGAACTCGAAAGAAATAATAAACAGCGGTTTATCTTATATTAATGTTCTTCAAAGGAAAAGAGACGGGTTAGATAGTAATTATCTACAATTAGAAGAGTTAACGAATAAAAAAATTCATTTAATTGAAAAATCAAATAAAGACAAAGAAGAATTATCAGTAAATGAAACTAGAGTTTCTGAAATTAATGAAATCATCAGTAAAACAAAAAACATTGATTTTGTATCCTATGGTTGGGAAAATGGTCTACAAGAATTAGGTCTTATAACTTCTGATGATTATAAACTTATACTAAGTAATAAGATAAAATTACATAACATTCAAAAAGAAGAGAATAAACTTAAGCAAAGTGCATCCAACCTTAAAGAAAACGAAGAAGAATTAAAGAAACTCCAAGGTTATGGATTGACTTACTTAAGTAAAGTTTCAAATTCGAGTATCTCAAACTGCCCATTATGTTATTCTCCCTTTGAAAATCATGACAAACTATGTGAAAGCATACAAAATAATGAATATTTAAAAGACTTTATTGATCCTATTTATCAAAAAAACTTGGAGTTTAGAAAAAATAAGGAAGCTATAAACTCATCGACAAATGAGATCGCACAACGCTATGAACTTTTAGTACTACAGCACCTTTCTGATAAGCAGTTAAAATTAAATGATTTACTCAGTGAACAAGAAAAAATAAAAGGAATTTTATCTAAGGATTCAAATGAACTAGATGACTTTGAAAAACGGATAAATAATCTACATTCAATAACACAAGGTAAAGATAAAGATACAAATATAGCAGATATTAACAATGAAATTTATCTTTATGAAAACTCTCATAATAGATTAAATGAAGTTATAGATACTCACAACTTAACAATAATAAACAATAAAGAAGAAATATTTGCTCTTGAGTCACTAATTTCTAATAATAATGAGGATTTAAAAGAGCTAAGTTTAGTTAAAGAGTTTGAAGAGTTTTTGATTGCTAAGCTTTCTATTGAATTGAATAGTACAATTGAAGATGATGTTAAGACCACTTTCTACAACACTCTATCAATATTAAACGAAAGCAGCGACACTAAGAAACAAAATATTGCTAATTTGGAGTTAGTGAAAGATAAACTATCTCAACCGATTGAAACTTATCTAAGATTATCTGAAGATGATGCGATTGAATCTTTCAACAAAATTTTCACTGATATTAATATTAAAATCAACAGAGAGAAAGAGAACATCGATAGTCTCTACTCAATTCTACCAATAAACATTCAAAGTGATGTTTTTGAAATGAATGAGGATGACTTGAGTTCTATTCTAAATCACCAGTTTAATGAGAAATCTTTTGAATATGATAACAGTAGTAAAATATCTTTTTGTCTCAGAGGTTTATTAAATCTTCTTGAAGTTTACTCCAAATATATAAAAGTAATTAATATTGATGCACAGATAAAAAATGAAGAAGAAGAATTAAGTAGCATCTCTTCTGTTGTTAGTATTTTAAATGATGATGTATCGTCAATAAATACACGTCTGAAGAAAAAAATTGATTCTTACTTCTATTCTGAGTTAGTAAATCAAATATATTCTAAGATCGATCCACACCCAGGGTTTAAGAAAGTTGTATTTGAATGTACGTTCAGTGATAACGACAAACCTAAGCTTAACGTTTACCTTTCTAATGACGAAAGTTCAGCTCTTATTTCGCCTAATATCTACCTCAGCTCAGCACAGATTAGCGTTCTAAGCTTAAGTATTTTCATGGCTAGAGCTTTAAATTCCGAAGAGTACAAAGGGAATGCAGTAGACTGCATTTTAATAGACGATCCAGTGCAATCAATGGACTCTATAAACGTTCTGTCAGTAATCGATTTGTTCAGAAATTTAGCCGTAATGTTTAATAAACAGATCATAATCTCAACTCATGATGAACGATTTTACAATTTATTCAAAGCCAAAGCTCCAAGAAATATTTCTAAGTTTTTAGAACTTGAATCACATGGTAAGGTTAAATCAGGGTTGTAGAAAATAAACAAAGAAATAAATAAGATAAAGAAATAACCTGGTGTAGTGGCATAGTGATTTTGGCCACTATTTACATACAAACTTGTATAAAACCAAGTGGAGCTTTCTTATGCCTTAGTTTTATTAAAAACGTCCACTAATGTTAAACTACAAAAAACTTAATTACTTAATATAGCTATGGCATTTTACATTCCTTTATTACAACCTCACTTTAAGCACATTGAAATTGGCGATACGCTTACATCACTTTGGAGTGGATGTGGCAGTATTGTGCAGTGCCGGCTTGATGATAAAGCCTGCGTTATTAAAGCGATTAAAATACCCAGTTATATACACCATCCTAAAATTAAACAAAGCGAATTTGCGCTTAAAAGAAAGCAGCACTCGTATAGTGTTGAATACACATTTTATAAGCTTTATAGCCAACATTTACCAGTACATGCGCAAAGTATTGAATGTATAGGTGCAATTAATAAAGACGATGAATACGCGCTGGTGTTTAAAAACTGAATCGCCCCGAGTTCATCGGAGACCAGTTTGTTTAAGTCAGGCCACTTTACCTGACTCGTTTAAATTATCATAGTAGTCTGTTTCAT